>CAYMFO010000003.1:0-118483 GCA_964389825.1 uncultured Geobacter sp. | reverse complement strand
GTTATTACATTGGCTTCAAGTTTTTCGTCATATCTCTGATTTTTATAGTTTCTATTATCAGTTCCAGGCCTTACACTCAGATCGCCCATTTTGCCGACGCCTGTCTCACACACATTGATCACATATTGAACATACAGGTCAGGACGCTTACTCAGCCAGCAGAACATGACCGACGCGGCGCCGCAAAGACTTGAGTCGCCCTGATCAATACTTTTGGGTTGATTCACTCTATCTACCAATTCTTTTGCTATATTCAGCGAAAGTAAATTGGGAAAACCGGGAACAGGCTGGTTATCTGGATGCTTAGTTTTGAGAGAGTGCCTGAGCTTAAAATCCCATATCCGCTTTTTTGCATCAGCCTTGCATTGCTCATATTCACGGCGTGATAATCCGCCCATAAGAAATCTCCTTCTCGATTTCAGAGGTATTCGCATGCCGTTCAACAGCATTATTGGTAGGTGAATTTGTTATAATCCTTCACACCAAAACCCTTCTCCCCATCTTCGCAGGCCACGCATACTCAACGCCGCCCCGCACATCTTCAATAATGGTCCTGGAGAAGTACGCTTCGGAGACAAACCCTCTCAGGAAATGGTCGAGCATCGAGCCGAACATGTACATGTCTCCCGGAGAACAGTAACTCTCGGGGTTCAGCATAATTCTTATGGTCCAGCCCCGCTTCATGACCTGTTGCACAATCCGGTCGCAGGCTTCAACATGAAGTCCTTGTATCCCCTCCACATGCCGATCATTGTGCTCCGCCGTGCGCCTGTCCTGGCCGTCCGAGACATAATGCAGCCTCAGCGCGGCGCGAAGGCTTACCGTTGTCAGCAGCTTGAGGTTGATGAACTGCATTCCAAACAACCTCCAGAGGCGGTTGTCTCCGGGATAATCGAACAGTGAGCGGGTAACCTTCTTGCAATTGGTGAAGGTTACGAAATTCAGGGATACCCGGCTATGTTCACTGATGTCCCCGACACGAAGCCTTTCCGGCAGCAGTCCGTTGGTGCACAGCAGTTCCGCGGAAAGGGAGTTGATGCGCCGCGGAACTCCTTTTGGCGCTTTCTGTGGAAGCTTCACCGAGATGGATGCTTCATAACCGTACACAGATTCACTTCGCATCTCGTGGTAGGAGGGATTCGGAGCAGCGCTCAAACCATATGAACCGGATGTCACAAACGTAACTTTTTCCACCAACCCTTCAGAAATTCCCGTAACCCTTTCGATGGAATAGACCTCATAATGCCCGGGTTTGCCCTCCGGGATGACCGGATAGTTGGTTTCTTCATCGCGGAGAATTATCGGCCTCGCCTTGTGCGGAAAGACGTTCACCGACGGCGCGGCAAAGAGGGTGAAGTCCTCTTTTGTGACCATGTCCAACGTAAACGGCGGCCGCTCGACCTCGAACCGGACCTCGAACCTGGCGCCTTCTCCCCGGTTTCGCCAGTTGTCCCAGCCGGTGAGGTCCAGGAAGAGAAACTTCTCCGGCAGGACGGCGTATTCCCTGACGCAGTGAAAGCCGGACGCCTCCCGCCGCGAGGCCGGGAACAGCCTCTCATCGTCGCCAAAGCCGACCGGTTGCAGGCAGGTCGGCTCCAGCACGGCGGGCGCGCCTTCTTCCTCAGCGGTGATGACGATCCTTCTCAGGTAGCGGCTGAGGAGCAGATACAGGTCGGCGGCCCGGGCGAACTCCCCCGAGAGGAAGAAGCGCACCCGTTCCGGCGCCCAGTCGGCAAGGCGCATCCCCTTGAGCTCCAGGGCGAGGGTTATCATGGCCGGCTTGCCCGGAGGCTGGGAGTACGAGGCGTCAAGCAGCGCGAGGGGATGCAGCTCCACGGGGCAGACGGTGGTGAAGCGGCAGGAGGTCCCGTCGATGGGGATTGAGGCGACTTCGGTCCCGGCGGGGATGAGGTGGGTTTCCGTGCGGTTGGGCTTGGGGGTGAAGGCGATGATGGTTGTTGCGGGAATCGGGCGGAGGTGTTGGGGCTGGGTGTTGCGCGTCACCTCGTGGATGATCTCTGGGAGGTCGTCGTCCACCTTCATCCGGAGCAGGGCGCAGAGAAAGGCCGTTCCTTCCAGGACCCGTTCGACGCTTGCGTCGGCCATGGGGCCGCTCACCAGAGGGGCTATTTCCGGGCGCTCCCGGCCGAATTCCGCGGCCAGTTCCCGGAGATGCGCCAGTTCCTTCCGGTAGGCGGCGATGAACGGAGAGTCCCTACCCTCTTCGGAGTATGATTCGTAGTCGGGCTCATGGTGAGGGTTGCGCAGCGCCGGCGCTGCAAGGGGAAAGCGGACGCCGGTCTCGGGCATGATGTCATCGAAGAGGAAGATGGTGTAGTCGAGCCTGAATTCCGGGTTGTCCATGACAAAGGGAGGCGCCTCTCCCTCGGCCAGGACCAGTTCCAGCTCCAGCGCCAGGGGGTGAGGCAGGTAGAGGTGGACCAGCATGGCCATCAGGTTGTAGAGGGAAGCGCCCGGCAGAAGCGCGGTGTACTGCTCCCAGTCAAGGGGACCCGCCTTGATGATCATCTTTCCCATCCAGTCTTCCACGTCCGGTCCCAGGACCGCGTCCACGTCCAGGGTGTTATTGCCGCTGTCGAGACGCATCCGCTGTTCTTCGGGGATGGGAACCACGCGCCTTTGGCACTGAAGGATTTCGATGTCTTCAATCCCGAGGGCGTCCTTGAGCATGGCCTCCAGGGCGGAGACGGGTCGGGTGAGCCGGGCGAAGAGGCCGCTGTAGCGGAGGAAGGGAAAGGAGTCGGGAGCGAGTTCCGCCAGTTCCCCTTCTCCCATGCCGATGAGGCACCAGGCCCTGCGGATCTCCGCCGGGTCCCTTTCCTCCACGATCCGGATGAGGGTCCGGTACTTGCTCCAGCAGGCGCCGTAGAGGTAGTAGAGCCGCTGGTGGATGATGTCGAGAAAGTCCCTCGCCGCCGTTCTGTCGTCGCACTGGTCGTCGAACAGGTCTTCGGTCTCGAAGGTGGGCAAGGGGGAGTCGACGCCGTACAGCCCTCCGAAGTTGGCGCTGACCAGAAGTCCGCCGTCGTCGCTTATCTCCACCCGGTCCACATCGGCGGCGGGAAAGGCGAGGGAGAGTTCGGGACGCACCCGCACCCGGTTCCGCTCCAGGGCGTCCGGCCCGAGGCAGGCGCGCGCCAGGCGCATGACCTGGGGGAAGCTGAATTCATGCCCCCGCTCGAGCAGGTCGCGTATCAGAGGAGAGGTTTCCGGCCAGGCCGGGGCAAACTCTCTCGAATCTTCCCTCAACCGGACCAGTTCCCTGTGATAATGACGTCCGGACATGACGCTTGCGCTATCTCCCCGCTACCATCAGCTCCAACTCGGCGTCATCCGGCGCGTTGTGCCAGTAAAGGGCCAGGGAGCGGTTTCGTTCCACCCCCTGCCATTGGTCGTGGTGATGGTTGATGATGAAGTAGTGGGTGTGGGCGCGGCGGGGAAGCTCCTGGGGAGGAACCTGCAGATACTCCAGGTCGATGCCGGGCAGCGCCTGGGTGACCAGGGTGCGCACGTAGTCCAGAGAGCTGAGCTTGGCGATGTCTACCAGGGTCTGAAGCACGACCTTGGGATCTTCGTCGGTCTTGACCGCCAGATAGTAGCGATTGCGTCCCTCGAAGATGGCGGGTTTCAGTTCGGCGACGAAACAGGTTCCGTCGCTGACCAGGCGGATCACGTACTCGGGACCGGCGGTGATCTGGTCGAGCAGGTGGGATATCATATCCTGGGCCGCGGAGAAACACGACCAGATGTCATCGTGGTCGTAGTCGGGAATAATCCCGTCTTTGCCCTTGCTCTTCATTTCCCCCAGGACACTCACTTCCTCGGAAAACGAGGTGAGCTCTCCGATCAGCTGCCGCAGCGCGCCGAATACCTCCCACGGATGGGCAAACTCGGCTTTCGTGTAATGGACCAGCAGGGGAACGTAGCGGTTGATGGACCTCAGAGCCAGGAAATAGACCATGTCCCTGGAGCCGAATTCCGCGGTCTGGACCCCTCGCCTGCTCTTGTGTTCCTCCAGCTGGTAGGCCCGGGCCGTCAATTGATCCCGTATCTCCAGAACGAGTTTCAACAGTGTTTGGGATGCCGAGCAGGAAAGGCAGGGTGGTATGAAATCTCCGGAAAGCCTGAGCTCGGAACCGAATTTCTCCACCCGGGCGATGGGAATGAATTGATAGTCCCCCTTCTCGTGGCGTTCGGACTCCCAGAACAGCTTCAGGGACAGATGGAGTTTCCTGATGAAACCTTCCGGTCCGCCGGTATGGAGGTCTTTGACCTCCTCCGGGTCGGCGGTGGAGATAAATCTGGTGGAAGCAGTGGAAGTCTCCGTTAGCGATGGCAGGACGGTTACGTTGGCGTCGCTGTCGCTCCAGCTCCTTACCCCCAGATAGACCGGAAAGGGCCTGCCCTCTTCCGCCCGGTCCGATCTGAATGAGCGGGGATTGACAACGGCATTGCCGGGAATGGCCGCATGTGTTCCGTCACCGAAGATGAAATTCCCCTTTACCAGATGGAATATTCCGGTCCTGAGCGCCCCCTCGTCCACCTCCAGGTCCCACACCCCCCGGAAATATGGGGTCATGAAGCGCTGATAAGGAATGAGAAGGCTCTGGTATGCCCGATCGACGCTCTGCATGTGCAGCGAACGGAACGCAATCCCCGAATGCCAGAAAAGCGGTCTCTGAATGTTCATGCTTTCTCCGGCCCACTCCCCTGAAGAGGCGGGAGTGGGCGCTTTCCGCAAGCGGCAAATAATTTTTATTAAATGAAGAAGATTCTCTAATAAAAACTGAAAACATTAATATCATTTGTCGCGCAAGTGTGTCAACCGGTAATATTCGCCTTCCCTCAGATAGATCCCCGATTCACCCATAATAAAAACAAAGGGCCAAAACGCCCGTCGGACAAAAAAGCCCGCCCCGCGAGTCTGCTTCTCACGGGGCGGGCTTTTCAGCATTCCATTTATTTGGGCTCAACATGGCCAGTCTCTACTTTCCGCCTTTATCCGTTACACCTCAAGTCAGTCCCGCCGGGGTTTCGGCGTACATCCGCCGGACGGTCTCGTCTCCGTACTTTCGTTCCAGGCGCCGCATGATAAAGTGGCCCCTGGCCATGTTCTGGAAGTGATCCATAAACAGGGAATTTATCAGTGCGCCGCCGGCGGCGCCGATAACGGGTACGGCCGATGCCGCCGCCTTCTGTGAGACGGTGATCCCGAATCGAGAGCCGATGGTCGAGATAAGCCTGACCAGCGCAGGCGCGCTTTCTTCGGCGATGCCCTTTTCAACTATGAATCTGGCCGTTTGCGTAAGTTTTTTTGCAAGGAGCGCCCTGATTGCGTAGTAGCCGCTTTCCGCGCCGTCATCTTTCCCGGAACTTCCTCCCAGGGCAAAAACCGAGAGGCAGGCCAGTTTCGTGTCAACGCTGCGTATGTCTTCTCCTTCGTGGCGGGCGTTATCGGCAATGGAACGAAGCATGATGACGGTTGTGACGGGCAGCTCGACCGCCAGGGCGGGAAGCCCGAAGGCGCCGCCCACACCGCCGGAGAGCGTGACGAGAAATTTGTGGAAGGTGTTTTGCGACGGTCTGACGGTGTCGTCGTCCATGGTTCTTACGGCGACATCCAGCGCCTGAGTCAGGGAGTGGTGGGTAATCTTCTCGAGGGCGCCGGACCACTTTGCCGGGAGATTGTCAAACACCCTTTCGATGGGCCTGCCGATTACGCTGGTTATTTTCGCGGCCAGACCGGGATTTTCGAGAAGCCCCTTGGCGTATCTCAGTCTTTTTGTATCTTCCGTTGACATTTCCACTTGCATATTCTCCAGAAAACCCCTTTATGGATTGAACGGGAAAAGCCCCGGCTTCCGGAAGCATGCGGTTTCATGGTTCCGTAAGAGAAGATTTTTAACGGACGGTTCTCAAAGCTTATGCCACCCGTCACGGGAATGCAAGCGCGGCATAAGATTGAATCCGGGATATGGCGGTAAGGCAATGCCCGGGTGGTTGCGGAAGAGAATCCCGGCAGGCCGGTTTGCCGCCAGATAAAAACCTGCTATTCTCGCCTCATATCCGGATTGCGCGTATCATTTCCGCAACGGGACTTGTTTTGGGGTTTTTGGAGATTAGAACGCGGGCCTTCAGTAGACAACCGCCACCTGGAGGCCCGCTGGATATCATCAGGCGGTAGGGAGGAAATTTTTCATGAGTGAACCAGCCGTTGTCACCCGCAAAGAAGGCCGTATCGCCACCATCCGCCTCAACCGCCCCAAGGACATGAACACATTTACGCCGGAACTGGCCGAACAGCTGGATTCCGCGCTGTGGGCCTTCGAACACGATCCGGAGGTTCTTGTTGTCATGATTGAAGCCGCCGGAAACAATTTCTGCACCGGAATCGCCCTTGATCAGTTTGATGAAAAAAATCAGATGGAGTATCGTGATTTTCTGTACCGCATCGACGCTTTCTACCATACGCTTTGGCGGATGAAGACCATAACCATCGCCGTCGTGCAGGGCTATGCGCTGGCCAACGGCGCGGGCCTGGCATTCGCCGCCGATTTCACCATTGCCTCCGAGAGCGCCGTGTTCGGTACCACCGCCATCAATGTGGGGCTTATCTGTCTGGGCCCGGCCGCGCCCATGATGCGGATCCTGGGGCGTAAAAAGACCCTTGAACTGGTCCTGACCGGTGAGATGTTCGGCGCGGAAAAAGCCATGCGGCTCGGTCTGGTGAACCAGGTGACGGCCGACGACCAGTTGCAGCCGAGCGCCCGCCATCTTGCGGAAACCCTTGCGAAAAAGAGCCCGCTCGCCCTGGCCGTCGGCAAGGAAGGGATCAACCGTCTGCTGGACAATCCCTGCTATGACGAGGGGCTCAACAGCATGGACGACCTTTTCGCCGCCCTGTGCGCAACGCGGGATGCCCGGGAAGGGGTCCGGGCATTCCTGGAAAAGCGCCCGCCCGACTGGCAGGGACGCTGATTTTCGTCGGGCCGGAGCTGATAATACCGGCCGCTCTGCGTGGAGGTACAGTCTCGCTTCGTGGCGCAAATCCCGTTGCGGGGTTTCCGCGTGGCTGATATGATGCCGGTGTTGAAAAATCGTTACAGGTGCTGAATAGTTACAGATGAGCAAGCAAAAGGAGGAGAAAGTTTTGAGAAAAAATTACATGTCCGGTATGGCGGCCGCACTGGCTGTTGCCTTAACACTGGTTGCCCTTGCCCGGCCGGTCGGGGCGCTGGACGCGCGCCCCGCCCCGGAAAAGAAGGTCGAAAACAAGAAGGGCGTAACGGTTTTATTGCCCGATGGTTCTCCCGCTATATCGAAAAACATCATGTTAATCGTTGATGTCAACCGTGAGGTCGGCGAACCGGAAAAGATGAGGCCATACGGCACCTTCAGCATTCCGGTATCAAAAAACATGATGAAGGTCGTCGGCGTCACGCGAAAGGTTGGGGAAATGGAAAGGCTGGGACCTTACGGGCCTTTGAGTTCCGATGAAAAAGGCTTCCTCCCCCTGCCGGAAGAGGTCCTGCTCGCCGCTGAAAGACAGCATTCCTTCATGAATGTCGGGAATTTCTTTCCCAGGGTCATAATGTACGACAAACCGTCGGATTCAGTTGTCCTGAAAGGGGGAGGTTTCCTCAACACCAAGGATATCTTTTTCGGCCGGCCCAAGAGCGTGAAACTGATCCGGTGCAGCCTGGACAAAGAGGAAAAAAGAGAATTCTTTTCCGGAAGCGCGAAGTGACGGCTTTTTTTCGCGACAATTCAGTTCGACTTGCCCCGTTCCTGGCACGCCCTCCGGTGACCGGCAGGACCGCGAAGATATAAGGAGGATTCTAAGTGAATGCATCTGGAAAGGATCTTGCGTTGCCGCGCAAAAGGGAAATAGGACGGATAATCCGTCTTCTGCTGCTGGGAGTGACGGTCCTGACGCTCTTGACGTCTTGCGGAGGTTCCGGGGATTCACCCGCCACCCCGTCCAGTGTCGCCACTCTGCCGGAGTTCGAGAAAAGCGCCGGAGAGATAGCGGCGGCAACGGCGGGGGCCTTAAGGAAGGCGGATGCCATTGTGGCGGGAATCGTGGCCCTCAAGCCGGGCGAGGCTACATTCACCAACTGCGTGGCGGCCCTTGATGACGCCGGTTATCTCATAAGGAACACCTCCCAGAGGATGAACCTGCTGGCCAATGTCTCTCCTGACGAAAACGTGAGAAACAAGGCGGTTGACTCCCAGGTCCTGCTGGACGAATGGATCATAGATGTGTTCGCCCGGCAGGACCTGTATGCGGTTCTGCGGGCCTATGCCGACGCCAATCCCAAGCTGGAGGGAGAGGAAATACGTCTTCTGGATATTACCCTCCGCGAGTTCACGCGCAACGGCTTGCATCTGCCTCCCGAGACGCGGCAGCGGGTTCTGGCCCTGCAAAAGGAGATTTCGCGACAGACGACGGATATCCAGCGCAACATCAACGAAGCAGCCGGTGATGTCGTCGCGGTAACAGAGAGCCGGGCCAGGGGAATCCCGGAAACAATTCTGTCCGAATATGCCCGCGATTCCAGGGGCAATTACCTGATCCCTGTTGGGATAACGTACAAATACGCCCTGTTCTTGGAGTTCTGCCCTGACGGGGAAGCCCGCAAGGCGGTCTTCGAGGCGGCCAATTCCATGGCCGCGGATGCCAACAAGGCTCTGATGGCCGATGTGGTCAAAAAAAGGGCAAAAGCAGCGCGGCTTCTGGGTTTTGCTTCATGGGCGGACCATGTGACGCAAACCAGGATGGCCGCCACCGGGCAACGGGCCATGGATTTCGTGCAGGGGCTTATTGATGACCTGGAACCGAAGTTCCGCGCCGAAAGCGAGCTCCTGCGCCGGCTCAAGGAAAACGAGACCGGAAACCGGGGCGCCCGCCTGGAGGCGTGGGACGTGGCTTACTACCAAAGGATACTGGAGAAAACCGCTTATTCCCTGGACATGGAATCTCTTCGGAAATACTTCCGCTATGAGACCGTCCTGGACGGGATGTTCCGCGTATTCGAAAAGGTCTTCAGCCTTAAAATCCAGTTCGTTACTCCTCCCTGGGTATGGTCTCCCAAGGTGCAGCTCGTCCGTATTTCCGACGCAGCCTCGGGTGAGGTCCTCGGCTATCTCTATCTGGATATGTTTCCCAGGACCGAACAGGGAAAGTACGGTCATTTCGCCATGTTTCCCATTGTCAGTGGCAAGCGTCTCGCGGGAGGGGTCTATCAGAGGCCGGTAGCCGCCCTAGTCTGCAATTTTCCGGAACCAACGCCGGAAAGACCGGCTCTTCTGGCTTATGATGACGTGACGACCCTGTTTCACGAATTCGGCCACGCCCTGCATGAACTTACCACCACCGCCGGGTATTCCGCGTTCTCGGGCACATCGGTCCCCGGAGATTTCGTCGAGGTCCCCTCCCAGAATCTGGAATACTGGATCACCGACAAAAGGGTGCTCGAGCGCTTCGCCGTGAACTACCAGGATCCCTCGGACCGGCTTCCCGCTGATATGGCGGCCAGGATTGACGAGGCCCAAAAGGCCTGCATCGCCCATTTCTACCGGAAACAACTCGCCTACGGAAAAATGGATCTGCTCCTTCATACGGAGATCGACCCCGATGCGGACCTGGACATCGTCGCCTATACCAACCGGGTCATGTCCGACAACTACCTTCCCTTTCCAGAGAAGAGTTCCATGATTACCGCCTTCGCGCACCTCTTCGGAGGCTATGACGCGGGATATTACGGTTACGCCTGGGCGAAGGTGATTTCAGCGGACATCGCCTCGCTTTTCAGGGCCTCGCCCGACGGCTTCATGGATGCCGTTTTGGGGCTAAGGCTCCGCAAGGAGGTATACCAGACGGGAAATTCCAGGGACGTGAACGAATCCGTCGAAATATTTCTCGGCCGCCCCTGGAACAGCAAGGCCTTTCTGGAAAGCCTCGGAATCTCCCGGTAGCGGGCTGAAATACCGGTTTATCCGCTGTCTTGCCGCCGGCGTCCGGTTTCAATCCCTCGATCCTTTGATAGAATTGTTACAGCCTGTCCTGTTGCGCCGGACATGGATCTTATTTCTTCCTGACGGGCGGGAAGGCGGCCTTTTCTTGGGGCCGTCATTCTTTCCGGGAGTCATTATGCGAAAGCAGGGAAAAAACAGAAGACGCTTGATTGAAGAGATCAGGTTCCTGAAGGAAAGGATCGCGGAGCTGGGGACCTCCGGGAGGAGCGGGGAATCCGCGCGGGACAAACTGGAGGGTGCGGAAGACATCCTTCTGAAGGTCTTCAAGACCATTCCCGACCAGATCGCGTTTATCGGCCGGGACCACAGGATTCTCCTGTCCAATTGGCACGGAGGGTACGATTATGTGCCCGAAGAGCTGAGAATCGGCCATCCGGTCTGCTACGAGGTGTATTACAACAGGAAAGAACCTTGTGAATACTGCCATGTGGATGAGGTGTTCCGGACTGGCGCCGCCGTCACCTACGAGAAGTACAACCCCAGGATCGGTCATGTGGAGATCCGCGCCTTTCCCATCCTTGACGACGCGGGTAATGTCGCGATGGTGTCGGAAAACATCCGCGACATTACAAAACGCAAGCAGGATGAGGCCGAGCTCCTGAACAACGAGCGGAAACTGAAGGCAATCGTGAACGGTTCCCCCATCGGCCAGTTCGTCATTGACCGGGACCACCGGGTGGTCTACTGGAACAAGGCCCTGGAGAGAATTACCGGGGTCGAGGCGTCCCGCGTGATAGGAACGAGATCGCCATTCCTTTATCTTCCACAACGAAGAGCGGCCCTCTCTGGCTGATCTGGCGCTGGACGATGATTCAGAGGCCATTGCCCGATGGTACGGCGAGGGGTATAAAAAATCGAAACTTGTGGAAGGCGCCTATGAAGGGACCGGATTTTTCCCCAATCTCGGCCCGGACGGGAAGTGGCTCTTCTTTACCGCCGTGAGCATTCGCGGGGTTGACGGAGAGATTATCTACGCCATGGAGACCGTCGAGGATATCAGCGAGAGCAAGCGGGCACAGGAGGAACAACGCAGGCTCGAAGAGCAACTGGCCCAGGCCCGGAAAATGGAATCCGTGGGCCGGCTGGCGGGTGGCGTGGCCCATGACTTCAACAACATGCTGACCGTGATCATCGGCCAGACGGATATGGCCCTCGCGCGCCTTGACCCGTCCGAGCCCCTTTATTCCAGGTTCCAGGAGATACTCAAGGCAGGTGAGCGTTCAGCGGAGCTGATAAGGCAACTGCTTGCCTTCGCCCGCAAGCAGGCTATCGCGCCCAGGGCCCTGGACCTGAACGGGACACTGGAAGGGATGCTCAAGATGCTGAGGCGGCTTCTGGGCGAGGACATCGATCTTGTCTGGAAGCCGGGCAGGGGGGTGTGGCCTATCTTCGCGGACCCCTCCCAGCTGGACCAGATCCTGGCGAATCTGTGCGTAAACGCCCGCGACGCCATAACCGGCGTCGGGACTATAGTCATCGAAACGTCAAACGTGGTGTTCGACGATGCCTACTGCTCCCTCCACAAGGGTTTCGTCCCTGGCGAATTCGTGCTCCTGGCGGTCAGCGACGACGGCTGCGGCATGGACAAGGAAACCCTGGAGATGATATTCGAGCCCTTCTTCACCACCAAGGAACTGGGCAAGGGAACCGGCCTGGGCCTGGCTACGGTCTACGGCATAGTGAAGCAGAATGACGGTTTCATAAACGTCTACAGCGAAAAGGGGCATGGGACGACCTTCAGGATATATCTGCGAAGGCACGGCGATGAGTCTACGGCTTGCGAATCGGACGTCCGGGAGGCCGTCAGGCGCGGGCATGAAACCATCCTCCTGGTGGAAGACGAAGCGGCGATCCTGGATATCGCGCAGGCCATCCTGGAGAGCTTCGGCTACGCGGTGCTCACGGCTGGAACACCCGGCGAGGCGATCCGGATGGCAAGGGAGCGCGGCGGAGGTATAGATCTGCTGGTGACGGACGTGGTAATGCCCGCCATGAACGGCCGCGAGCTTGTGGATAAGCTTCGGTCCTCAAACCCGGGTCTCAGATGCCTGTACATGTCGGGCTATACCGCTGATGTCATTTCCCGGGTGGGCATGCTGAATGAAGGGATTGATTTCATCCAGAAGCCGTTTTCCGCCGATAGTCTGGCATCCAAGGTACGCGAGATGCTGGACAGGCCCTCCGGGAGTCAGGAGTGATACCTGTCTTGACAGGCGCCGCATAACCCTTTTCATGACTGTCCATCTTTTTCCGGAAATTTAAACCATAAACCCGGCGGTTCAGCGCCGGGTTTATGCCATTCAGTCCCTTCGGGACGAAAACTCCCCAAATCCACAGGGAATGTTTCGGCGGCATTAAAGTAGTCCGGATTGTCGCCGATACGAATTCCGTCACCCCCGCAATTACCACAATAATCCTAAAAAAAAGCAGCTTTGTCCGGTTAAGTTTTTGCATCATGCGATACCCCCCCCTCATCCGCCCCTGCGGGGCACCTTCTCCCTTGGGGAGAAGGGACATTTTTGAAACCCTCGCCCCGCGGGAGAGGGTGGCCGAAGGCCGGGTGAGGGGTTAAGCCGGGATTATAGCGATTGCTGCAATTAGCTAACCGGACATTGCTGTAAAAAAAGCAATTACCACTGAGCTCTGAGGTTGAAATGCCGTTTTCAGGATAATCCAGCATCTTATTGGACATGACACTGCTGCACCCCCTCGCCCGGCCTTCGGCCACCCCACGGGGCGAGGGTTTTTTTGTGCCCGCTTCATCTCTCATCGCTTTCCGGGATGGTGATGGAGTTCGTGGAAAGGTTTAAATCCCAATCAAATCCACTTCCGGAGAAATAATTTGAAGATAATCGCCATCATATGTCTCTGCCTCTTTTTGCTTCCCTCTTCCTCCGCCTTTTCCCGAGAACCGTTCCGGACCATGGATGGATTTGTCGTAAAGGTATCCGATGGAGATACCCTTACCGTCGATTCCGGCGGGACGAAACTCAAGGTAAGGCTTTACGGGATTGACGCGCCGGAGACCGTAAAGATAAACCGCGGTAACGGACGGATCAGCAAGGAGGGGCAGCCTTTCGGCGAAGAGGCCCAAAGGGCGTTGCGGTGGAAGGTCTACCGCAGGAAAGTGCGCATCGACGTAATGGATATCGACAGATACAGGCGGCTGGTCTCCCTGGTAAGGATGGGTAACCGGAACATCAATCTGGAGATGATACGGGAAGGGTGGTCATGGGCCTATCGAAGATACCTGCATTCGGTCTATGCCTCCGAATTCATCGAGGAAGAGGAACAGGCAAGGCGCCGCCGAGCCGGTTTGTGGCAAGACAGCAATCCCCGGCCCCCGTGGGAATTCAGAAAGTCGCGGCGGATGAAGAAGAAAGGATGGTAGTCCGCGGGGGATGCCCGGTTCCCGTCAGTTCAATTCTCGGCCCGTGAGAAACCCGATGCCTGAGATGACGTGCTCAATGGCCTTGCCCAGCATGGCGATGCTTTCCCCTCGGGCGGACGAGCCGTTTCCCGAGGCGATCTCCATTTCCAGTCTCAGGGCGAGCTCCCTCACCTCGTACATGGAGAGATATGCCGCGACGCCTTTCAGCGTATGGACGAGATCCTTTGCCTTGCCCGCGTCGCCGCAATCCAGGGCCTTTTCCACGTCCCGGCGGAAACCTCCGTATCCCCTGGCGAAATCCTCCAGCAATTTTCCGTAGAATCCCCAGTCCCCGTCGAAACGGCGCATGGCGTCGGCCAGGTCAACTCCCGCGAGGGATTCTGGCCACGGCGCGGGACCTGGGGATGCGTCTTCCTTTCCTGGTTCCGCCGGGCGCTCTGTTTCCGCTCCGGCGGGGCAGAGGTCCGCGAGACAATCCGTCAGCTCATCAACGACAAGGGGCTTGGGCAGATAGCCGTCGAAGTCTCCGGCCAGCAGACGCTCCCGATCCCCTTTCAGGGAGTGGGCCGTGAGCGCGACGATGGGGATGCGCGCGCCGTCTGGCTCTTCCCGCCGGATGGTGGAGGCCGCTTCTTCGCCGTCCATGAGCGGCATGCGGATATCCATCAGGATGCAGTCGAAGCGGCCGGTCCGCCAGGCATGGACCGCCTCCAGGCCGTTTTCCGCGCAGACGGGAGAGTGCCCCAGTTTCACGAGGATGGTCGAAACAATCTCCCGGTTGATTTCGTTGTCTTCCGCGACCAGGATGGAGAGGGGGCGGGACGCGGGCAACGCTTTGGCTGCTTCCGCCTCGGGAGGCGCGGCCGTCCGGCCGGGCTCGAGCGAAAAGGGTATGGTCACGTGAAAGGAGCTTCCGGCGCCGGGCACGCTTTCCACCCGTATCTCTCCCCCCATAAGCTCCGCGAGACTCCGGCTGATGGAAAGGCCCAGGCCGGCGCCTCCGTACCTCCTGGACAGGGATGAATCCGCCTGTTCAAAGGGATCGAAAATGCGTTTAAGGTCTTCGGGCGCGATGCCGATACCTGTATCCGTGACGGTGAACCTTATCAGGGCGCTGTCGTTCTCCCGTTCAAGCAGACGCACAGATAGGGCGAGCCCTCCCTGATCGGTGAATTTCACCGCATTCCCCAGCAGGTTGAGCAGTATCTGTTTCAGGCGCGGCTCATCGCCGTTGAGCATGTCCGGAATAGTATCGTCGATATCGTTGGTGAAACCGAGGCACTTTTCCCTGATGGCAGGGAAGATGCTTACGATGACACTATCGATGCTGTTGCGCAGCGAAAAAGCTACGTGTTCCCGGTCTATCTTTCCGGCCTCGATCCTGGAGATGTCCAGAACGCTGCTCACCACGGCAAGCAGGTTCCGCGCGGCGATGTCCATCTTTTCCAGATAATCCAGCTGTTCGCCGCTCAGTTTCGTCATCCGGAGCAATTGTGCAATGCCCATGATACCGTTCAGTGGCGTGCGGATTTCATGGGTCATGTTGGCGAGAAACTCGCTCTTCGCCCGGTTCGCCGCCTCGGCCCTCTCGCGCGCCTCAACAATCTCCCGTTCCATCCGTTTGCGTTCGGTGATATCACTGTGGGTGCCGATCATTCGAACTGGCGCACCGTTCCCGTCCCTTTGGATTACCTTTCCCCGATCCAGGATCCATTTGAACGAACCGTCCTTGCAGCTGAGACGGTGTTCGCTGCTGTATAAAGGTGATTCTCCCCGCAAATGGCGGTTTATTGCGGCATAGGTTTCTTCCCGGTCGTCGGGATGAATGAGCGCATCCCATTCATGTAGACCGTCGCCGATTTCTTCAGCCCGATAACCAAGCATCTCTTTCCAGCGGGGAGAATAATATACCTGGCCGCTGGCCGGATTCCAGTCCCAGACACCATCTCCAGCTCCCTCCAAGGCAAACTGCCAGCGGGCCTCGCTCAGGCGCAGTTCCTCTTCCGCCCGTAACCGCTCCTCCAGTCGTGACTGGAGGACAACGCTTTTCTCCTTCTGTTCGGAACCGGTTATTGCGAGATCCTCTGGGTGGGGTTTGTGCAATGCCCTGATGGTTCGGATGATGCGCCCCATGCCCTTCATCTCCATGACGACATTTCCCACCGGACTGATTTCCAAGGGAGTGTCGAGACGCTTGTTCAGGTTGGCGTCGGCCATGCCGCGGTAAACAATGACAAGCATGACCAGGCAAGAGCCTAAGAGAAACACATTATTCATAAAAAGGGGGATCTGAAGCCGGTTTCCGGCAACCAGGAGAAAGCAGTATGCCAGACCTGTGTATAGAGAGTTCTTTTTCATGTATCCTCCTCGAAAGAGCTTCTATCGTATGTATCGGCATGCTGGCCGCCAGCCATGAGCATTTCCCCGGGAAATGCGGGCGGTCTGGGGATGATTATTCCTTCAGATATGGCTTTTTCATCCGATAGAGAGAGTGTTGGAAAGAAAAGACGCGAGAGTGGGCAGGAAAACGAGTACCATGTAACGATTAAAGCTAACCTCCCTCGGTCCCCCCTTATCAGGGGGGGAAGCCCTGAAGCCTCCCCTGATAAGGTGAGGTCTGGAGGGGTTAGACTCGAAAGTCCCCGGCTGTTATCGGCCGTCCCTGAGGGACTGAAAGTCTTTATTCAAGGTGGAATAGATGAACAGCGACACAATATTGGCCGTAGATGATGAGTCCATATCACTCCGCATACTGGAACGCTATCTGCTGAAAGCTGGCTTTCTTCCCAAATTGGCCTCCAGCGGCGATGAAGCCCTGGAGATCATGGAACGGGACCCGTCGTCCGTGGACATGGTGTTGACCGACATCGTCATGCCGGGCATGGATGGCATACAGCTCATCCAGCAAATCCGCCAGCGATTCGGCAACATTCCCATCATCGCGGTGACAGCAAACGGCAGCGTCGAGAGCGCGGTGCGGGCGATGAAAGCGGGCGCCAGTGATTATCTGGAAAAACCGTGCTCCATGGATACCCTGCGCATCGCCGTGCGGCGCACTCTGGAATATCATGAGGCAGTAACTGAAAACGAGCAGATGAGAACCATGCTCCGGGAAAGGTTCAGCTTCCAGAGCATAGTCACCGTGAATCCGGGCATGAAAGAGCAGTTGGAGCTGGCAGCCAGGGTTGTTCAGGCGGACAGGACCACGGTTGCCATCTATGGCGAGAGCGGTGTCGGCAAGGAGGTGCTGGCCCGGGCCATCCATTTCGCAGGGAATGGGAAGCCGGCAGGCTTCGTCGCCGTGAACTGCGCCGCCATTCCCGAGCATCTGCTGGAGAGTGAGCTTTTCGGCCATGCGCGGGGCGCTTTCACCGGCGCTGACAGGGATCGGGAGGGAAAGTTCAGCGCGGCGCGGGGCGGAACCCTCCTCCTTGACGAGATTGGCGACATGCCTCTGCTGCTACAGGCGAAACTGCTGCGGGTTCTCCAGGAGCATGTGTATGAAAAGATCGGCAGCAACACCCTCCAGCCGGTGGAATGCCGGGTGATCGTAACCACCAATCGGAACCTTTCCGCCCTTGTCGCCGATGGTTGCTTTCGCGAAGACCTTTTCCACCGCATCAACGTATTTCCTCTCACAATCCCCCCCCTGCGGGAGCGCAGGGAAGATATCCCACTCCTGTGCGAACACGTTCTGGGGGAGCTGCGCCAGCATCTGGCAAAGGCATTGCCGGGAATATCGCAAAAGGCCATGGAGCTGCTGCGGGATTACCAATGGCCGGGCAATGTGCGCGAGTTACGCAACATGCTGGAGCGCGCCGCTATCCTCACCGACGGCGAGCTGATCCGTCCCGGTCACCTGGGGATAGGCCGCAACGAGCCGTCAGGCCATCTCTCAACCGCAACGGGTGGCTCGGTCAGTTATACCATTACCTTGCCCTCGGAAGACCTGTCGCTAGCGGCCCTCACCAACGAGATCCTGGCCATCACCCTCGATCGCTGCAAAGGTAACAAGACCAGGGCGGCGAAGCTCCTGAAGATTGCCAGAAAGAACTTTTACCGTTCGTAACCTTAGCCTTCGCACCTGTTTGCCGGCCGCGTTTCCTCGGCAAAAGATGCTTATCGCTGGTAAATCGTCCCCTGTGGGAACAGTTCGTGTCCCCAGGGGACGATTTACCAGCGTCTGCCTTGCTAACATATTGATTACATTGACAGTGTTTTCTGGCATCTCCGGTGCAGATACAGGGGATACTGTATTGTCAGGCGTCCCCGCTGGGGACAGACGGGGAGAAAAGACATGTCACAGGAAATGGTGGAAAAACTTCTCGGCCGTTTGCTCACGGATGACCATTTCCGGCATCGCGCGGTTCAATCCCTTGCCCAGTCATGCCGGGAGGAGGGCTTCTTCCTCAGTTGTGAAGAATTGGATGCGATCCGCCGGGAGGATCTGCTTCTCCTCGGGCGAGTGGCAATGCGGCTGGACAAGAGTATCAGGAGATATTCCCGGCGCCAGACGGAAGACGACGCTTCGCCGGTCTGGTAGTCCGGTGGTCGCAGGGCAGCGATAGCCGCTTTTCCCGCGGTTTTTTTGTGAAAATAAATAAGTATGTCCTTGAAAGGAGCGCTACCCATGCGTATCAAAGCCAGACTGATTCTTTCTGCCGTAATCCCCACTTTTGTGCTGCTGTTCGCGCTACTGGTTACCTTTTTCGCCCTGAGACACATGACCGGAGCGGCGGAGAGACTCATCAACCGCGACATGAGGGCGCTGAGCGGTCTCCAGGAGTTGTATTCCCAGGGTCTTCAGAGTGGGCAGGCAGTCCGTAATATTCTCCTTAACCCGTCGGACGATAAGGCATACGCCAACTTCAGGAAGGCCGTGGAAGCGTTTGACGGCGAATTGGCGAAAACTCGGAAGCTGTCCGCCGGGCGGTCCAGTGAGGCCGCCCTGGCCAGGGTTGCCGTTGAATGGGAAAAAGATAACGCTTTGCGGGACGGTATCATATCCATGGCCCGTAATGGGGCTCTGGATCAGGCAAAGGAGGTCCTGGTGCGCCAGGAGACCCCCCAGTGGCGGACACTGAAAGACAGTCTGCTGGAATTGAAGGAATCGGAATGGCGGAACATTTCAGAGCAGAAGGCAACCTTCGACAGGGATCAGAGGCGAGCGCAACTGATTGCTCTGACCATAGCCGGGCTGGGGTTGCTGGTGGCTATGATGACCGTCTTCCTCAACATACGCATCCTTATAAGAGGGCTGGACCGGGCGGTTTCCCTGGCCGACCAGATTGCCGGAGGCGATCTGAGAATCGATCATGCCGTTACCTCCAGGGACGAGATCGGCCGGCTGATAGAGCATATGTACGCCATGGGCGGCAATCTGCGTGATCTTATCGGCAAGGTCGGTGATGTATCTTCCAGTATTGCCTCCGCGTCAGACCAGCTTCACGCTACTTCCGAGCAAATTGCCACCGGCGCCGAGGAGGTTGCGGCCCAGACTGGCACCGTGGCTACGGCGGGTGAAGAGATGTCGGCCACGTCCAACGACATCGCCCGAAACTGTGCCATGGCCGCGGAGGCGGCCCGGCAGAGTGCGGATTCGGCTACTTCCGGGGCGCTCGTTGTTCAGGAGACCATTGCCGGAATGGGACTCATCGCCGAACGCGTTAGGCGGACTGCGGAAAGTGTGGCGACCCTGGGTACACGCTCGGAGCAGATAGGCGACATCATTGGCGCCATCGAGGATATTGCCGACCAGACAAATCTCCTTGCCCTCAACGCAGCCATCGAGGCGGCCCGCGCCGGAGAACAGGGGCGTGGATTCGCGGTGGTCGCCGATGAAGTCCGGGCGCTTGCGGACCGGACTACCAGAGCGACCCGCGAAATCGGCGAGATGATAAAGGCAATCCAGAAAGAAACGGGAGACGCCGTCGCCGCCATGGAAGAAGGGGTTGTGGAAGTGGAAAAAGGAACGGATTCTTCCCGGAAGTCGGGACTGGCTCTGGAAGAGATTCTGGAAAATATCAATGAAGTGAGCATGCAGGTGAGCCAGATAGCCACTGCCGCTGAACAGCAGACGGCAACTACCGCTGAGGTTGCCACAAACATCCAGCAGATTACCGAGGTAGTGCATCAGACGGCCCAGGGCGCCGAGGAAACAACGGATGCAGCGGGCCGGCTTTCCGGCCAGGCCCATGAGCTCAATGAACTTGTGGGCCGATTCAGGGTCGCCTGAAGCAGGTGGGATCAAGATAACGGGCCTTGAGGGCCATGATCCTTCCGCAGGCCTGATTGATCCGCTTCTCGTCCATGCGTCCCGTTTCAACCATCTTCATCAGCATCTCTATGGTCTTCGGCGCCGTATCCGGGTCGTACAGCTTGTCGTTGGCCACCACCAGGATGTCCACCCCCGCGTTGATGGCCTTTTCCACGGCGGTCTCGTAGCTGTAGTGGTTCACTATGGCGGCCATGTTCAGGTCGTCGCTGAGCACCACGCCGTCAAAACCCAGTTCCCGGCGCAGAATGCCGTCGATGGTCGCCTTGGAGAGGGTGGCGGGATAATCCCCGTCCAGGCGGGAGTTGAAGGTGTGGGCCGTCATCACCATGTCGCACAGGCCCTGTTGGATGAGCCGGCGGTAGGGGAGCAGTTCATCCCTGGTCCAGTATGCCGTGACATCCACCAGGCCGAGATGGGAGTCGTCCCGCGAGCTGCCGTGGCCGGGAAAGTGTTTCAGGCAGGTGGCGACCCCCCGGTTCCGGTGCCCTTTCACGAATTCCGCGGCATGGGCGGCGACCCGTTCCGCGTCGGCGGAAAAACTCCTTTCCTTCAGGGCGATGATCGGGTTTTCCGGGTTGCTGTTCAGGTCCACAACCGGCGCCAGATTGAGGGTGAAGCCGAATTCCCTCAGGGTGGAGGCCATCTCTTCGGAATGGGAGCGGGTCAGCTCCAGGTCGTCTTTCATTCCCAGAGATCCGGCTGAAAGGGATGGCGGGAAGCCGTAACGCTCCTTCAGGCGGGCGACGATGCCCCCCTCCTGGTCCACGGAAATCAAAAGCGGAATTCCGGCATAGGAGTTGAGTCGCCGGGTCAGGGATTTCAGTTGCGCCGGTCCGGTGATATTGCGGTTCGTTACCTCGAGGTCGCTGTTGTTGTCGAACAGGACCACCCCGCCTATGCCGTAATCGCGTATGGCGACGGCGACCGGGCTGTCTTCCGGGGCGGTTTCCCCGGTAAACCCCAGCATCAGCATCTGGGCGATCCTGCGTTCCAGGGGCCACTCCAGCCATTCCCCGGCTGGGCGTGAAACGGTCCGGCGCGATGTGGCGCACGCGGCCAGGATACCGGGGAAGATGAGGGCCGCTCCGGCCAGGGCGGAGCATTTCAGGAAACGTCGTCTTTCCGGGGAAAAGGGCGAACGCACGGATGTACCTCCTTTGATGATGATCCCCGGCGGCGGGGTGTTTTTCCCGCCATGCCGCGGAAGAAAGCATCCTACCACGGAATCCCGCCTTCCTTTCCAATAAAAATCTTCATCCCGCTCGGAAATCTGTTTTCAAAAATGCCCTCTCACTGGTAAGCTGTAGCAATCGCTGTACTTGAAAAGGAGGCGCGCCATGTCCGTCAGGGTCTATTTCGCCGATATGAGGGCAGGGACAAAGGAGAATCTTTTCGACAAGATCGGCAGGCTTATGCGAGGTTGCGGGCTGGAGGAGAGGATACTTCCCGGCGACCTCACCGCTGTCAAGCTGCACTTCGGGGAAAAGGGAAACCACGCCTTTGTCCGGCCGATCTTTATCAGAAGGGTGGTGGAAGAGCTCAAGGGGCGCGGGGCGAAACCCTTTCTCACCGATTCGTCCACCCTCTATCCCGGGGCCAGGAAGGAGGCCGTGTCCGGGCTGACCAACGCGGTGGAGAACGGTTTCGCCTATGCCGTGGTCGGCGCGCCCCTCATCATGTGCGACGGCCTTCGGGGGCATACTGCGGTGGACGTGCCCATCGAGGGCGAGCTGTTCCGCGCGGTCTCCATAGGCGCGGAGATCGTGGAGGCGGACGCCATGGTGGTGGTCTCCCACTTCAAGTGCCACGAGCTGACCGGTTTCGGCGGCGCCCTGAAAAACCTGGGCATGGGATGCGCCAGCCGGAGCGGCAAGCTGCTGCAGCATTCCAGCGTCGCCCCGGAGGTTTCCGGAGAATTGTGCAACGGATGCGGTCTCTGTCTGGATGCGTGCGCCCATGGCGCCATCAGCATCCGTGACGGAAGGTCGCGCATCGACCCCGGGCTGTGCGCCGGTTGCGGCCGCTGCATCAGCGTCTGTCCGGTCAAGGCGGTGAAGGTGCGCTGGGACCAGGATGCCCCGCTGGTGATGAAGAAGATGTGCGAGTTCGCCCTGGGCGCGGTGCGGGGGAAGCGGGAAAAAACCATCTACCTTAACTTCATCACCCAGGTGTCGCCGGCCTGCGACTGCTATGGCCACGCGGACGCGCCGATAGTGAACGACATCGGCATCTGCGCCTCCACCGACCCGGTGGCGGTGGACCAGGCCTGCGCGGACCTGGTGAACGCGGCCCGGGGGAATCCGGATACCGCCCTGAAGAGCGGTTTCGAGCCGGGCGGGGACAAGTTCCGCGGGGTGTCGCCCGCCATCGACTGGGAGGTCCAGTTGCGGCACGGCGCCAGGATCGGGCTGGGGACCAGGGAATACGAGCTGGTGAGGATCTGACGCGTTATTTTCCTTGCCATAAGGCCGCTTCCGGGTAGAATTCCGGCGGGGCATGCCCCGAGGCGTGTTATCAAACATAAGGAGCGCCATCATGAATGTAGTGGAGAAATATCTGCAGGCCCTTGAAGCGGCGGTCGAAGTGAAGGACAAAGAGGTCATCGCCATGCTGGAACCCTTTGCCACGCATCTGTACAAGGAGATCCACAACCGGACCGAAAAAGCCTCCGATGAAGAGCGCGCATCCTGGGAACAGGCGCTCAGGCGCATCAAGGAAGTGATCGCCGGCATTGCGAAGGCGAGTCCCGAGATCTGGTAGGGATCTCACTTCTTTACCGGGGGTTGCGCCTGTGAAATACTATCCCATCAATATCGAGATCCGCGGCAGGAGCGTCACCATCGTCGGCGGTGGGGCCGTGGCGGAGCGCAAGTGCCGGACCCTGCTGGAAGCGGGGGCCAGGGTCAGGGTCATCGCTCCCACCCTGTCCAGGGGTTTGCGGGGACTGGCGGAAAAGGGGATGATCGAACACCTGGCGCGGGAGTACCGGCCCGGCGATCTGGCCGGTTCCTTTCTGGTATTCGCCGCCACCGGCAAGCGCGGGGTCAGCATGGCGGTGGCCGATGAGGCCGCTGAATGGCGCATCCCGGCCAACATCGCCGACATGCCCGAGCGCAGCGAATTCACCACGCCGTCTTCCGTTGCCGTTGGAGATCTTCTCCTGACCGTATCCACCGGCGGGAAGTGTCCCGCCCTTGCCAGGGAAATCAGCGGGGAGTTGCGTGAGCGGTACGGCGAGGAATACGCCGTGACCCTCCAGGTATTGGGCGCCGTTCGCGAACGCCTCCTGGCCATGAAAATGGGCTGTCACGCCACCAGGGAGATCCTCGGCTCCCTGATTGCGCGAGGCCTTCCGTCCCTCTTGCGCAACGGCGCCGCCGATGAGGTAGATCGGCTCATGCGGGAGGTGGCGGGTCCCGGATTCAGTCTCGGCGAGCTGGGGGTGGAGAGAAGGGATATTCCATGAGCGCCTTGCTTTTTAACGCCGCGCTGGCCCTTTACGGCGTCGCCACCCTTTGTTACCTGTTCTTCTTCGTCCGTCCGGCCGCGGTGATGGGCCGCATCTGCCGCTGGACGCTGGGAGGGGGATTCGCGTGCCATTGTCTCTACACCTTCCACCGCTATTTCGCGTCGGGACATACGCCCATCACGAATCCCCATGAGTCGCTCTCCTTTTTCAGCCTGGCCGTGGCGGGGGTGTTTCTCGCCTTCCAGTGGAGATACCGGGCCGTCATACTCGGCGCCTTCGTCATGCCGGTGGCGTTTCTCATGATCCTGGCGTCCGCCTTCTTTCCGTCGTTGGTCGGCCCCCTGAATCCGGCCCTGAAAAGCGGCTGGCTGATAATCCATGCCGCGGGCGCGTTCTCCGCCTACGCCGTATTCGCCGTGGCCTTCTGCGCGGGAGTGATGTATTTGCTCCAGGAACACTACCTGAAAAGGAAGATACTGGGCGCCATGTTCCATCGCCTTCCCTCCCTGGATACCCTGGACGACATCAACTATCGCTGTCTGGCAGTCGGCTTTCCCCTTTTGACGGCGGCCATCATCTCCGGGGCCCTCTGGGCAAAGGCCGTGTGGGGGGAATACTGGAGCTGGGAACCCAAGCAGACCTGGTCTCTCATCACCTGGTTCGTCTACGCGGCCCTTCTCCACGGCAGGCTGACCACCGGATGGCGCGGCAGGAGGGCCGCAATCCTGGCCATTGCCGGTTTCTGCGTGATCCTCTTCACCTTTCTCGGCGTCAACCTTCTGCTGCCGGGACATCACGGCGCCAGGTAGCAGGCATACATGAATATCATCGTCGTGGGACTCTCCCATCATACGGCCCCCCTGGAAATCAGGGAGAAGCTGGCCTTTTCCTCCAGCGGCATCGAATCACCCCTCCGTGAACTGACCTCCCTTCCGGACATCACCGAGGGGATTATCGTTTCCACCTGCAACCGTGTCGAGGTGTATGCCGGCGCCCGTGATATGGCCGCCGCCATCGCGCGCGTCAAGCGGTTCCTGGCTGGCCGGGGCGGGATCCCCTTTTCCAGCCTGGAGCCGCATCTCTATGGTTATCACGGAGAAAAGGCAGTCCGGCACGTGTTCCGGGTGGCGGCCAGCCTCGATTCCCTTGTGATTGGTGAGCCGCAGATCCTGGGGCAGGTCAAGGCGGCCTACGGCTATGCCGCTGAATACGGCGCATCCGGACTGATCCTGAACCGGCTCCTGCACAAGGCCTTCTCAGTGGCCAAGCGCATCCGCACCGAGACCCGCATCGCTTCCTCGGCGGTATCCGTCGCCTTTGCCGCCGTGGAGCTGGCCAGGAAGATCTTTGACGACCTTGCCGGCAAGACCGTTCTGCTTGTGGGGACCGGGGAGATGGGCGAGCTGGCGGCGAGGCATTTCGTAACCGCGGGCGCCGGCGCGGTGATGGTGGCCAACCGCACCTTTGAACGGGCGGAACGTCTCGCAACGGAGTTTTCCGGCCGGCCGGTCCGTTTCGATGACCTCATGGATCACCTCCACAAGGCCGATATCATCCTCTCCACCACCGGCGCCCCCCGCTACATCATCGGTCCGGCTGCCGTGTCTGAGGCGCTCCGCCGCCGCAGACAGCGGCCCATGTTCTTTATCGACATCGCGGTGCCCCGGGATATCGACCCGGCGGTGAATGATCTGGAGAACGTCTACCTGTACAACACCGACGACCTGCGGGGGGTGGTGGAATCCAATCTGGAGCAGCGCTCCAGGGAGGCCGAAAAAGCCGAGGAGATCGTGACCGATGAAACAGGGCGCTTTCTCGCCTGGCTTTCTTCCCTGGAGGTGGTGCCGACCATTGTCGCGCTCCGCTCCCGCTTCGAGGAGATCGTGCGCGCGGAGGCCCGGCGGACCCTGTCCGCCTGGAAAGACCCGTCGCCGGAACAGGAGATGCGTTTCGACGCCATGACATCGGCCATAATTTCCAAGCTGCTCCACACCCCTATAAGCGTCCTGAAGCATACCGGCCAGGGGGGGCGTATCGATCTCTACCTGGACGCGCTGCAAAGCCTGTTTGATCTTTCTCCGGAGAGGGCGGAAGAGGATGAGGAGTGAAAGGTGAAAGGTGATAAGTAATGCGTGATAAGTAATAAGTGATGGGTGATGAGTGAAAGGCTGAAAGTTACTGGCTTGGGAGGGTTTTTTGGTGAGTCGGAAAATGGCTTTGAGATCGTTGAAAATTGGCACCAGGGGGAGCCCGCTTGCCCTTTGGCAGGCCGGGTGGGTGCGTGACCGTCTTGTTGAACGATATCCCCGGTGCGCGGTCTCTCTGGTGAAGATAATGACCAGCGGAGACCGTATCCTTGATGTGCCCCTGGCCCGGGTGGGCGGAAAGGGGCTCTTTGTCAAGGAGATCGAGGAGGAGATGTTCCGGGGCGGGATCGACCTGGCCGTGCACAGCATGAAGGATGTGCCGGCTGAATTCCCGGACGGCCTGGGGCTTGTCTGCGTCACGGCGCGGGAAGACCCCCGGGATGCCCTGGTTTCCAAAGGCGTTCCCTTCGCGGAGCTGCCGCGCGGCGCCCGCATCGGCACCAGCGCCCTTCGCCGTCAGGCGCAACTGCTGGCCATCCGTCCGGACCTGGAGATGGTGATGATTCGC
This sequence comes from uncultured Geobacter sp., assembly GCA_964389825.1. Classification (GTDB taxonomy): domain Bacteria; phylum Desulfobacterota; class Desulfuromonadia; order Geobacterales; family Geobacteraceae; genus RPRC01. Next base: position 92,632 of record CAYMFO010000003.1, on the reverse strand, counting down.
GGCAATGTGGAGACCCGGCTGGGCAAGATGGAAAAGGAGAATCTGGACGCGGTTGTCCTGGCCGCGGCGGGCCTCAAGCGTCTCGGCTTCGCCGGGCTGGTAACGGAATACCTGCCCGTGGAGATATCCCTCCCCGCTACGGGTCAGGGGGCGCTGGGGATAGAGTGCCGTATGGACGACAGGGCCGTTATGGAGGCGGTTTCCTTTCTCAACGACCCGGCCACGGCATGCTGCGTGGGGGCGGAAAGGGCGTTTCTCGGGCGCTGCCAGGGCGGCTGCCAGGTTCCCATTGCCGCCCACGGACGACTGCTGGGCGACGAGTTGCGCCTCTCGGCCTTCATCGGCTCATTGGACGGCGCGAGATCCGCTCGGGGCGCCATCGCCGGCCCGGCGGAGTCCTTTGCCGCGCTGGGCGTTGAGCTTGCCGACAGGCTGCTGGAGGATGGGGGGAGGGAGATACTTCGTGAGGTGTATGAGGGTGGTTGTGGAAAGTGAAAAGTGAAAAGTGATAAGTGATAAGTGATGAGTGATTAGTGATTAGTTTGTCTGGTTTGGTGTCGGGATGAAGCTTTACCGTTCTTTTTGGGAAGGCGGTGAGGCGTATTGCCCCCCTTTATGAAAGGGAGGCAGGGGGGATTTCGGCCCTTTGATTGAAAACCAACGGATACAGCGCACATGAAACCTGAAAAAAACGGATATGTCTACCTCATAGGCGCCGGTCCCGGCGACCCCGGCCTGATCACCGTCAGGGGGAGGGAGTGCATCGCCCTTGCCGATGTGGTTATCTATGACTACCTGGCCCATCCCGGGCTGCTGGAATTCGCCGGGCCCGGGGCCGAGCTTATCTATGCCGGCAAGATCGGCGGGGCGCACAACCGGGAACAGGGGCAGATCAACGACATGCTGGTGGAAAAGGCCCTGGCCGGCAAGGTTGTGGCGCGCCTCAAGGGGGGCGACCCGTTCATCTTCGGCCGGGGAGGGGAGGAGTGCGAGGTCCTGGCGGCAGCCGGCGTCCCCTTCGAGGTCGTGCCAGGGGTTACGGCGGGTTCGGGCGCCACCGCATATGCGGGTATCCCGCTGACGCACCGGGACTTCACCACCTCGGTCACCTTCGTCACCGGCCATGAAAGCCCGGCCAGGGAGGTCTCGGGCATCGACTGGCCGTGTCTCGGCCGGGGCGACGGCACCCTTGTCTTCTACATGGGAATGAAAAACCTGGCCGGGATAACGGAGAATCTGATGGCCCACGGCAGACCGGCTGATACCCCCGTGGCGCTGATCCGCTGGGGGACCCGCCCGGAGCAGGAGGTGCTGACCGGCACGCTGGCGGACATCGGCGAGCGGGCGCGAAAGGCCGTTTTCAGGGCCCCGGCCATCACCGTGGTGGGGGAGGTGGTGCGTCTGAGGGACAGGCTCCGCTGGTTCGACACCCGGCCCCTGTTCGGCGTGGGAATACTGGTAACCCGCGCAACGGATCAGTCCGGCGCCTTCTCCCGCATCCTGCGTGAATACGGCGCCCGGGTCGTTGCCTGCCCCGCCATCGCCGTGACATGGCCCGAAGATTTCAGCGGGCTGGACGAGGCGATCCGTTCCCTGCCCGGTTTTGACTGGGTGGTCCTGACCTCGGCCAACGGGGTGAAGGCCTTCTTCGACCGCCTGTATCGCATGGGGTTCGACAGCCGCGCGCTCGGCGGGCAACGGGTGGCAGTGGTAGGCCCCGGAACGGCGGAGGCCCTGGCGGCCCACGGCATAAGGCCCGACCTTATTCCCGGGGGATACCGCGCCGAGGGGGTCGTGGAGGCCTTCGCGGCGCTGGACACGGCCGGGAAAAGATGCCTCTGGCCCAGGGGAGACCGGGCGCGGGATGTCATCAGAGACGGGCTGGAGAAGCTGGGGATGGCGGTGGAGGCGCCGGTCGCCTACCGCACCGTGATGCCAGATTCGGTTCCGGCGGAGGTCCTTGTGGCCCTGGAGGAGAAGCGCATCCAATGCGTGACCTTCACCTCCTCATCCACGGTTACGAACCTGGCGGCCCTGGTGGGCGAAAACCGCCTCCTCCACCTGTTGGGAGGGGTCAAGGTCGCCTCCATCGGTCCCATCACCTCGGATACCTGCCGCGACCTGGGGCTGAGGGTGGATATGGAGCCCCACGATTCCACCATCGAGGCCCTGGCCGGAGAAATCGCCAGATTTTACTCTTCCCGGAGGGACTGAACCCCGATTGCGCCGGGGTGGCCGGGGTGGTAGACTGTGCTCCATGCCAATCATTCATGAACCCGGTCTGGTGATGGAACCGGCCCGGAAAAGGAACTGGTTCGACCGCAACTGGAAGTGGTTCGTTCCCCTTGCCTGCCTGTGGGGGCTTGCCGTTGTCGGCGCTTTCTGCGCCGTCATCGTCTATTTCGTGTTCGGACTCATGAAGACGAACGACGCCTACCGGGAGGCCCTGGCCCGGGCCAAGGCCAGCCCGGCCGTTACCCGCGCCCTGGGCGTCCCTGTGCGGGAAGGCCTGTTTGTCTCCGGATCGGTTCAGGTTAGCGGACCTTCCGGGAGAGCGGAACTGGCGATTCCCGTTTCCGGACCGAAAGGGAAGGGGACGATATTCGTGTCGGCGCGTAAAGCGGCGGGGCGCTGGACCTTTTCCACGATCCTGGTGGAGGTTGATGAAACAAAGGAGAGGATCGACCTCCTTGGTCCGGGCGAGCCCCGCATTCCCGGCGGGGAAGCTCCGCGAAAGGGGCATGATCTGGTTATATGAAACGCGGGCGCCGGACGGCAATGAGCCGTTGGGTCTCCCGCGTTTTCATTTCGCGCATGTCAGTCATTCCATGAAGCGGTACGCCGGTATCGCAAAGGAGAACGTTATGGAAAACCGTGTCATAATCCTGGTCGCGCTGATGCCTTTATTGCTGCTTGCCGCCTGCTCCGGTTCGGGAGACGGGGAATCGTCCAACAGAAAGACCTATACCCTGGATTCCGCGGCGTCCGGGGTGATTGAGACCATAAACAACATCGCCAACATGACCATTGTGTCCAATGACCCCAATGACCTGAAGGCCGAATACAGGGCGGGATTCATCCAGGGGAAGCTCCAGGGAAAGACCATCATTTCCGCCAGGGACAATTCATGGGATCACGCCTACCTCCTGGACCCTTCCCATACCTTTCCGAAGCAGCACGGTCCTACCAGGGCCGAGCTTGGTGAGGCTGGCGCCATGCTGCAAGCCAACTACGGCGCCTTTCTGGAATACCTGCGCAACCCCGCCACCAACGCCGTCACCACGCACCGTCTGAAGAGGCTCCTTTTCCGCATGCTGGGCATCTACCACGGCGCCGTTCTCGAAAAGCCGGAAAGCCTCGATTTTTCAGGGTCATGGCTTCCGGACGCCAATTATCTGAAGGCCCGGGAGCTGGTCCTGGGGTATGAAACCGTTGGGCTCACCTTCCTGGACGTCTATTTTCTGAACGCCTACAACGACCTGATGGACGTCATCTCCTTCTCGCCGGAACTGGCGGCGGGAGGGGTGCGGCCCGGCGACCATCCGGACAAGTGCTCCGCCTTCCTGAAACGCGTCGGAAGCGAGGTCATCCTGACCCACAATACCTGGCAGGGGTTTCTCGCCCAGAGCATGGTCCAGACCCTGGCGGTGAATGGTGACATGATTACCATGAACGCCTCCAACCCCGGACTTATCGGTTCCTGCACCGACTTTGGCTTCAACAACAAGGGGATGCTGTTCAACGAGACCACGCACCGGGCGTCCAGGGGAGAGGTGAATCCCACGGGAATATGGATATTCTGGCGGGCGACCCTGGCCGAACAGTTTTCAGCCTCCGTCGACGACTTCTTCGACGCCATCTCCCTGGACAACACCGGCACCTATCTGAACGGCTACATGCTGGCGGATGCCAAGACCGGGGAGACCGGCCTGGTGGAGATGTCCTACCGCTGCTTCGTCTACTACCGGTCAACGGGCGGTCCTTACGCGGTAACCAGCAGGTCGCTGGACGGCAGGCCGTGCTCCACCGATTATGACCGTGAGATGGTCACCGCCGACTATCTGATGGGGATCAACTTTCCCGCTTCTCTCCAGGTGCGGACGGACCTCCAGTCCACGGACAACCGTCCGGCGCGCCGGCGGCAGTTCAAGGAACTGCTGCCCGGCGTGAAGGACGTGGCGGACGCCAGGAACGTCATCACCTACACCGATCCGGCCAACCCTCTCTCCCTCTTCGGCCGATGGGACCTGGGCTATGGAGAGACCGCCTATCCCAAGCAGATACCCGACGGCTCCATCGACTCCAAGGCGGCCACCACGGAAATGGTCCGCTCCTTTTCACGGCTTTCCGGCGTGCTGGACACGGCTTCCTCGAACAAGGGGTTCTGGATGCTGTACGGGACCCCCAGGGTGAACGGCAAGCCGTTCATCTGGAGCGAATCGTCATGGAAATGGCAGACCTTACGTGACGTGCCCGACAGGCTCGACGGCAGCTTCACGCTGATGCCGCTCTATCTGCGGTAGGAGGGATGAGGGCGTATGTCATTCGTGAAGCCGGATATCGATTTTACTTCTTTTCCAGAGAAGAACCGGGAATGCATATCCATGTGCAATCGAGTAATGGAGAGGCCAAATTCTGGATCGAACCGGAAATACGGATGGCCCAGAATCACGGCCTTTCGATGAAAGAACTTAACGAGGCGGACAACCTCATAAAGGAGTGTCAAAAAGAAATCCGCACGGCATGGCAGCGACATTTCCCCCGCTGAGGTCACCAGCATTTCTTGCAATGGCGTCTGGATGCTTGTTGCTGACGTTGAAATGTTCCCGCCATTTGAGTATTTTCCGTGGTTTCAGGACGCATCTGTAAAGAAAGTCCTGCATGTTGAAATGCTCTCGGAATACCATCTTTACTGGCCTGAGCTTGATATTGATCTGGATGTAAACAGTATTCTTCATCCAGAAAACTATCCTCTTGTAAGCCGGCAGCGAATTGAACAGTAAAACACTTCCAGCTAAAAGGAGACAAACATGAAATGGTTTTTGAGGTACATTCCAGCCCTGCTGCTGGTTCTGCTCATCTCCTGCGGCAGCGACCGGACGGCTGACGATGTCGTGCAGCCCCGGCTCAACGAAATGCTGGCGACCGGATACTCGGCCTACAAGATCGCCAACAACCTCCCGGACGGCGCGGGAGCGCTGGTGTACCTCCAATCCCCGCACGGCGTCTGGCTGGCGACCGCCGGTCTCCCCCCGGGTGTCACTGAAAACCATCACTACCGTGTTGCCAGCGTCACCAAAACCTTCACCGCCGCTGCCATCATGCTGCTCGATCAGCAGGGAAAACTGAGGATCGATGATGTGGTGACCGCAACCGCTCCCGGTGGAAACATTACCTATCTGCCTGAATCTCCCAACTACGCCATACCCTTCAAGAACCGGATCACCATCCGGCAACTGCTGTCCCACCGGGCCGGGGTTTTCGATATCACCAACGACCCCGTTCCATCCTCCAGCGCCGCTCCCTATGCCGGAAAATACTACCCGCGGTATGTCGTCGAAGATATCAACGAGCCGGACCACCAGTTTACCTTTGACGAGCTGGTCGGTGTCGTGTCAGCCAACAGCCTCAGCTATTGGGAACCCGAAGCCGATTACCACTACAGCAACACCGGCTATACGCTTCTGGCGGTGATCATCGAGCGGATTTCGGGCAAAAGCTACGACCGGTTTGTCACCGAGAATTTCATTATTCCCATGGGACTGGGAGCAACCTCTCTCCCCTGGAACGCCAACGACCGTGCCATTCCCTTCCCTTACCTGAAAGGGTACAGCAATATGGGTACAGGGTTCTCGGAAACCACCCAAGACAACATGTCGGCTAATATCGCCGAAGGGAACATCATCGGAACGCCCGCGGACATGGCGCGCTGGATACGGACACTTCTGAGGGGAGAGGGTCCCCTGAACAAGGATCAGACGGCGCGCATGACCACTCCTCCAGCCGGGACAACTCAGGGGTATGCCCTGGGAATCCAGAGCTATGAGGATATTGGCATGGGGCATACCGGCGCCCACAAGGGATTCATGAATCTGGTGGCATACAATCCGCGGGATGACCTGACCATAGTGGTGGTGCTTCCCTTCGTCGACTTCCAGAAAGTGAACGAGCAGGGGACCTTCCTGTTCGACATAGCCAGGGAAGCGCGAAAGATAGCCGGTTATACCAGGGCATGGCCCTAGAATCTACTTCTCTTCTCCGACCGCCCGAAGAAGCCGGGCGGGGCATATGCCAAACCGTTGGGCAAGATCAAAGGTGGAGCAATGGCGCATGCGCTGCATTGGAAATGTCAGGCAAGCGGCACATCGTCGGGCGCATGGGGTTGAACGACGGGACAGTAGACACTGTCCCGGCCGTCGTTCATGCCGATGGGGCCTTCCGTCTTGATGAGGTTCATCCAGACCCGGATGTTTTCAAAGATGACAATCGCTACCAGGGCGATAATGGCGACGCTGAGGACCGTGTTCAGAACCATGCCCTTTGACAGGTAGAGCCTGATGTTCATGACTCCCGCCGCGAAGGTGGTCACGGCCATCACCAGGCATGGCGCGGCGGTGATGAGCGCGTAGCGCTTTTTCACGGAAATGCGGAGGATGATCGTAGTCCCGATGGCAAGGGCCAGCGCGGCGAGTGTCTGGTTCGTAACCCCGAACATGGGCCAGATGGATGAAATGTCGCCCGTGAATAGTATGTACCCCCAGAAAAAGGAGACGGCTGCGCTGGTCAGTATGATACCGGGCAGCCAGTCCGTCTGTTTGAGAGGCTGGTAGAGGTTCCCCAGGATATCCTGCAGTATGTAGCGCGCCACCCTGGTTCCCGCGTCTATCGTCGTCAGGATGAACAGCGCCTCGAACATGATGATGAACTGGAACCAGTATTTCATCGTGTGGCGCAGTCCCTCGCCTATGTTGGAGAAGATATGCGCCATGCCGACGGCCAGAGAGATAGCGCCGCCCGGACGATGGGACACATCGAGACCCACAAGGCGATTCAACTCGGGAAGGTCCCTGACCGGCATATTGAGCCTGGCAAAGGCCTCGGCCGATGTATTTATGGCAAAATAGTCATTGGGGATCAGCGTGACCGCCGCCAGCAGCGCCATCAGGCCGACAAAGGCCTCGGTCAGCATGGCGCCGTACCCTACCATGCGTATCTGGCTTTCCTTTTCCAGCATCTTGGGGGTCGTGCCGGAGCCGATCAGGGCGTGGAAGCCGGAGATGGCGCCGCATGCGATGGTGATGAACACATAGGGCCATACCGGACCGGGTATGATAGGCCCTCCTCCGTTGATGAACCGGGTGGCAAAGGGCATCCGCACGTCGGGGTTCACCAGGAACAGCCCGAGCGCCAGTCCCCCGATAACGGCGATCTTCATGTAGGTGCTGAGATAATCACGGGGCGCGAGCAGAAGCCATACCGGCAAGGCCGCGGCGCAGAAGCCGTACACCGGGAGCATGACGGAAAGACTCTCCTTGCTGAAGGTGAACCAGCCCGCCAGTGATGACTCCGCGACAGGGGCGCCCAAATACACCGCCGCGAGCACGGCGAGGACGCCGAAGACCGTCCCGGAGAGGATTGCCCCGGGTCTGATCCTGAACATATAGACACCGACAATCATGGCAATGGGGATCGTCATGCCGATGGTGAATACCCCCCAGGGATTATTGTACAAGGCGTTGGTGACCGCCACGGCCAGACCGGCCAGGGCCACGATGATGATAAAGAAGGTAACGATGGCGGTGGTAACGCCGGTAAGCCTGCTCACGTCATTCCTGGCGATAACCGACAGGGACTGTCCCCGATGGCGGACGGAGGCAAACAGGATGATCATGTCATGTACGCAGCCGGCGAAAACCGAGCCCAGGAGGATCCAGAAAAAGCCCGGACCCCATCCGTATTGAGCGGCCAGCGTTGGACCGATCAGCGGCCCGGCCCCCGCGATTGCCGCGAAGTGGTGACCGAAAACCACCCATTTGTTCGTGGGAACGTAGTCCTTTCCGTCATTGCAGGTAATGGCTGGGGTAATGTTCCGGTCGTCGAGCGCCAGCACCCTGGCGGCGATGAATGCCGAGTAGTAGCGGTATGCCAGGCCGAGGACGCAGAGAGTGGACAACAACAGGTAGATGACGCTCATATTCAAACCCCTTTATTCCTGATGAAGGCAAAATCGTGTAAATCCCGGATAGATTGGATTTCCGGCGCGGGTGAACGTAAGGTCCGCAATGGTTTTCACTTATACCAAATGTCGTTGGAGTATGGAATTGATTTGACGGCGCTACCACCGGGCTCGCTTTTTCGTTGTTTTGGAAATATTTGTCATGAAAACTTGCATGAAAGCGTGGTATTAATCTACCGGTGACGCCCCATTTCGCCAAGAGCAGCAACGAATAAGGCTGAAGTCGTTCTCTTCGGACGACTCCAACTGCCGTTTTCAGGTATCTACCTGAACTATCTCCATGATTTTCACGGGAGGACCATCAAATGTCCCAGAATCCCCCAGCCGCCGCTAATAAACCCGGAAACAGTCAGTCCATGTCCCTGAAGCTCTCGGTCCCGGCGGACCTGCGCTTCCTTGCCATTGTTCAGGGATTTGTCCGGGAACTTGCCGTGGCGGCGGGAGTCCCTTCCGATGAGGCCTTGCTTCTGGAGGTTGCCAGTGAGGAGGCCTTTGTCAATATCCTCAAGCATGCCTATCCGGGGTGCAATCCCGGAGATATCCATATCGAAGGAATGCTGGGAGAAAGTGAGCTTGATATCTCGTTCCGGGATGAAGGGATTCCCTTCTGGACACTGCCGGAGCATTGCCTGGAGTCGTTTCAGGAAGACGGGACGGTTCCGGAGAGCGGGCTTGGGTTCCGGCTTATCCGCAATGCCGCCGACGAGGTCCGTTTCGAGAACCTTGGCCGGCGGGGCAAGGCCCTCCGTCTCATCAAGCGCTTGACGGGCGCCGCCTGGACGGGTCCGGCGCCGGAGGTCAATGAAATACCTCCCGCCCCGGAGCAGAAGTACGAGATCCGGCCCATGCTTCCCGATGAGGCCTCACAGATACCCCGTCTCTTCTGGCTTGCCTACGGCTACACCTACAAGAACGAGGATTTTTACCGGCCGGAGGGGCTGCTCCACCTTATCGGGAGCGGCCATGTCATCAGTTTCGTCGCGGTCGGAGAGACCGGAGAGGTGGCGGCGCATGCCGGTCTGCTCCGGCCGGACCCGGTTCCGATGGCCGAGATGGCCCTGCTTGTGGTCGCCCCGGCCCACCGGGGACGTCATATTATGGAGTCCCTTGCGCGAGCTCTTGCCGATAAAGCAGCGGCAATGGGGCTTAACGGCCTCTCGGGAAATCCGGTAACCAGCCATCCCATCAGCCAGAAAGAGGTCTACCGTCTGGGATTTGTCCCCTGCGGCCTTGACCTTGCCGCATGTCCTCCTCGCCGGTTCAAGGCCCTGATCACCGGGGATGTCCGCCCCCAGCGCGAGTCATATGTGCATTGCTTCCAATACCTTACCCCTCCTCCGGAGGTTACGGCGCATCTCCCCGTTCGCCACCGGGCAATGGTCGACCGGATCTACGAAAACCTCAAACAGCGGCGCCGGATGGGCGAACCGGCGCCGGCGTCATCTCCTGGTGATTTCCGAATCCATTTTGACAGCGGCCTGCAAAAAGGCGTGATAACCGTGACAACATCAGACGAGCGCCAGTGGCCGGAGATCCTGCGGGTGGTTCAGGACCTGGAGGAATTGGCCGGCGCTGAAGTCGTAAATATCGATCTGCCGCTTGCCCAGCCCGCCACGGCCCTGCTTTTCGAGCGTGCCGAGGAGGCGGGGTTCGTCTTCACCGGCATCCGGCCCTGCCAGTCGCCGGATGGGGACAGCGCGCGGCTGCAGCGCCTCCGTGTTCCGTTTGATATGGGACGGCTGCGTATCTATCCGGGCTTTGGGGATGAACTGGTGGAATATGTGACAACCGCGCTATCCGCGACCGGGAAGTAGAACGTGGCAAGGGTTCTTTCCGAAACAGCCGCGAATGGCGGCGCCGGCCGTATGATTCTGATGGGCGCCGGGTGCGCCGCGTTCATGAACATACTTGACGGCAGCATCGTAACCGTCTCGCTACCCACAATGATGCGCGATCTCTCGGTGGACACGAGACTCGGCGTCGCGGTGGTCCTTGCCTACACCATCATGCTGGCGGGCACCGTCCTGATGTTCGGACGGATAGCGGACCGGCGGGGACCACGGCGGGTGATGATTGCCGGTTTCGCCCTCTTTACCGCAAGCTCGTTACTATGCGGGCTTGCCCCCTCGCTTCCGTCTCTGGTCCTGGGCCGGCTCCTTCAGGGGATCGGGGGCGGCATGCTGTCGGCCACGTCACTGGGCGCCATCGGCTACTACTTTCCTTCAACATCCCGGGGCGCGGGCATCGGCATCATAAGCGCCGCTTCGGCGCTTGGCGCCACCCTCGGCTCGCCGCTGGGAGGGTTCATCTCAGAGGTTCTCGGCTGGCGCTGGATATTCCTCGTTAACATCCCCGTCGGGCTTCTGGCGTTGTGCATCGTCTACCGCTGGTTTCCGATGGATGCCGCCCCCGGAGACGGAACCCGCCCCGCAATTTCGGACCTTTCCGGCGTCCTGCTCAGCATGGCTACCCTTGCCACCATTCTGATTGTCCTGAACCGCGGCGCGGAAACCGGATGGTTGTCGCCTCTCATCCCTGGGGGGGGCTTGCTTGGGGCGCTGTTGCTCGGCGTCTTCATCATCCATGAGCGCCGCGCCGGCGACCCGCTGCTGGATCTTCACCTGTTCCGGGACCCGCGGTTCTGTCTCGCCAACCTGGCCAATGTCTGCGCCTCGATGATGATCGGCGGACTGCTATTTCTCATGCCGTTCTATCTCATCCTCATCAGCGGGCTCAGCCAGTCCGCTACCGGCGGCATACTGCTCTTCTTCAGCGTGGTTTACATAATCGTGAGCCCTGTGACCGGCAGGCTCTCGGATCGTATCGGAAACCGCGTCCTGACCACGGGGGGGATGGGGATCGCCGCTGCCGCCCTGGCATTCGCGGCGGCAACCGCGGGATATTACCCACTTGCGGTTCCGGTTGCATTGCTGGTCCTTATGGGGATAGGCTACGGGGCCTACCTTTCTCCCAACAACCGGCAGATCCTGCGACTGGCGCCCGATGAGAAACAGGGGACGGCCTCGGGGATCATACGGCTCTTTTTCTATATCGGGCAGCCCATCGGCGTTGTCCTTGTGGAATCGGTCATCCGGTCGGGGATACCGGCCGACATGCTGGCCGCTGGGCCGGTGGATTTCAGCGCTTTCCGGGCAGGGTTGATCGTCTGCTGCGTCTTTGCCGCGCTATCGGCGGGTTGCTCGTTCCTGACCGGTTTAAGGGGTGGCTGTACCCCTTAGGAATCGGATCTTTCCCCCTGCCTTGTTCCGCGACGCTCCATCTCCAGGTCAATGGCGTTAAGCGCCTCGAATTTCCTCAGTGACCAGAGAGGGGCCACCAGGTGGTCGTGTCCGCCGTCACCGGTGAGCCGCTGGATGGATATCTCCGGTCCGAGCCGTTCCAGGAAATCGCACACCAGCCCGACATATTCGTCCCGATCCAGCAGCGCAAGCTCTCCCCGGGCGTGCATCTCCGCCAGCGGCGTGTCCTTCATGACATGCAGGAGATGGATCTTGACACCGTCAATGGCCATTTCATTCAATATGCGGGCAGTGTCAAGCATCTCTTCCCTCGTCTCTCCCGGAAGTCCCAGTATGACATGGGCGCAGACCCTTATTCCCGCTTCCCTGCATCTCCCCGCCGCGTCTTGAAAGGCGGCGAAGTCGTGTCCCCTTCGCAGGAGTTTAAGGGTCCGATCCAGTGGGGACTGGAGCCCCAGTTCAAGCCAGAAATAGGTGGTACGGGCATAATGCGCGAGGAGCTCCACCGTTTCCGGCGGGAGACAGTCCGGCCGGGTGCCCGCGATGAGGCCGACCACGCCGTCCACGGCCAGGGCCTCGTCATAAAGCCGGCGGAGGGTCCGGGGTGCGGCGTAGGTGTTTGTATATGCCTGAAAATAGGCTAGAAAGAGTTTGGCCTTGTATTTGCGGGCAATGACCTTCTTGCCGGCTTCAATCTGCTGTGTAATGGTTGCTCCGGGCAGGATGCCGTGGGCGCCGGAGCCCTTGCCGCCGCAGTAGATGCAGCCGGAGGTCCCCACCTTGCCGTCCCGGTTCGGACAGGAGAAGCCGGCGTCTACCGAGACGCGGTGTACCCGGCAGCCGAAGGTCCGCTTCAGTTCGTCGGAGAATGCGTTGTAACGTTTTTCCATGGGTGTTTTCCTGGACATGCCGGGAGAGAGATCAGGAGGAAGCCGTTCCGGCCGCGATGGCCTCCATGGCGCGGAGGAAGGTCTCGATTTCCGCCTCGGTTGTGAACCATCCGGGGCTGACCCGTACCGCGCCTACGGGAAATGTGCCGATGGCCCGGTGGGCGTCGGGAGCGCAATGGAGGCCCGAGCGCGCGTCTATCCCGTATTCCCGGTCCAGGGTGAAGCCGATGAAGGAGGGGTCGATTCCCCGTGCGGTGAAGGATACGACGCTTCCCCTTTCCCGGTCCAGGGGGGGACCGTATATGGTTATTCCCGGTATCCCGGAAAGACCCCTCATCAAATGCTCCATCAGCCCCTTTTCCTTGCGGCGGATTGTCTCTACGCCGGTTTCGCGGATGAAATCAGCTCCCGCCTTCAGACCGGCGATGCCCGGGACATTGGGTGTCCCGATCTCCAGCCGGTCCGGCATTTCATCCGGCTGCCGGTCGTCCGATGAATGGCTTCCGGTCCCTCCGGCCAGGATGGGGATGGGATTTATGCCTTCGGCGACATAGAGGAAACCTGTTCCCTGAGGACCCATCAGGCCCTTGTGGCCGGGGCAGGCAAGCATTCCGACGCCCATCTCCTCCACGTCAATGGGGATGAGGCCCGCGCTCTGGGCTGCGTCCAGCAGGAGCGTCACCCCCGCCCTTCCGGCCAGCATGCCGATTTCACCGATGGGTTGTATGGTTCCGGTGACGTTGGAGCAGTGGGTGATGACGACGAGGCGGGTATCGCGCCGCAGGGCCGCTTCCACATCCCGCGGGTTGATGAGGCCCTGCCTGTCGCAGGGGATTCTGGTTATCTCCGCGCCCATCTTTCGGGCCAGGGACAGCGGGCGGATCACCGAATTGTGCTCCATGGATGAGGTGATGACGTGTCCCCCGCCCTGGAGCATCCCGAGAATCGCCATATTAAGGCCTGCCGTGGCGCTGGGTGTGAAGGCTATCCTGGATGCGTCGGCGATGCCGAACAGCTCCGCCAGCGTCTCGCGGGCCTCGAACAGGATGCGGGTCGCCTCCATCCCGCGCCTGTAGCCGCCCCGTCCCGGACTGGCGCCGACCTCCCTGAGGGTGTGATCAACCGCCAGGTAGACGGATTCAGGCTTGGGGTGGGAGGTGGCCGCATTGTCGAGATTAATGGACATTTACACTTCCTTCCTGCTATTATCGCTGCGTCATTTTTGCGCCGCCGCTCACGCCCGCCCCTTGCAGGGTGGTCCAAGGGAAAACCCGGCCTCTCTCCCTCATGACGGGTAGCCGAAGGCCGGGCGGGACGATTCAGAACCTCTTGCGCAGGGCCAGATGAAAAACCACGTCCGGCGCCGTGTCCACCACCACATCTTCCGTGATCCCGATATCCAGGAAGGTGTCGCCGGTCAGCGCGAAGGCGCCTCCCGAGGTGAGTTGCACGGCGCCGCCGTTCACCTGTTTCAGGTTGCTCCCGTTGTAAAAGGAGGTGTGGCCATCGGCCTGGACCTTGATGGCCAGCCAATCCAGCGGACTCCACCCGATTCCCAGCGAGCCGAATACCACGGCGTTGCGCTGCTGGTCCGGCATCACGTCGCCGTCGGTCATGGCCAGCGCGCCGCCCGCGCCGTAAAGGGTCAGGTTTCCCAGGGGGAGGAGGTAGTCGTCGCTGGCGGTGAGCCAGAGGGCGAAATCGGCGCTGCCGCTCCCCATCAGTCTGCCGCTGCTTCCGGTGGGGAGCTTGATCCCGGCGTGAAGAGCAACCCGGCGCGGGTTTTCCCGGCCGTCGTCATACAGTTGCCAGGCGCCCGAGAGCCTGATATCGCCGAGCCCGACGGAACCGCTGTCCACCAGCGCCTTCCGCTCGCCCGCCCGGATATATTCGTAATTGAGCTTGTCCTTGGGGCTGGATTTGCGTCCCCCCTGGGAAAAGCCGAAAAAGTCGTGGAATCCTTCGATGAAGCCGTCCAGGAAGCCTCCGCTGTTGGCCATTACCGGGATGGTGAGGCCGATCTCCAGGCCCGGGGCGACTCCGTAGCGCGCGGCGAGGGCGAAGCGGTATGTCTCGCCGTCCAGCATAAGGCTTTCCCCCCCGGTTGTGTTGAAGGTGAAGTTGTTGGATATGTCCGTGGTGAATGACCCTTCCAGCCGGCCTTGCGGAACCACCGAGGGGCTTCCCATGGCCGGCAGCCCGAAGATGCGTATCAGCGGGCTCTGGTTCGAGGTCTGGAAGGGGATGATCTCCATCGCGAAAACAGTGGAAGACGAGACGGCAAGCAGGAGAGCCGTCGCGCAGACGCAGGCCGTGGCCATCCTGCCCGCCGCGGAAGGTATCCGGGAGCCGGTTGTGGAGAAAAGTCCGGTGAATATCATGGTGTAAGACGCCTCCTGGTGGGAATGGATTCGGTTTCCGAGTTCATGGACAGCAGAGAATCCATAAAACAAATACCGGTCAATTGCAAGTCGATAGTTAACCGTTAAACTTGTCATGCCATGGGGCATTACCGGGATGACTCTGGGAACCGTCTGTCCGGAAGGGATCGCAATGAACCCTCAATCCTTACCATCTCTTCAGTTTTTCCTGTCAGGGCCGCGCGCCGCGGCGCTTTTCTTCTTCCTCTCTTTCACGCTTGTCCCGTCCGTGGGGGCGGAGGCCCTCTATTCCCATCTCTGGGGAGGATTCTCCACATCCATGGCCGGCCGTTCATCCCAGCAGCGCGGCAACGCGGCCCGGGCCGCCCTTGACCTGGACGGCGCCATCATCCCGTCGGGCGGAATTCTCGGCTTCAACGAGCGGGTCGGCGCGCGGGATTCCATGAAGGGATATCTTCCCGCGCCGGTGATAAACGACCGGGGGGGATTGAGCGATTTTCCGGGAGGCGGCATCTGCCAGCTGGCGACAACCATATACAACGCGGCGCTCGAGGCGGGTATGGAGATTGTGGAACGCCATCCCCATTCACGGGCCGTGGGTTATGTCCCGCCCGGCCGGGACGCCACCATCCTTTCATGGAGGAAGGATCTCAGGCTGCGCAACCCTCACGGGGCGCCTCTGCTCATCAGGGTCTCGGTTGGCGGGGAGAGGATGACCGTCGGGTTCTGGTCCGTGGAGGAGAGGCCGTTCCGGGTGGTCCTGCATTCCGACATCCAGCCGCTGGAGCCCGAGGCGGTGGTGTCCGGCGATGGAGAAGGGACGCGCGGCCCTGTCCAGAAGGGCGGCAGGGGGTATTCGGTGATAACGAGGCGCTCCGTGATCTTCGCCGGGGAGACGAGGGAGGAGGTCCTGTCGCGGGACTTCTATCCTCCTCCCAGCAGGATCCTTGCCGGTGAGGGAGATTGAGGCGCCGAACAAAGGGAAGTGAAAAAGATTTTGTCCTGAAAACGGCATTTCAACCACGGAGTCACAGAGAACACAGAGATGTAATAGCGACGAAATGAACAACCAGACTCACCATAAAGGTGACGATCGTAATATCTTTGTTTTGGAGTAACTGCTTGAAAGTTATACGAAAACCATTTGCGCCCTCTGTGTTCTCCGTGGTAATTGCTTTTTGCGGGTATATTGGCGACGGTTTGCGGGAGGGTGTCCTGTCCGGAGCGGGTGCGGGTATCGCGGCTTTTTGTCTTCTGCTTTTCTGTGGAGCGCCCTTTACGGCCCGCGCCTCCGGGTCCTTGTCAATGGACGGCGCGGCGGTTACATCGGAGCATCGCGCCCCCTCTTTCTCCCTTGAGGAGCTTCGCTTCGACACCATGAAACAGGAGGAGCTTACCCGTTTTGCCAGGGGGGTCTTCCTGGCCCGGCTCGGCTTCGGCGCGCCGCCGGACCCTCCGCCGTGGGCGGCGGGCATCAGGCGCGCCTGCTTTGTCACCTTTTTTTCCGGCAGCAGGGTTGTCGCGTGTTCGGGAGGGTTTATACCCCGCGCCCCCGACCTGGGACGGGAGATAGAGGCGAATGTGCGCCAGGCCCTCCATCTCGACCGGAGGGCCCTGCGCATTGACCGGAAGACCGCCCTGTCGGCCCGCGTTCTGATCACCTTTCCGGGCGAGCCCCGTCCCGTTGCTTCCTACCAGGGGGTGGACCCGGTCCGCCAGGGGCTTTTCGTGGAGAACGACCGCTTCGGCGTCGCCATTGTCCCGGGCGAGGCGAAGACCGCGTCCTGGGCCTTCCGGGAGGCCCTGCGCCGGCTCGGGGAAAAGGACGCCGCGCGGGTGCGGATATTTGCTTTTGATGCGTGGGGGGTCACATCCGGAAGGCGTAATGAGTGAAGAGTGAGGGGTAAGATGTGTAAGTATTGACCCATCACTCATCACTCCTTACTCATCACTTCTTTTATTTAACTCAAGGAGGGCATGCCGTGAAACAGTTTCTTGTGGTTCTGTTGGTTCTGGCAACGGTTGGGCTGGTCGTGTCGCCCGCGCCGGTTCCGGCGCGGGAAGTTCAGGTCAGGGGAACCGTGGAGGGGACCGTCCTGGCGGCGGAGACCAACCAGCCCGTTTCCGGTGTCTCCATCGATTTCCGCCGCCGTTTTCCCAAAAAGCCCGTGGTGGCGCTCCGTCGCTCGACCGATGCCTCCGGGAGGTTTACCGCCTTGCTTCCAGTCGGCGTATACGACTGCCTTATGCGCAAGGAAGGCTTCGGAACCAGTAGCCAGAGGGTAGAGGTGAGGGCCGGTGAGACGACCCGGCTGCCGGCGCCGCTCAACCGGGAGGCGCGGATTACCGGGCGGCTCATGGATGGGGCGGGCAAGCCGCTGGCCGGGATGAAGGTGTCTTTCGGCGCCAGGGAAAGCTCTGTTACGGACTCCGGTGGGCGTTTCAGCGTAGCGGCCCTGGACGCCGGATGGTATGAGCTGAACCTGGATTCACCGCTATGGGTCGTGGAAAAGCAGGTATCCCTGTCCGTGGCGGCGGGTGAGAAAAAGGACCTGGGCAACGTTACCCTGCGCAGGGCCGGGAGCGTTACCGTGACCCTCGCGCCGGCCGGCCGGGGCGCGGCCCGCTATCTTTCCGGGATCGAGGTGAACCTGTCCGGCGGCTCGGTGTACCGGTACGGAAAGACAAACAAAAAGGGCGTCATTGCCTTCGCCAAGCTTTCTCCAGGCTCTTATGCCGTTGAGTCCTCTGACGAGAGGCTGGCGGAATCCAAGGTCAATGTGGAGGTGGTGGAAGGAAAGGCGTCGTTGGCGCGCATGCCCGTGACCCTCCGCCCTCCGTCCCTTTCCATGGATGACTCCGGAAGGGTGATCCTTCCGGACAAGGCGGTTCCGGTGAGCCTGAGGGGGCTGTGGGTGGAACGGGCGAGGCTCGCGGTGTATGCCGTGGATGAGGCGGGCCTGATGGATGGGACCGTGGACCCGGACCGGCCGGAAAAGGTTCCCGCCAGCGCCATGAGGCTGGTGAAGGAACGGGAGGTCATCCTGAAAAAGGGACGGTTTACCGTCTACCGGAGCGCGTCCCTGAATCTGGACCCGCTTCCGCCGGGCTACTACATTATGGAGGCAGTCGGTGGCGGCGCCAGGGGCCGATCGGCCTTTCTCGTGACCCGTTTCGGGCTGGTGGCAAAGGCCTCCCGCTCCGGCGCTCTCCTCTTCGCGGCCGACCTGCTGGACGGGCGCGCCCGCCCGGGCGCCGAGCTAAGGGCCGTTCCCCTGAGGGCCGGGGCGCGTTCAGAGTCTCTTGGCGTTACCGATGCCTCCGGGCTTCTGTCCATCGGTGAAGGGTCAGGGAAAATAAGGGTGATCGGACGTTCGGACGGCAACCTGGCGATCCTGAATCTGGCAAGTGAGGACTCCCCGGCCTCCGGCCTTCCCCTTAAAGGATATCTCTACACGGAACGCCCCGCCTACCGCCCTGCTCAGACCGTCTATTTCAAGGGAGTGCTCCGCAAGACGGTGGGCGAGGGGTATGCCCTTCCGGGATCGGGGAAGGCCCTGGTGACGGCGATCGACAGCGGCGGACAGAACCTCTTTGAAAAGGAGTATCCACTCTCCTCCAAGGGCTCGTTCAACGGCGAGCTGGCCCTTCCGGGCCAGGCGCCCCTCGGCGATTACACCCTCAAGGCAAGCATGGGGGGATACGAGTGGCAGACCTCCTTCAAGGTCCTGGAGTACCGCAAGCCGGAGTTCGAGGTCAAGACCTCCGTGCCGGGCAGGTTCTACGTGGGGGGGGACACCGTTCCGGTTCAGGTGACGGCCCGCTACTACTTCGGCGCCCCGGTGGCCGACGCCAAGGTAAGCTACCGCATCTATTCCCGTCCCTACTACCGTTTCGGCGCTGAAGAGGCGGATGGTGATGGCGCCGACGAGGAATCCTCCTTCTTCGGCTATGCGGATTTTCTGGGTGAAGGGGAGGCGGTCACCGATGCCTCCGGCAAGGCCGTCCTCTCAATCAATACCCAGAAAAACGATTCGGCCCGCTCCTGTTCCGTGGAGGTTGACGTAACCGACACCGCCGGCAGGGAGGTCTCTTCCAGGGCCGGATGCACGGTGACGCCGTCCCTGATTGCCCTGTCCGTGAGACCTCTCTCCTACCTCGCCTCACCCGGGCGGCCCGTCGAAATGAAGGCGAGGGCCGCGACCTGGGAAGGGAAGCCGGTCAGGGCGCAACTGGACATCAGCGTGGAAGAGCAGGTGTATGACAGGAAAACCCACCTCTATTCCTACCGCAAGACGGACGATCTGCGGATAACCACGGACGAGACCGGACAGGCGCTGTTCAGCCGTGTCTTTCCGCGCCCCGGATACTGGCGGGTGACCGCGGCCACCATGGACGAAAGGGGTCTGAAGGCGGCCGCCCAGGGATGGATATGGGTGTGGAAGGAAGGTTTCGCCTGGGACAGCTCATACAGGGAGCTGGGCGTGGAGCTGGACAAGAAGAGCTACCGCCCGGGCGAAAACGCCCGGCTTATCGTAAAGAGCCCCGCGCCGGGCGCATCGCTCCTC
This sequence comes from uncultured Geobacter sp., assembly GCA_964389825.1. Lineage (GTDB taxonomy): Bacteria > Desulfobacterota > Desulfuromonadia > Geobacterales > Geobacteraceae > RPRC01. The sequence continues at coordinate 73,297 of CAYMFO010000003.1, read as the reverse complement.
CTTTCCGTGGAGGGACGGGAGATCTACTCTTCACGGGTTGTGCCCCTTACCGGCGCGGTGCAGGTGGTGGAACTGCCGGTGACCGCCGCCCATGCGCCGTATGTCTTCGTGTCGGCGGTGGTCATTGACGGCGGCCGCTTCTACTCCCGCACAAAGACCCTGCGCGTGGATTCCAGTCCGGATCTCCTGCAACTGAAGGTGGCCGCTGATAAGCCGGTCTATGCGCCGGGCGACACGGTGCGGCTCTCTGTTTCGGCGGCCGGCGGCGACGGCGCGCCGAGGGGCGCTGAACTGTCCCTGGCGGTTGTTGATGAGGCCCTTTACGCGGTGGCCCCTGAGGGCAGGCCTGATATCTACAAATTTTTCCGCGGTACGCGGGAGCACCTGGTCACCACATTGAATTCGTTCCCGCGGGTCTACCTGGGAGGCGCGCCCAAGGCGGCCGCCGCCCTCCAGGACGAGCGGATGCAGGGGATAAAGGTTCGCAAGGTCTTCAAGGATACCGCCTTCTGGGCGCCGCTCCTGGAGACCGGCGCGGACGGCCGCGCAACCGCCGAGTTCTCCCTTCCCGACAATCTCACCACCTGGCGCGCCACGGCCATGGCCCATAACGATCGCGGCGAATTCGGAGCGGGCCAGGGCAAGTTCATCGCCCGCCTTGATGTCATGGCGCGGCTTCAGCCTCCCCGCTTCTTTACCTCGGGGGACCGCCTCCGCATACCGGGCGTGATCACCAACATGACCGACAGTGAGCGCCAGGTCAGCGGTATTTTCGAGACACGCGGGATAACGCTCCTCGGGGAAAACCGTTTCAGCGGCATGGTGGCCGCCGGCGGGACCCTGCGGCGGGACATGGAGGTAAAGGCCGAAGCCCCGGGCGAGGCGATGTTGCGTATGCGCGCCCTGGCCGGGGACAGGGGGGACGCCATGGAGCTGCTGCTTCCGGTGCATCCCCGCGGCATGAAGCGGGTCTCCCAGGGGAATATCGTCCTGCGCGGGGGCGCCGGGGAGACCTCGGCCGCCTTCCCGCCCGAGGCCATGGGAGAGGAGGCCTCCCTGTCCGTGAAGGTGTCTCCCACCCTTGCCGCCAGCCTCAACGAAAGCCTTGGCGAGCTCATTGACTTCCCCTATGGCTGCGTGGAGCAGACCATGTCCCGTTTCCTGCCGGCGGTGCAGGTGAAGCATCTCCTCGGCTCGGACCGCTTTTCGCTCCAGCCGGAGATCTCCGCGAAGCTGGAAAGGGTCCTGGACGATGGGCTCAGGCGGCTCTACGATATGCAGCACGAGGACGGGGGCTGGGGCTGGTGGAAGGATGACGCCACCGATGCCCGGATGACCGCCCACGTGGTGTACGGGCTCGCCATGGCGCGCGCGGCCGGGATTCAGGTGCGGGATGATTCCTTCCAGAAGGGGGTGCTGTCCATCTCCGCCGGCCTGGACTCCGCCGGCGCCGACGACCTCCCGTCTCTGTACCGGGCTTACACCCTGGCCGGAAAGAGCAGCGAGGGGGTAGAGAAGCGGGTCGAGGCCGCCTGGAAACGGCTGCCCGCGTCCGGCCGGGCGCAGTACGTGGAGGCGCTCCTCAACGCCGGCCGGAAAGAACGGGCGAAGCGCCTGCTGGAGAGCCTGAAGCAACAGGTGAAGAGCGAAGGTTCCGCCGCCTATCTCAAGGACGCCGACGCTGACTCCTGGTGGTACTCCTGGCGCTGGTCGGGCTCGGCCGTGGAGACCACGGCCATGCTCCTGGAAAACCAGCTTGCCGTCGATCCCGGGGACCCCATGACCTCCCGGCTGGCCGAATTCCTGGTGCGCAAGCGGGCCGGCCGCTGGTGGAACACGACCCGCGGCACCGCGGCTGTAGTCACGGCCCTTGCGCGGTACACCGCCGCCACCGGTGAGGCGGACGCCACCTACAGTGCGCGCCTTTCCCTCAACGGGAGGGAGGTGGAGCGTTACGTGGTGCAAAAGGGAAAACTGGTTCAGGGAAAGGCCGGGCTTACGTTCCCCGGCCCGGAGCTGAAGCGGGGTGAAAACCGCATCGGACTCGTGAAGGAAGGGAGCGAGGGCGCCCTCTATCTGTCGGCGAACCTGGGCTACTTCGTTCCTCCCGAGCTGGCCGCCCGTTCGGCGGGGCTTTCCGTTGAGAGGAGCTTTTACCGTCTGGCGCCCCGCAAGGAGGGAAGCGAGTGGCGGATGGAATACCGGCCGCTCCGGCCGGGAGAGCCTCTGGCGCCGGGCGCCGAGGTGGAGGTGCGCCTTACGGTGGACAACAGCGAGGAGATGAACTTCGTCATTATCGAGGATCGGCTGCCGTCCGGATTCGAGGTGCGCGAGACCAGGAACGACAACCGCTTTGCCGCCTATTCAAGGTACTGGGACTGGTACGCCCACCAGGAGCGTCACGACGAGCGCATGTCCTTCTTCCTGGATCTGCTGCCGGCGGGCCGCCACGAGTTCCGTTACGTGATCTACCCGGAGCTGGAGGGTGAAGTCATGGCCCTTCCGGCCTCGGTGTGGCCCATGTACGTCCCCTCCATCCGCGCCGAGAGCGCGCCCTGGCAGGTCAACGTAACGAAGTAGAAGACCCGGCGAAGGGGGGCGGCGCAACAGGCCGCCTCCCTCGCCGATTCATACCGGTTTACCTTTCTCCCGAAAACCGCGCTTGCTCACGCCAAGACGCAAAAACGCTTAAAAATTCAAATAGATGCGGATTGATCTGGTGTCACATGTCAGATGAATGGCCTTTTTTGACGCGTTCCGGATTTTCCTTTGCGTTCTTCGCGGCTTTGCGTGAGACTGCTTTTTTCAGTTAAATCCGCGATCCTCTCCCTTACGGGAAGCCCTCTTCCCCCATAAACATGCAAAATCACCATTGGAGAAATGGGTACGAAATGGTGTATAGTTCCACCTATCCCGGCTCCAGCCGGAGGACACGGTCGAGGAGCGCCCATGGATTACCTGAAGATACTCAAAAAGTCCCTGCTTTTTTCAGGGCTGAACGAAGAGAACCTGGCCGAGGTGTCGTCCATCGCCACGAAACGTAACTACGCAAAGGGCGAGGTCCTGTTTAGCGAGGGTGAGCCCGCCTCCGGTTTCTTCCTGGTTGCGTCCGGCAACGTGAAGCTGAGCAAGATATCTTCCGACGGCAAGGAAAAGGTGCTCCACTTCGCCCATCCCATGGAAACATTCGCGGAAGCGGCGTTTTTCGGAGATGGCGGATATCCGGCCGAGGCGCGGGCTCTGGAGAAGGTGGAGGTTCTTTATTTCCCCAGGGACGCCTTTATAGGTCTTCTGGAGAGGAATCCCCGCTTCGCCCTGAATCTTATCGTGGCCCTCTCCCTGTCGGTGCGCAGGTTCGCCCGTCAGATTGAGGAGATCACATTCGCCGAGGTGCCGTCACGGCTGGCCGCATACCTCGTTGAACTGGCCTCTAAAAAATCCACCACATACCAGGGGACCACCTACCTTGACCTTCAGATAAAAAAGGGCGAACTGGCGTCCCACCTGAGCACGGTCAGCGAAACCCTCTCCAGGGCGCTCAGGAAACTGAAGGAAGAGGGGGTCATCGAGGTGAAGGGGAGCCGGGTCGTTATCCGCAACATGGGCCGTCTGAAGGAGATAGCGGGAAAATAGCCGGCAAGGGAGGAAGACCATGGCTGATATCATCGGCGTAATCCAGGTGAAGGGGGGAGTGGGACGCTCCACCATAGCGACCAATCTGGCCGCCATCCTCTCCGCGGCAGGACCCACCACCCTCATCGACTGCGACCTTCCCCAGGGGACCAGCGCATCCTGGTTCGCCACAAGGGATACCGCCGCTACAGGGGGAGACCTGGATCTCGTCCTGGCCAGAGACCACGTGGAGCTGGTGGAGAAGGCGGGAGAGTTGAACGGTTCGCGGAGATACATCATCATCGACGCGCCCCCCCGCATTGCCGCCATCACCCGCGCGACAATCATCCTCAGCCGCCTGAGTCTCATCCCTCTCGGCGCGAGCGCCGCGGAGATATGGTCCACCTCCGACCTGCTGCGGACCCTGGATGAGGCCAGGAGGCACAAGCCTGATGTGGACGCCCGCATCGTCTGGAACCGTTTCCGCGCCCACACCCGCGAGGCGCGGGAATTGAGCGAGGCGGTGCGGCGCGAGTTGAATCTGAGGGAACTGGACGCGCGCCTCGGGTTCAGGGTGGCCTACAGCGAGGCACTGGCCCGGGGGTTGTCCGTAACGGAATGGCCTGACGACACGGCCCGCGAGGAGATGACGGCGGTGGCGGAAGAGGTCATGGAAATACTCGGAGGGAAAAGCTGATGGCGAAATCCAAGACGAATCCCAAGGTCCTCAAGCCCGTGTTTGACGCGGAGGCCGCTCTCCGCTTCGCGGCTGAAGGAGAGCCGGTCCATGATCAGGCGCAATCCCCGCCCCGGAAGGACCGGTCGCGGAATCCGGCAGGATCACGAGCCGGATATACGGAGATAACCGTCCTCATCAGCGACGAGCTTCTGCCCCGCGCCAGGGCGGAGGCGGCGCGGAAGGGCCGCACACTGGATGAACTCATAGAAAAACTCCTGGGCAAGCACGTGGGGAAGCATTGAACCGTTCCGGAAATGAAAGATTTGCTTTTTCATGCATGAATTTATATAGTGTTCAATAAAATTACACTCAAGGAAGATCACGTGATACGCAGAATACTTACCTATCCCGACCCCGAGCTGAAAAGGAAATCCGCCCCGGTTACCGTAATCAATGACAAAATTCGAGAGCTTGTACAGGATATGGCCGAGACCATGTATGACGCCCCCGGCGTGGGTCTGGCCGCGCCCCAGATAGGGGTGCATCAGCGGGTGATTATCATTGACGTCTCTCCCAAGGACGATAAGCCTGACCTGATCGTGGCCATAAATCCCGAGATTGTTCATGGGAAAGGAGAGTCCTATGAAGAGGAGGGATGCCTCTCCGTGCCCCGATACGGCGCCAACGTCAGAAGGTACGCTTCCGTGGTGGTGAAGGGGCTGAATCTGGAAGGAGAAGAAACGGTCTGGGAGGCCGACGGCCTCCTGGCGATTGCCTTCCAGCATGAGATTGATCATCTGGACGGCTTCCTGTTCGTGGATCGCCTCTCCCCCCTGAAAAGGGACATCTTCCGCAAGAAATACCGGCAGATGCTGGAAAAGGACGGGGGCGCATAGAAGTGGGCCGTTTGCGCGTCATATTCATGGGGACTCCCCGCTTTGCCTGTCCCACATTAGAGAAGCTGATGGACCGCGGCGACGATATCGTGGCGGTAGTCACCCAGCCGGACCGGCCCAGCGGGCGGGGGCAGAAGACCGTTGCGCCGCCGGTGAAGGAGCTTGCCCGCCGGTACGGCCTGACCATCCTGCAACCCCCCAGGGTGCGGGCGCCGGAGTTCATCGAGGCCGTGCGGGAGATGAACCCGGATATCATCGTGGTGGTCGCCTTCGGACAGATCCTGCCGAAGGCCCTTCTGGAGATACCCGTCCACGGCTGCGTCAACGTCCATGCCTCGCTCCTTCCCCGCTACCGGGGAGCGGCGCCCATCAACTGGTGCATAATCAACGGCGAGACCGAAACCGGGGTCACCACCATGCGGATGGACGTGGGGCTGGATACGGGAGACATGCTCCTGAAAAAAACGACCCCCATCGACCCCGACGAGGACACCTCCTCCCTGCACGACCGGCTCTCCCTCATGGGCGCGGAGGCCCTTCATGAGACCCTTGACCTGATGTCGCGGGGCATGCTTGTCCCTGAAAAACAGGAGGACTCCCTTTCCTGCTACGCGCCGATGCTGAAAAAGGAGGATGGCCTCATCGACTGGACCCTGGACCCCCTGGCCATACGCAACCTGGTCCGGGGGATGAATCCCTGGCCCGGCGCCTTCACCTCCCTGGAGGGGAAATCCCTGAAGATCTTCAGGGTCAGGACCGCGGAAGGTTCGGGCGCGCCCGGCGCCGTGCTGGCCGCCGGCAGGGACGGTATCGAGGTGGCCTGCAACGGCGGCAGCCTTCTTCTGGACGAGCTTCAGCTCGAGGGAAAAAAGCGGCTTAGCGCCGGTGATTTTCTCGCGGGGCGGCGCCTGTCTCCCGGAACCGTTCTGGGGAAAGGGGGCTAGGCCTTGACGGAAAACCAACGGAATAAAACATCTGCCGACAGGGGGCTTTTCATTGCCCTCATGGCCGGCGCCTGCCTCCTTGTGGCCGCTGTACTCGTCTTTTTCTGGTGGCTTCAGGGGACCGGACTGGCTTCACTCCATCCGCTGCTCCCCCGCATCGTCGGGGGACTGCTGATGATCTCCGCCGGGGTCCTTGTCCTGGCAACCGCGCTTCTGGTGTTCACCACCATTACCGGGGTAGACCTTCCGGGGACGCGCCTCCTCCGCGGCGCCGCCATCAGGCTCCTCCTGCCCTTCATTGAATTCATAGGCAGGGTGGCCGGCATCCCCCGGGACTCCATCCGCCAGTCTTTCATCGCCATGAACAACAGCCTTGTCCTTTCCCGAGGTTTCCGGCTGAAACCGGACAGGATCATGATCCTCCTCCCCCACTGCCTCCAGCTGGCGGAATGCGACATCAAGATTACCGGCGATATAAACAAGTGCGTCCGCTGCGGCCGGTGCGACATCGCGGGGCTGGCTGAACTGGCGGAAAAGTACAAAGTAGACATTTTCGTCGTCACCGGCGGGACCCTGGCTCGCAAGGTTATAAAGGAAAAGAGGCCCAAGCTGGTGGTGGCCGTGGCGTGCGAGGGTGACCTGACCTCCGGCATCAGGGATTGCTATCCCTTGCCGGTGCTGGGCGTCCTCAACGACCGCCCCAACGGACCATGTTTCAACACGGCCGTGGATACGCGCAAGATCGATGAAGCCCTCATGATGGTCCTGGAATAGTTACCGGAGAACCCCGTTCACCCCATGAAATTTCCCATAGCGGAAAAAGCCGTCCTCTCCATGCGGCAAGACATAGCGGAAACGGGCGGCAATGAGGTCTTCTTTCTCGGCCGCACCGATGAAAACGGCCTGGTCAACGAGGTGGAGCCCCTGGCGCGGGGCAGCCGCGACTCGGTCGCCGCCATCATGATCGCCGTCTCCTTCGGAGACGTGGTGATCCACAATCACCCCTCCGGCGACCTCACCCCCTCCCGTCCCGACCTGGAGATCGCCTCCGTCCTGGGCAACCAGGGGGTGGGTTTCTTCATCGTCGACAACGAGGTCTCCCGCTGCTACCAGGCGGTAAGCGCCTTTGTCCGCAAGACCGTTGAACTTCTTTCCTTCCCCGAGATCGAACAATTCTTCTCCCCCGGCGGTGTCCTGGCGCGCAATCTGAAAGGCTACGAGCATCGCCGGGAGCAGACCCGCATGGCCTTTGTCGTGGCCGAGGCCTTCAACGAGGAGAGGGTGGCGGTCATCGAGGCGGGCACGGGCACGGGCAAGTCGCTGGCGTATCTTTTGCCGTCGGTCCTGTGGGCCGTCCGGAACCGGGAGCGCATCGTTGTCTCCACAAACACCATCAACCTCCAGGAACAGCTGATAAAGAAGGATATCCCCTTCCTCCGTGAGAACGGGGGGCTCTCATTCCGCGCCGTTCTGGTCAAAGGGCGCTCCAACTACCTGTGTCTGCGCAAGGTGAAGGCTATCGAAAGCGAACCTTCGCTCTTCAAGGAAGAGGGGACCGCCGGGGAACTGGAGGCCGTTCTGGAGTGGAGCAGGAAGACCGGGGAAGGGTGCCGCAACGATCTCAGCTTCATTCCAAGGGAAGAGGTGTGGGAAGAGGTCTGCTGCGAGGCGGACCAGTGCGGCCGGGTGAAATGCGGCCATTACGACCGTTGTTTTTTCTACACCGCCCGCCGCGAGGCCGCGGGCGCGGATATCCTGGTGGTGAATCACGCCCTGCTCCTGGCGGACGTGGCGGTGCGTTCAGAGGCCGGCTATGATTCATCCGCCATCCTCCCGCCCTTTACCCGTCTCATCTTTGACGAAGGGCATCACCTGGAGGATACAGCCACAAATTTCTTCTCCTCCCGCACCTCCCGCAAGGGGATTCTTCAGATCCTTGGAAGGCTCCTGCACCCCCGCAAGGCGCGGATCGGAATTCTGCCGCGCCTCTCCGCCCGCATCGGACGGGAGATTCCCCAGGAACTGGACGTCCTTTTCCTGGAGATATCCGGCATTCTGGAAGAGAGACTTGTTCCCGGGCGGCAATCCCTGTCGGAGAAGGTGGTAGCCGTACTGGATTCCATCGGCCTTGCCCTCCTTTCCTACCTGAAAAACCACGGTCAAAAGTCAGGGGAGCGGAAGCTGCGCCTTACCCCGGAGCTCTATGGCGACCGGTTCTGGCTGGAGACGGAACAGGAACTGCGCCGCCTGATGAAGGAACTGACCGGGTATGTCGCCGACCTGAAGACATTCCTGTCCGCCTGCGCTCAACTTCCCGAACCGGTTATTGAAAGGCTTTCCGGCAATCTCCTTGACCTGAAAGGTATCAGGAGGAGGCTGGAGGGCGTCATCAGCGACCTGGGGATTTTCGTCCAGCGGGACGACCTGCTATGTCGATGGTTCGAGGTGAACAGGGGTGGCCGGGGGATGACCGTCAGGCTCTGCTCTTCTCCGGTCCAGGTGGCTGAATCCATCAAATCGGCGATCCTGGACAAATTCAGGACCGTGATTGTAACCTCCGCGACCCTTGCCGTGGGTGAGAGATTCGACTATCTGGAGAAGATGACCGGAATTGACCTCCTGGAGAAACAACGGGTCACGAAGACGCTTCTCCACTCGCCGTTCGACTACGAACGCCAGGCCTTCATCGGTATCCCCGACGACCTTCCGGAACCCGCTGAGCGCTCCTTTATCCCGCTCCTGGAAGAGTATCTCCTGCGGGCGCTCATCGTATCCCAGGGTAGAGCCTTTGTCCTCTTCACCTCCTACGACCTCCTGGCCAGGGTCTTCAACTCCCTTGACGAACCGCTGCGCGGCGCCGGTCTTACACCCATGCGCCAGGGAGAGATCAACCGCCACATGCTTCTGAACCGCTTCCGCAACGAACGGAATGCCGTGCTCTTCGGAACCGATTCCTTCTGGGAGGGGGTTGACGTCAAGGGGAAGGCGCTGGAACTGGTGGTGATCACCCGGCTCCCGTTCCGGGTGCCCACGGAACCGATCCTTGAGGCCAGGGCCGACCGGATTGCAGCGGGCGGGGGCGACCCGTTCATGGAAAATACGGTTCCCCAGGCGGTGATCAAGTTCAAGCAGGGTTTCGGCAGGCTTATCAGGAGCAGGGAGGACCGGGGCGCGGTTCTCATCTTCGACAGCCGGGTTCTGTCAAGGAACTACGGCCGCTTTTTTCTGGATTCCCTTCCCATGTCGCGCATCACCAGGGGGGAGGGGGAAACGGTGTTCCGCGAGATGAACGCCTTTTTCGCCGCCGCCGGGCCGGAGACCGGGAAGTCGGGAAAACCGACCAAAGGGATTCCAAAGGATGCGGATGCCTGATGAATAGCGGTCCGGACAACCGGGCGCCTTCTGGGCAACCACTCAAAACATATTGACATTCCGGCGCTATTTGGCTAACCTGACGCGAGTTTCGACCCCCATCCCCGATGCGGCGAATCTGAAGCACGGCCGGCCGCCGAAGGAAATCCCCGAAAGAGAAGAGAGGATACGGCCATGGGCCTGATAGACAACCCGGAACATGCAAAAAGGCTAGCCCGTGCCATCATCTCCGATGTGGCCATCTACAATCGTGAAAAGGTGGAGCAGGGTATCAAGAACGATACCATCTTCGAGTTGCTGGAGAGCGAGCTTGAAGAAGGAAGACAGCATTTCCAGTCCCGCGTCTCTCCTGACCTGGCTGAGTCGGCCATATTCGACATCGCCATCGTGGATGTTCTCATAAAGCGCGCGGGCAGGATAGAGTCCCCCATCTGGTGACGGGGTCGCACAGGCGTAACCATGCGGTCAAGGCGCGCTTCCTCCGGAACGCGCCTTTGCTGTATAAGGCTGGTGATGAGTGGAGCTAATTGAACTAACCTATCCCGCCGACGTTCCGCCGGAGCGGCTGGATGTATTTATCGCCGGCCGGGTTCCGGAATTGACCAGGTCGGCCGTCCACAGGCTTATCGAGGCGAACCGGGTTACGGTGGATGAGGAAGCGTCAAAGCCTTCGCTGAAGCTGAAGGGGGGTGAGAGGATTGTCATTGATATCCCCCCTCCGCTCCCCGCGACCCCTTTCGCGGAAGATATCCCCCTGGATATCCTCTACGAGGACCGGGACCTGATCGTCCTGAACAAGCCGTCGGGTATGCCGGTCCATCCAGGCGCGGGCAACCCCGGCGGAACCGTGGTAAACGCCCTCCTTGCCCACTGTGGCGACCTCTCCGGAATCGGTGGCGAGATAAGGCCCGGCATCGTTCATCGTATCGACAAGGACACTACCGGCGTAATCGTGGCCGCGAAGAACGATCGCTCCCACCAGGGGCTTTCCGGGCAGTTCAGGGAGCACACCATAAAGCGGGTGTATATTGCTTTCGTATATGGCGCTCCCGCCGCGGACAAGGGACGCATCGAGTCTCCCATCGGCCGCCACCCGGTTGATCGCAAAAAGATGTCCGGCGCCGCGCGTCGGGGAAAAGAGGCCGTCACCCACTGGAAGGTTGTGGCGCGCTTCAGTCAGGTATCCGTCCTGGAACTCCGTCTCGAGACCGGGCGTACCCACCAGATCCGCGTCCATCTCTCCGAGCAGGGCTTTCCCCTCCTGGGAGACCCGGTCTATGGCGGAAGCGGTCGGCTTTCCGGCCTGAAGGATACGAAACTCCAGGCCCTGATCCGGAAACTGGGCAGGCAGGCCCTCCACGCCCGGGTTCTGGGTTTCGTTCATCCCGGAACCGGAGAGTATCTGGAGTTCTCCGCGCCGCTTCCGGAGGATATGGGGAGGATCGTTGAATATCTGGAAAAGCAGGGAGTAAAAGACGTAATAAGTGATGAGTGATGAGTAATAGAGTCAAAAGCGTTGAGCCTGATCACTTGTCACTTTTTTTACAAAGGTGTTTTTTCTAGGAAATACAGGCAGTATCCTTGAATGTTTCAAAAAGCATGGGGAAAAACGTAATAAGTAATGAGTGATGAGTAATAGAATCAAAATCATTTCGCCTGATCACTTATCACTTATCACTCATCACTGTTTTTAAGGAGTCTTTCGTGGAAATACAGAAAAAAGGCAGGGTCCATTACCTGGAGCCGCGAATATTCAGCGAGCGGGGGGTGTCCGTGCAGGGATTCACTACCCGGCATGAGGGGGTTTCGCGTCCGCCTTACAATTCCCTGAATCTGGGCTCCTCTACCCTGGATTCCCCCCATAACGTGGAAGGAAACCGGAGCATCCTGGCCCGCGCTTTCGGCTCCCGCCTGGAGAAGCTTGTTACCGTTACCCAGACGCACGGCAGCGACCTTCTCCTCCTTGACGAACCGAATCCCGATTTCAGCCATTTCCAGAAGCTTGAATGCGACGGCATCGTTACCAATCAGCCCGGTGTGATGATCGCCGTCTGCGTGGCCGACTGCGCGCCGATCCTTCTACTGGATCCGGTGCGCCGTGTCGCGGCCGCGCTCCATGCGGGCTGGAAGGGGACGGCGGCGGGCATCGCGCGCAAGGGGGTCGAGGCGATAGCGAATCTGTTTGACGGAAACCCGCGTGATATTCTCGCCGCCATCGGTCCGGCCATATCTCCCTGCTGTTATCAGGTGGATGAACCGGTGATGGAGGCGTTTCGCGAGGCGGATCGGAACTGGGAATCCTTTACGACACCCGATGGTCCGGGCAGATGGCGGCTAGACTTGGTGGAGGCGAACCGCCGTCAGCTTCTCCGCGCGGGAATCCCGGAGCGGAACATAGAATCAAGCTCCCTCTGCGTCTCCTGCGAAAAGGACCTTTTCTTTTCCTACCGCCGTGACGGAGGAGAGACGGGCAGGCAGGCCGGTTTCATCATGCTTAAAAGGCGGGATACGCGGGAAGCAGACTAAACCATCAATGACCCCTGACAACAGAGATAAAAGAACCCTTTTTACGTGATGCCCGCGAAGATTCCATTTGTCATGCCCTCGTAGGGGCGCAAGGCATTGCGCCCAATCCGCCCCTGCATCCGTTGTGTTTCGGTCATCCTGAATGCAAATTGGAATTATCGTTCTAACCGTTCACTTTTTACTTTTTACCTTTTACCTTTTACTTTTCACATTTCACTTTTTACTTTTTATCATCTTCTCGGAGTCACCATGGCAAAGATACTGGTTACCGGCGCGGCCGGATTCATCGGCTTTCACCTGACGAAAACCCTGCTGGACAGGGGGGATGCGGTTGTGGGCTTTGACAACCTGAACAACTATTATGACGTCTCCCTCAAGGAGGCTCGCCTGGGCCGGCTCACGGGAAGGGACGGGTTTACCTTCGTGAAGGGCGATCTGGCGGACCGCGAGGCCATGGCGGAGCTGTTCTCCAGGGAGGGCTTTGACAAGGTGGTCCACCTGGCGGCCCAGGCCGGTGTGCGCTATTCCCTTGTCAATCCCCACGCCTATATCGACAGCAACATCAGCGGATTCATGAATATCCTGGAGGGTTGCCGGCACAACGGCGTATCTCACCTGGTCTATGCCTCATCCAGTTCGGTCTATGGGGCAAACACCACCATGCCCTTCTCCATTCATCACAACGTGGATCATCCGGTGTCCCTCTACGCGGCAACGAAGAAGGCCAATGAGCTCATGGCCCATACCTATGCCAGCCTGTACGGGCTGCCATGCACGGGCCTTCGCTTCTTTACCGTCTATGGCCCGTGGGGTCGTCCGGATATGGCGCTGTTCCTTTTTACCAGAGCGATCCTGGAGGGAGAGCCCATTGATGTCTTCAACGAGGGGAAGATGAGAAGGGACTTTACCTATATAGACGATATCGTGGAGGGGGTGAAGCGGGTGACGGATCTGACGCCGGCGCCCGACAGGGAATGGAGCGGCGCCGCGCCGGATCCGGGAACCAGCTACGCGCCGTACCGCATCTACAACATCGGCAACAACAGCCCGGTGGAGCTGCTCCGGTTCATCGAGGCGCTGGAGGAAAAGCTGGGGAGAAAGGCGATCCGGAATCTCATGCCGATACAGCCGGGCGACGTGCCCGCTACCTGCGCGGACGTAGACGACCTTATGAGGGACACGGGCTTCCGTCCGAAGACCACAATAGAGGAAGGGATCGGCAGGTTCGTGGACTGGTACAGGGGGTATTACAACAAGTGATGAGTGATTAGTAATGAGTGATAAGTGAAAGGCGCAACGCTTTTGACTTTATCACTCATCACTTATTACGTTTTTTCCCCTCTTGCTTTTCCCGCTCATCACTCATCACTCATCACTTATTACGTTTTTTTCTTCCTTCTCTCCTCCCTGAACATATCAATGGCCAACAGCCCCACCCCGATACAGATGGCCGAATCAGCCACGTTAAACGCCGGCCAGTAGTGCTCGTGCCAGTGGACGCTCAGGAAATCGATGACCTCGCCGAGCCTGGCGCGGTCGATGAGGTTTCCCACCGCCCCGGCAAATACAAGGGAAAGTCCCCATGCGTTCATTTTCTGATCCGGCCTGAGTTTGCGGTAGACGGCGAGGACCACCAGCGCCGCCACGATCGAAACGGATATGAGAAACGGCAGGCGGATGCTGCTGTCCCGCAGGAAACCGAAGGCCGCTCCCTGGTTGCGGGTGTGGACGATATCAAAAAAGTTTCTGACGACCGTGACGGCGCCGTGGAACTCCAGGTTCCGGACGATGATGAGTTTGGTCACCTGGTCGAGGACGATGACGGGCAAGGCAACCGCCGCGAGGAACATGAAGCGGTTTTTCATGCCACCGCCTCAATGCATTTCGGACAGATGGTCGGGTGGCTCGCGTCCTCGCCGATCCTTTCGTCATAGAGCCAGCAACGCTCGCATTTTGCTCCGGGCGCCGCTTCGACGCGGATCTTCAACCCCTGTACGCCTTCCGCCAAGACATGCTCGCCGGTGATATCTTCCACAAGGTCGACCTTTGAAACAATAAAAATTCCTTTCAGCTCATCCGCATACTCGCGCAGGAAAGCGAGGAGTTCGGCCGGCGCGCTGATGGTCACGGAGGCGTCCAGGGAGTGACCGATGGTCTTTCCGCCACGGGCCATTTCCAGGGCCTTTGAGACCTCTCCCCTCACCTTGATGATGGTGTCCCAACGTTCCGTCAGCTTTTCATCCCGGAATTCCGGGGCCGGCGCGGGGAAAGCGGCCAGGTGAACGCTGTCTCCGGTCTGGCGGGGCATGTGCCACCACACCTCATCGGCGGTAAAGGAAAGGACCGGGGCGATGAGCCTGACCAGGGAATCCAGGATCAGGTACAGGGCGGTCTGGGCGCTCCGGCGTTTGCGGGAGTCGCGGCGGCTGGAGTAGAGCCGGTCCTTGAGGATATCCAGATAGAAAGCGCTCATCTCGACGCTGCAGAAGGCGTTCACCGCCTGATAGATGATGTGGAATTCGTACTCTTCATAGGCCCGCAGCGCCCGCTCCTTGAGTATTTCCGCCTGGTGGAGGGCCCAGCGGTCAAGTTCCATCAACTCCGCGTAGGGGACGCCGTCCGTCTCGGGATTGAAATCGCTGATGTTCCCCAGTATGTAGCGGCAGGTATTGCGGATGCGGCGGTATGCCTCGGAAACCCGGTTCAGTATCTCCTGGGAGATACGGGTGTCGTCCCGGTAGTCCTGGGCGGCTGTCCAGAGGCGGAGAACGTCCGCGCCGAATTTCTTGATCACGTCCTCGGGGGCCACCACGTTGCCCAGGGATTTACTCATCTTGCGGCCCGAACCGTCCAGAACGAAGCCGTGGGTGAGGACGCTCTTGTAGGGCGCCGCGCCTCGTGTCCCGGCGGCGACGAGGAGCGAGGAGTGGAACCATCCCCTGTGCTGGTCGCTCCCCTCCAGATACATGTCCGCCGGGGAGGAGAGATTGTCGCGGGTCTCAAGAACGGCGGCGTGGGAAACGCCGGAATCGAACCATACGTCCAGGATGTCCATCTCCTTTTCCAGGTTCCCGCTTCCGCAGGCCGGGCATTTCGCTCCCGGAGGGAGGAGTTCCCGCGCCTCACGCTGATACCATATGTCGGAGCCGAATTCCGCGAACAGATCCGCCACGTGGCGCATCAGAGCGGGATCGGCGACGGCCTCGCCGCATCCCTGGCAGATGAAGGCGGTTATGGGCACGCCCCAGGAGCGCTGGCGGGAGATACACCAGTCGGGTCGACCCTCCACCATGCCGTAGATGCGA
The DNA here is from genome assembly GCA_964389825.1 of uncultured Geobacter sp. Lineage (GTDB taxonomy): Bacteria > Desulfobacterota > Desulfuromonadia > Geobacterales > Geobacteraceae > RPRC01. The sequence goes on along the minus strand of CAYMFO010000003.1, from coordinate 57,963 downwards.
TCCCTTCCCCAGTGGGGGATCCAGGTAACCCGGTTGATCTCATCCAGGGCCTTTTTGCGCAGTCCGTTGGTTTCCATGCTGATGAACCACTGTTCGGTGGCGCGGAAGATGATAGGCTTCTTGCAGCGCCAGCAGTGGGGGTAGGAGTGGGTGATCTCGCCTGACCCAAGGAGGGCGCCTGCTTCGGTCAGCTTTTCAATCACGCTCTTGTTGGCCTCGAATACCTGCTGGCCGGCGAAGAACTCCACGTTTTCCATGAACCTGCCCCGGTTGTCTACCGGGTTGTAGATATCGAGGCCGAATCTGAGCCCCATCATGTAGTCGTCCTGGCCGTGTCCGGGGGCGGTGTGGACGCAGCCGGTACCAGCTTCCAGGGTGACGTGTTCGCCCAGGAGGATCACCGAGTCCCTGTCATAGAAAGGATGGGCGCAGTTTTTCTTCTCCAGGAGGCCGGCCTTGAAAGTGGCGATAACCTCGCCTGCCGCGCCGGTTGCGGCGCGGAACGCATCCAGCAGACCGGAGGCGACGATCAGGACCTCGCTGCCCGTGTCGAGGGCCGCGTAGTCGAATTCGGGGTGGAGTGATATGGCCAGGTTGGCCGGAATGGTCCAGGGGGTGGTGGTCCAGATGACCAGGGAGACCTTTCCGCCGGCCAGGGCCGGGACCTGGCCCGAGATGTCGTCCTTGAGGAGAAATTTGACATAGATGGAAGGTGAGCGGTGATCGGCGTATTCCACCTCCGCTTCGGCAAGGGCCGTGACGCATGAGGAACACCAGTGCACCGGCTTTTTCCCCTTGAACAGACCGCCGTTCTCGGCAAAGGACGCCAGTTCCCTGGCGGTGATGGCCTCATAGAGATAGTTCATGGTGAGATAGGGGTTTTCCCATTCTCCGAGGATGCCGAGGCGCTGGAACTCTTTCTTCTGGATATCCACGAATTTGTTTGCGTAGTCACGGCACAGCCCGCGCATCTCGGTCTTGGTGATCTGGTGTTTTTTCGAGCCGAGGTTCTTTTCCACCTGCAATTCTATGGGAAGTCCGTGACAGTCCCATCCCGGGATGTAGGGCGCGTCGAAACCGCTCATGCGCTTGCATTTGAGGACGATGTCCTTGAGGATCTTGTTGAGGGCGTGGCCTATGTGGATGTGTCCGTTGGCGTATGGAGGACCGTCATGGAGGATGTACTTCGGCTTGTCGCTGCCTTCTCGCGAGAGCTTTTCATAAAGGTTCATTCCTTCCCATTTGTCCAGGATCTCCACCTCTTTCTGGGTGAGATTGGCCTTCATGGGAAACTTTGTTTCCGGCAGGTTCAATGTGTCTTTGTAGTCCATGGCTGTCCTTCCGAATAGAATAAAAAATAAGTCCAGCGGCTAGCGGACGGCCGCTGGACCATGCAACAAAAAATGAGATTTCCTGAAACCCGAAACCGTCTTTCTCTTCAGTACCCGAGGTCCAGGACTCGTCCCTTTATCCTGCCGATAATTCCCGCGAGCGGGGCCATGTCGTCGGCGGAATCGCCTTCCGCCAGTTTGATATGGGTGGCGTTGGCGGGTATCTCGCCGAAAGTGGGGTCCACCGGAAGCCAGTATCCCACATGGCTTTCGGCCCAGCTATGGTAGAGGAAGCCCTTTCCTTCGGCGTAGACGAGGCCTGAAACGAAGCGGGTGGGGATCCCGGCGGCGCGTGCCAGGGACACATAGAGCCGCGAGTGGGACTGGCAGTTTCCGGTCCGCTTTTCCAGGGTTTCCAGCGGGGTGCGGCTGTCGGTAACCTTGTCCTCCACGAAGTCCGTTACCCAGCGCGCCAGCTTTTCCACCACTGCGTGAGGTTCCGTAGTCCCGCCGAGGATCTCGTCTTTGCGCCGGATGATATCGGCATTTTCCGGAAGGATGCGTTCCGTTGACTCCAGAAAGCGGTTCCGGTCGGCCAGGGGCGTATTATTGATATTGCCGGCGTCGGCCTGCCTGAGAGCCGCCAGATCAACGGTAAAGATCACTTCACCGCTTTCCTTCCGCTCAGCCTTCTGGTACGAGCCTGAGAAAAGAGGAAAGCCGTCGGGAAAGCCGGAGAGCTCCAGAGACAGTCTCCGCAGGGAGGCCGGCCGCTGGATGGGCTGCTCCACCTTCAGCAGGCTGAAGTCAAGAACCAGGTCTTTCTTGGAAAGGGCCGCGTCGGTCAAAAAAGAACGCGCGGAGGCCTCGCTTTCCAGACGGGTCTCGATCATTCCGTCCCGTACCGATTCCCGCAGGGTAACTCCCGAGGCGTCAACCCAGATGTCATTGTCTACGAAGGGATAGAGGTCGTTGCGCAGATGCAGGGCCTCCGCTCCTTGACGGGATTCCATCCCCACTATGGTTATGCGGACATCCTTCACTGAAACCGCTTCCGGGTCGAACATGGCGATGCGGAATTTCTTCTTTCCCGTCGCACCCTGAAGGAGCGGATATAGATTAAGCGCCGGAGGAGGGTATACGAGACCCTTCTTCGCAAGGGTTTTCTCCTTAGTTGTTCCACGCGATTCCGTGATAACCCTGATACTTTTTTCGCCGACCTCGCCTGTCACTCTCCGGGGGCTGCCGTCCACCGTCAGGGATACTTCAAAGGAGCGCAGTGAAAGGTCCCGGTTCACCATGTAACTTTCCCGCGCCGTCATGTCCCGGGAAAAGCCGAGTCCGGTCATCTTTACTACGCTTTCGCCGCCAATGTGGTACCCGGAAGACGTTTCCTCGATTTTCGTAACGGCAAAGCCGGTGCGTTCATCGTTCAGGTATATGCCGAACCAGCGCTCTCCCGTCGGAAGATGGTTGATGGAGGGGATGGACCGGGCGGCGGTTGAGACCGGCGCCCACGCCAGCAGAAGAAGAAGTATCGCCGGAAGGGCCGGGCGTAAAATACCCGCAAATATTCTCCGCGCCATACTTTTTTGCTCTCCTTTTGATAACTTAGTGCGGATTTTATATCACATAAAGCGTTGCGGGAGCAACCGAAGAAACGGGCAGATTAACAAGTAAACCCCTTGCCAAAGATAAGCATCGTAATTATAATATATATGAAAAAAGAGATTGCGAGAGTCGAAAGACTCTCATTATGCCCTAGTCGACTGACCCTCCTGGTCGCTAGGGTGTTTTTTTTGATGAATAGGCGGGGTAGTATGTGCAATTTTGCACCTGCTTGTTCCAGAGATGACACATTAGTAATTTCAGAAACTGGCTGAAGATAGGCCTAAATTGCTTCAATGATTCGCAAAGCGCGAGGTTCGGGCTTTGCCGTACGCCCTTTAACAGGTTGGCATGATTGTGGCATGGAAAGGAAAAGCTGAATCAACAAATGGTCCTGAAGTTCACGGGGAGACAGAGATGGGAAGAGCCAGAGAACATGCCCGATATAATGTTATTTCCATGAGAATATCCGATGAGGAACGGGAAACTCTCCAGGAAATAATGCAGACGACGCAAAAGAGCATGTCGGATATCATGCGGGAAGCCATGGAGCTCTTCAAGAGCAAATGGTCAAAACCCCAGGTGGAAAACAGGGCCGCCTGACGGTTTTTTGGCGCAAGAGAAAAAGGGCCGGGTAACGGCCCTTTTTTTATCCTGAAAACGGCATTTCAACCACGGAGTCACAGAGAACACAGAGATATAATAGCGAAAAAATGAACTACCAGACTTGCCATGGAGGTGACGATCATAATGTCTTTGTTTTGGAGTAACTGCTTGAAAGTTATACGAAAACCCTCTGTGCCCTCCGTGGTAATTGCTTTTTTTTAGGTTTATTTGATCTTCCATTCGGTTCCGCTGGGCGAGTCCAGAAGCGCCACATTTCTTGCCAGCAGGAGATCCCGTATTTCGTCGCTCCTGGCGAAGTCCCTGGCCTTGCGCGCCTCGGTCCGCTCCTCGATAAGGCGTTCTATCTCCTCCCTGGTGATGCCCAGTTCAGCCAGTTTCCTCTCCCGAGCCTTTTCCAGATACTCGGCGGGGCGTGTCCGGTATATGCCCAGCACCTTGCCCGGCTCTTCCAGCGCCCTTCTCGCCTGTGAAAGGATCGCCTTTAGAGGTTTCGACACCTTTCCCCCTTCTGCCAGGGTCCGGTTTACCGCGCGCACCAGATCGAAAATGTTTCCCAGCACCAGAGCGGTGTTGAAGTCGTCGTCCATGGCCTCCCGGAAGCGTCCGGGAAACCCCTTCACCTTTTCCAGCAGCTCGCGCTCCGTCTCCTTAAGGGACTTTTCATCTATCCTTTCAATCTCTTCACCCAGTTCCTCCATGGTCGCCAGGGCCGAATAGATACGATCAAGACCTGCTTCGGCCTCTTTCACGTTCTGGTCGGAAAAGTCAAGGGGTGAACGGTAGTGGGCTGTGACAAGAAAGAATCGCAGGGCTTCCGGGTCATATTTTTCCAGGACCTCCCTGATGGTGAAAAAATTGCCCAGGGATTTGCTCATCTTTTCCGAGTTGATATTGACGAACCCGTTGTGCAGCCAGTACTTGACGAAAGGCTTGCCGGTGGCGGCCTCGGACTGGGCGATCTCGTTCTCGTGGTGGGGAAATACCAGATCCTTGCCGCCGCCGTGGATGTCGATGGTCTCGCCGAGGAAACGCATGCTCATGGCCGAGCACTCGATGTGCCAGCCGGGGCGACCTTTGCCCCATGGAGATTCCCAGGAAGGCTCGCCCGGCTTCGCCTCCTTCCAGAGCACGAAGTCCATGGGATGATTCTTCCTTTCATCAACCTCGATGCGCGCGCCGGCCTTCATGTCGTCCAGGTTCCGTTTCGAGAGCTTCAGGTAGTCATCGTATTTTTCAATGCTGAAGTAGACATCTCCGCCGGACTGGTAGGCGACACCCCGCTCCACCAGGGTACGGACGATGTCGATGATATCATCGATGTGTTCCGTCGCTTTCGGCTGATGGGTGGGAACGGCCACGCCCAGCAATCCCATGTCGCGGTTGAACTCACCGATGAACCTCTCCGTAATCTCGCGGAAGTCCACACCCTCGCGGTTGGCGCGGTTGATGATCTTGTCGTCCACGTCCGTGTAGTTGCGTACGTAGGTCACGTCATATCCGGTGTGGCGAAGGTAGCGGTAGATAACGTCGAAGACCACGTTTGCCCGCGCATGGCCGATGTGGCAATGGTCGTAGACGGTGACACCGCAGACATACATGGAAACCTTGCCCGGGACCTGGGGAACGAACTCTTCCTTCTTTCCGGCAAGGGTGTTGAAGACTCGCAGAGACATAGATAGAACCTCGAATGAATAATGGCCGCTCGTGTCAAGATGCGGCATTGTGGTCACTCTCCCAACCCCGGGAGGAAAAGGTACGGGCGAACCTTTCTCTCGCCCCTACAGCGAGCCGCCGGTTTTGGCCCAGGAATCCCGCAGTGTCACAATCCGGTTGAATACCGGCGCTTCGGGACGCGAATCCTTTGCGTCAACGATGAAATACCCCTGGCGCTCGAACTGGAAGCGGCTTTCCGGGAGCGCCCCGGCCAGGGCCGGTTCCAGGCGGCATGTTGTCAATCTCCGGAGTGAATCAGGGTTCAGGCAGCTCTTCCAGTCGCCGCCGTTACGATCAGCGCCTGGTTGCGGCTGGGTGAACAGCCGGTCGTACAGGCGTACCTCCGCCGCGATGGAGTGGCCGGCGGAGACCCAGTGGATGGTACCCTTCACCTTGCGGCCGTCCGCGGCCGTTCCTCCGCGCGACTCCGGATCATAGGCGCAGCGTACCTCGAGGATGGCGCCCGTGGCCTCGTCCTTTACCACTCCGGTGCATTTGACGATGTAGGCATAGCGGAGTCGCGCCTCTCGTCCTGGAGAGAGGCGGAAATATCCCTTGGGAGGGTCTTCCATGAAGTCGTCCGCCTCTATGTATATCTCGCGGGAGAAAGGAACCTTGCGCGTCCCCATGGAAGGGTCGCCGGGGTGGTTCATGGCGTCGAATTCCTCGGTCTTCCCTTCCGGGTAATTCTCGATCACCAGCCGGATGGGATTGAGCACGGCCATGGCGCGCGGCGCCTTCTCGTTCAGGTCTTCCCGCACGCAGTCTTCCAGGACGCTCATGTCGATCCAGCTGTCGTTCTTTCCCACCCCTATCCGATCGCAGAAGGCGCGTATGGCCTCGGCCGTGTAACCCCTGCGCCGCATTCCGACAATGGTCGGCAGGCGCGGATCATCCCAGCCGTTCACCATGTCCCCGCGCACCAGCTCCAGAAGTTTGCGCTTGCTCATGACCGTATAGGTGAGGTTGAGACGGGCGAACTCGATCTGGCGGGGCCGGGAGATCTCCAGCTCCTCCAGAAACCAGTCATAGAGCGGCCGGTGGTCTTCGAACTCCAGGGTACAGATGGAGTGGGTTATCCCCTCGATGGAGTCCGACTGGCCGTGGGCGTAGTCATACATGGGGTAGATGTTCCATGCGGCGCCGGTATGGGGGTGTTCGGCGTGGAGGATGCGGTACATGACCGGGTCACGCATGTTCATGTTGGGGGAGGTCATATCGATCTTCGCCCTCAGCACCCGTGCGCCGTCCGGGAACTCTCCGGCGCGCATGCGGCGGAACAGGTCCAGGTTCTCCTCAACGGTCCGGTTGCGCCAGGGGCTTTCCTTGCCGGGCTGGGTGAGGGTGCCGCGGTGTTCCCTGATCTGCTCGGCATTCAGGTCGTCCACATAGGCCTTTCCCTTTTCAATGAGCCTTTCCGCCCATTGATAGAGCTGCTCGAAATAGTCGGAGGCATTGAAACGGTTTTCCCCCCAGTCGAAACCGAGCCAGCGCACGCTGTCCATAATGGATTCGATATACTCAACCTCTTCCTTTACCGGATTGGTGTCGTCGAAGCGGAGGTGGCAGCGTCCGCCGTAATCCCGCGCCAGGCCGAAGTTCAGGCAGATGGACTTGGCGTGGCCGATGTGCAGGTACCCGTTTGGTTCCGGTGGAAACCTGGTTACGATGGTTGAGTGCTTACCGGACTTCAGGTCTTCGTCGATTATGGCGCGGATAAAGTTGACCGGCGCGGTTACCCCGGCCCCGGGCTGTTCCGTCATTTTAACGCTGTTGTTAGTCGGTTTGTTCATATTCACCCTTTGAAAATCCGGTGGTTAATCCGGAAAGAAATGACCGGGATCTACCCCTTCTCTTCCAGTAGGGCCACGGCGTACGCGGCAATCCCTTCTCCCCGTCCGGCAAAGCCCAGTTGCTCGGTGGTGGTCGCCTTCACATTGACCCTTGTCTCTTCACAGTCAAGGGCCTTGGCTATATTCGCCCGCATGAGCGGGATATGGGGCGCCAGTTTCGGCCGCTGGGCAACGATGGTGGCGTCCACGTTTCCCATGCGGTACCCCTTGGAATCCGCCAGCGTCATTACGCTCCGCAGCAGCTTCATGCTGGAGATCCCTTTATAGGCGGGATCGGAATCCGGGAAGTGCTTCCCGATGTCACCTTCTCCCATGGCCCCGAGGATGGCGTCGGAGATGGCATGGAGGAGGACGTCGGCGTCCGAATGCCCCAGCAGGCCCTTTTCCCAGGGGATATCCACCCCGCCGAGGATCAGCTTTCTTTCCGTCACCAGTTGGTGGACATCATAGCCGTGTCCGATACGCATGATCGTAAATTCTCCGTATGGCGGTTATGGGAGTCGCCGAAGCAATCCCGCCGTTGAAAAGGTTCAAGGAACAAGAAAACCATAAACAATCAACCCATCACTCATCACTCATCACTAATCACCCATAACCCATAACCCCTCACCCGCCTCTTTCAAATAAGCCTCCGCCAGGACGAGATCCTCAGGGGTCGTGATCTTGAAATTGCCGTAATCCCCGCGCACGATATGGACGGTCTTTCCCAGGCGTTCCACGAGTGCGGTGTCGTCCGTGCCGAGCCAGCCCTCAGCGGCGGCCCGCTCGTGGGCCTCCCGAATCAGGGCGTAGCGGAATGCCTGGGGTGTCTGCGCCAGCCAGAGGGTATCCCTTGGCGGAGTTTCCAGGACTACCCCGTCCTTTGCCACCTTGACGGTATCTTTCACGGGAACCGCGACAAGGGCCGCGGCATTGACGCGGGCTGCGTCAATCGATGCTTCCAGTACCCGCTGGGACGGGAAGGGACGCACTCCATCATGGATCAGGACCACGTCGTCCGGGTCCGGCGATTCCATGGCGCGCAGTCCGTTGAAAACCGAATGCTGCCGCTCCAGGCCTCCGGCCACGATCCGGCGGACCTTGGAGAATCCGTAACGGTTCACCACGTGTTCCCGGCAGTAGGGGATCTCGTCTTCCGGGACTATTATGTATATGTCGTCCACGCGGCGCGCCTGCTGAAAGACGGCGATGGTATGGGCAAGGATGGGCCTTCCCGCCAGCAGGAGATATTGCTTGTTGATCCCCGCGCCCATCCGTTTTCCCATTCCCGCTGCCGGGATAAGGGTCGATACCCGCATCTTCTCTCCTTGAAGGCTCATGGTTCGAGGCCGGCAACCGCAGGCCACCAGACGTCATCCGCGAGCCGTTTTTCAGGGACGTCAATAATAGACGCAGCCTCTTTTGCCGGTCAATCAAAAAGTTTCCTTTCCATCTTCCTGAATCCAAAGAGGGCCTTTTTCTGTTCTTGCAATTTCCGTCTCCCATGGAATATTCTGTTGTCCCGGCGGTGTGGAGGCCGGAATCGCGATATATGAAAGAATCATGTCATGAAAGAACGCAACAAGGCGGAAAACGGGATGAGCAATAATGTCTTCGTCCATGTTCCCTTTGCTCTCCTCGGGGAGAACCTGGATTTCATACTTGAAAGAAGGATCAACCCGGAGGTGGCCTTTTCGGGCGATTCCCTCGACACCCTGGACAAGGAGACCCTTTCGCGCCATGCCTCGGTCCTGATGGAAAACGGGATTCGTACCACCATCCATGCCCCTTTCATGGACCTGAGCCCCGGCGCCCTGGACCGTCTCGTGAGGGAGGCGACCCGTCGCAGGTTTCAGCAGGTGATGGAAGCCGCTGAAATACTGCGGCCGTTGGTCGTTGTTTTTCATCCGGGCTATGACCGGTGGCGTTTCGGGGGGAGCAGGTACCGGTGGCTGGGTTACGCCGTAGAGACCTTCAGGGGGGTCCTGGAAATGGCCGCGGGGATTGGATGTACGGTCGCTGTGGAAAATATCTTCGAGGAAGAGCCTTCCACCCTGCTGGACCTGCTGGAGGCCATTGATTCACCCCTGTTCCGGCATTGTTTCGACGTGGGGCACTGGAATCTCTTCGCAAAGCCGGACATGGAGGAATGGTTCAGGGCGCTGGGCCGCCATATCGCCGAGGCCCACATACACGACAACCACGGCGTCGAGGACGATCACAGCCCCCTGGGGGAGGCGGGGATCGACTTTCGGCTTTTTTTCAACCTCATGGAGCGTTACGCGCCGAATGCCGTCTGGACCATCGAGGCCCACGGCAAGGATGCCGTAAGGCGGGCGCTGGCAAACATCGCGCCCTACGCGCAAAGTCGGCGCATGGCAACCGGCGGGTAGGTGGGGCGCGACGCCCGCCGATTTTTCCCTGCTTATTGAATAGCCCCGGCCGTAATGAGTCGCCGGACATTTTTTGCGGCATTTTTTTCTTGACAGCGCAACGCCTCATCGACAACAATGTCGTCCATGCATACGTTCAGCTATTCACCCTTTTTCGGCTTTTCCTTTTGGCGCGGTTTCTTTTTTCGACCGTCCACCCGGGAAACAGTTTCGATGCAGGGTTAGCTGAAACAAATTCGAGACCGAAAGCCGAGGGTGGACCGAAGACCATCCCCGGCTTTTTTATTGCTTTTCCATATAGCGCATAACGAAAGGGCCGGGGATCATTCCTCAGGCCCTTTGTTTTTTCGGAACAGGAAGAGAGGGAACAATGATTATCGTCATGAAAGCCGCTGCCGCGAAGAAAGACAGGGATGAGGTGTTGAAGCGTATCCGGGAACTGGGATACAAGCCCCATGTGATCCATGGGACCACCAGGGATGTGATTGGAGCGGTCGGGGACGAGCGGGGCAAGCTGGTACTGCAATCCCTTGAATCCATGCACGGCGTGGAAAGCGTAGTGCCCATCCTCCAACCGTACAAACTGGCCTCCAAAGAGGTCAAAAGGGAACCGAGCGTTATACCGGTCACCGATGAAGTCGCCGTGGGCGGCAGGCGCCTGGTTGTCATGGCCGGTCCCTGTTCGGTGGAGGGCGAAGAGCAGATTGTGGAGACGGCAATCGCCGTCAGGGACGCCGGCGCGCTCATGCTGCGGGGCGGGGCGTACAAGCCGCGCACATCGCCCTATTCATTCCAGGGTCTGGAGGAGGAGGGCCTGAAGCTCCTTGCCAAGGCGCGCGAAGCGTCCGGACTCCCCTTTGTCACCGAGGTAATAAATCCGGAAACCGTAGAGCTGGTGGCCGAGTATGCGGACGTGCTCCAGATCGGGGCCCGCAATTCCCAGAATTTCGCCTTGTTGAAAAAGGTGGGCCAGATCCGCAAACCGGTCCTCCTGAAACGGGGCATGTCCATGACCATCCAGGAGTTTCTCATGAGCGCCGAATACATCATGAGCGAGGGAAACCAGTCGGTCATACTCTGCGAGCGGGGCATCCGCACCTTTGAGACCGCGACCCGCAATACCCTCGACCTGTCCGCGATCCCGGTTCTCAAGGAGAGGACCCACCTGCCGGTGATCGCCGATCCATCCCACGGCACGGGCAACTATCACTACGTCGCATCCATGGCCTGCGCAGCCGTGGCCGCCGGGGCCGACGGGCTCATGATAGAGGTGCACTCCGATCCGGAGCATGCGTCATCGGACGGTCCCCAGTCCCTGAAACCCGCCAAGTTCGCCGCACTGATGGAGAAACTGAAGCTCTTCGCGGCGGCCGCGGAAAGGATCATGTAGCTGACCGTTTTTTCCGGCGCGGAGGTATTGCCTTGCCGTGATAAGGTATATTTATTATCATTGGACCTATCTTATCAAAGGAGGAAAGGCATGGGTATGCTCAAGCTGTTTAAGTCCTCGCTATTACTGATTTTTTGCTGCTTCACCGTCTGCACGTCCTTTGCCGCCGCCGGTCCCGTTGCGGGAGAGGTGGAAGCTCGGCGGGGGTTCGAAACCATCCTTGACCTGTGGCGCGACGGGCGGTTTGAGGAGCTGCATGACCACACCTATGCCGCGGGCGGCAGGTCCAGGGAGTCTTTTCTGAGAAAAATGTCGCACGCGGCTTTCCGTCCGGCATGCTGCTGGGAAAAGATGCGGGATGTCAGGGTAGCGATGTCCGGAGACGGCGCCGCCACCCTGAGCGCGCGCATCGGCCTGGAGAGGACGGGTACGGAGACCGCTTCCTGTACCCGCTCTTTCCGGCTTCGTCGCGAGGGTGGAGTGTGGAAGGCCTCCATGTCCGATATCCTGGCCATTGCCGGCGCTTCACGCAAAAAGAGCTCTGGGAGATAAATCATTCGCCCTGCTGAAAAAGAGTTTTGATAGAGGATAGGGGAAACGATTTGACTTCATCGCCGCCTTTGGCTAACCTCCTTCCCCATGGGGTCTGAAAGGGCCATAGGTGGAGCTCATGGCAAGTGATGTGAAGAAGGGATTCGAGGCGACAGGGAAGGAGTATCCGTCCATGATGGGTCTTTGTTGTCTGAACCCGGGCATCCGGGGTGAAGACCGCGGCCGCGACCGGACAGGGGCGCGGCCGCGGTCATTTACCGCTTTAACGATTCATCAGTTCGCGCAGCCTGTCGGTGACGCTGTTTTCGAAATAATGGACGATCCTGTCATGAAGGGCGTCCAGGGAAGCGGGCAGTGTCTCCCTGGTCAGGGGCTTGGCGATATATCCGTCAAAATCCAGGGTGAAGGCCTTTTGTCTGATGGGCGAAGGGTACTCGAAGTTGTACATCCCGTAAAGGAAGGTCAGGTTCATATCACCGTAGTTCATCTCCAGGTTGTGAAAGGCCCGCGCAATGGCGCCGCAATCGTCGGCAACGGAAAAGATGGGCAGGAGGTTGGGCGCCAGGTACCCGTTCCAGTCGGTGGGGTTTGCCTCCGCGATTTCAATGTTGTTGAAATAGCGGAGTCCCAGGCGGTTTGCCGCCAGGTCGGGAACGTCGGGGAAGGCGTCGAACAGCGCCCCGGCGATCCCCATAAATGTCTCTCTCACATCAGCGAATCCCGGGTAGCTCTTGTAGTCAATCCATAGAAAATTCGGGGCGACGCACATGTTTTTCTCGCCACCTTTTCCTTGAAAAAACCAGTGGTTTTCCTTTACGTGACGCCTTACCGGTTCCGAGCCGCGGTTCATCTCGATCTGTTCGGCCAGGGCCGCCTTGCGCTGGAAGCGCGTGAAAAACTCCAGCGCCTTTTCCCTGAACACCGTTGGAAGCTCGGAAGAAATCTGGTAAAGGTTTTTTGAAAAATCCATGCGAACGGTTACGTTCTTTAAATAATTCGAGCGATATTTTCCGGACATGATTCCTCCTTGTATTGCTTGAATATAGGCGCTCACTTCTAGCGCAGTTCCTCCGGATAGTCACGTTTTTTGTTATTAATCCTTTCCGGCCGGCACGATTGTACAGGAAAATGCGGGGCCGGGGATATAAGTAATTGAAAGAATGCCGTGCGGTGTTTATAATGCCGCTGAAATTCTTTTGGCTGGGGGCGCCTATTGGACGTAAAAAACGCGGAATTCATAAAGAGCGCGACAGCGCCTTCCCACTATCCTGAAAGCGAGCTGCCGGAGGTTGCGTTTGCCGGTCGCTCCAACGTGGGCAAGTCCTCTCTCATCAATACCCTGGTGAACAGAAAGAATCTGGTGCGCGCCAGCAGGACGCCCGGACGGACCCAACTGATCAATTTCTTTTCGGTAAATGCCCAGTTTGTCCTGGCGGATCTCCCGGGATATGGTTTCGCCGCCGTCCCCCTTGCCGTGAAACGGGAATGGGGTCCGATGATAGAGACCTATCTGGCCAAGAGGGAAACCCTGCGTTGCGTCGTCCTGATCCTCGACGTGAGGCGCGTCCCGAGCCGTGAAGACCTGCTCATGTTCCACTGGCTGCGCAACTATTCCATTCCCACTGTGCCGGTGATCAATAAATGTGACAAGGTCTCACGCAATGAAAGAATGCGTCAGGCCGCCGTCATCTCCCGCAGCCTGGATTTGCCGATGAACGAATGCGTGTTTTTTTCAGCCCTTTCCCGTGAGGGGAGAGAAGACCTCTGGGAGCGGCTGGAGCTGTTGCTGTTTCAATAATTTTTCTATCGAGGTTTCCATGCATACCATACTATCGAAGCAGGTGCTTACGGAACGGACCTGGCACATGCGTGTATCGGCGCCGCTGGTGGCGCGCAGGTGCCGCGCCGGGCAGTTTCTGATGCTGCGCATCCATGAGAACGGGGAGCGGATACCGCTCACCATAGCGGACTGGGACCGGGAGGCCGGGACGGTCGACATCTACTTTCAGGAGATAGGGGCCACCACGGAACTACTGGCGACCCTGGAAGCGGGCGACTCCATCCTGGACGTGGTGGGTCCCCTGGGGAATCCCTCCCACATCGAAAAACTGGGCGGCACGTTCGTCATGGTGGGGGGCGGCTTCGGTATCGCCGCGGGGTACCCCGTGGCGCGGGCCTTCAAGGAAGCGGGCAACCGGGTCATCGCCGTCCTGGGGGCCAAGACCCGCGGGCTTCTCATCTGTGAAGACATGCTCAAGGCGGTATGCGACGAAGTATACGTAGCCACCAACGACGGGAGCTACGGCACGCGGGGACTTGTCTCCGACGTATTGCAGACCCTCCTGGACCAGGGAGAAGACATCCGGCTCATCTTTCCGGTGGGTCCTCCCATCATGATGAAGGTCATCTCCCGGATGACCCTGCCCCTGAAGATCAAGACCGTTGTCTCCCTCAACTCCGTAATGGTGGACGGCACCGGCATGTGCGGGTCGTGCCGGGTCACGGTCGCGGGCAAGACGCGGTTCGTCTGCTCTGAAGGGATAGACTTCGACGGTCACGAAGTGGACTGGGACGAAATGATGTCGAGGCAGAAGATGTACGGCAAGCAGGAAGCCGAAGCCCTGGCCCACTACCACGAGAGCGGCTGCTGTAAAGGAGGGGCGCAATGAAAGAACTGACCATAGCCGAACGTTGCGCCATTCCCCGCCATTCCATGCCGCACCAGGACGCGAAGGAACGCATCCGGAACTTCAACGAAGTAGCCCTGGGCTGGGACAGGGAAACCGCCATGGCGGAAGCGCAACGCTGCCTTCTGTGCAAGAACCCTCAATGCGTAGCCAATTGCCCGGCGGAGATCGACATCCCCGGATTCATCAGGGAGATAGCCCGGGGAGAGTTCCTGGAAGCGGCGCGCATCCTGCGGGCCAGCTCCGCCTTGCCCGCCGTATGCGGCCGGGTCTGCCCCCAGGAAACCCAGTGCGAACTCACCTGCGTCATGGGAAAGAAACACGAACCCGTAGCCATAGGCCGGCTGGAACGCTTCGCCAGCGACTACGCCCTGTTCGAAGAAGAACTGCCGGCGCCCGCGCCCGCGGCGCCGACGGGCAAGAAGGTGGCGGTGGTAGGGGCGGGACCCGCCGGCATCACCGTCGCGGGTGACCTGGTCAAGATGGGCCACGAAGTTACCCTGTTCGAGGCCCTGCACCAGCCCGGCGGGGTACTGGTGTACGGGATTCCCGAATTCCGTCTGCCGAAAGAGATCGTGCGCCTGGAGCTGGAGGTCATCCGGCAACTGGGGGTAAAACTGGTCACCAACTTCGTAGTAGGGCGGACGGCCACCGTAGACGAACTGCTGGAAGAACACGACGCCGTCTTCCTTGGCAACGGCGCGGGCGCGCCCAGCTTCCTCAACATCCCCGGCGAAAACCTCAACGGTGTCTACTCGGCCAGCGAATACCTGACGCGCTGCAACCTGATGAAGGCGTACCTGTTTCCGGAACACGCCACCCCGGTGGCGCGTGGCCGGAAGGTAGCGGTTCTTGGCGGCGGGAACGTGGCCATGGACGCGGTCCGCATGTCCCTGCGCCTGGGGGCGGAGGAAGGTCACATCCTGTACCGGCGGAGCCGGAAGGAAATGCCCGCGCGTATCGAAGAGATAGAAAACGCGGAAGAAGAAGGGGTTAGATTCAACTACCTGGTGAACCCGGTGCGTTTCATCGGCAACGAAGGCAACTGGGTCACGGGCGTGGAATGCCTGCGCATGGAACTGGGCGAACCGGACGCCTCCGGACGCCGCCGTCCCATCCCCATCAAGGGCTCCGAATTCATCGTGGACGTAGACACGGTGGTGGTGGCCATCGGCCAGAACGCCAACCCCATCGTCGCCTCCACGGCCACGGGAGTGGAGACCAACGAGCGCGGCTATTTCATCGCCGACGAAGACGGGCGCTGCACCAAGCCGGGCGTCTTCGCCGGGGGCGACATAGTCACCGGCGCGGCCACGGTGATCCTCGCTATAGGAGCGGGCAAGAAGGCGGCCCGCGCCATTGATCAATACCTGAATGACGGCGTCTGGCCGGAGATCGCGCCTTCATCATAGAATGTCGCTAAATGCTGCTCCAAGGGACAGGCGTTGAAACCGGGTGTGCAGGAAAAAACCCCGCCTCCCTGAGGGAGACGGGGTTTTTTAATGGGAAAGATGATACTTGTTACCGGCGGAGCGCGAAGCGGCAAGAGCCGGTTCGCGGAATCTCTGGCTGAATCCTTTGGCGCGCCGCTTTGCTACATTGCCACCTGCGAGGCGAGGGATTCCGAGATGGTGGAACGGATTGCGGCGCACCGGGCCCGCAGGACCGATGCGTGGCTGACGGTCGAGGAACCGCTTAGGCTCGCGGAAGCCCTCAAGAACGCGGACGGCCGCTTCAGCGCAATACTGGTGGATTGCGTGACCCTCTGGCTGAGCAACCTGCTTCTCTGCCATGAGGACGACGGGCGGGCCCTTGCCGAGGCGCGATTGCTGGAGGACTCCATTACCGCGCTGGAGACCCCGCTTATCCTGGTGTCCAACGAGGTGGGGATGGGTATCGTGCCCGATAACGCCCTGGCCAGGGCGTTTCGCGACCTGGCCGGAAGAACGAACCAGATGCTCGCCGCTGCCGCGGACGAGGTCTACGTGATGATTTCGGGAATACCGTTGAAACTTAAATAATCGGTAACTGTTCAGCGCATAAATAAAATGCGGATAATATTCCCCGCGCCGAATCGCCTGATTCATGATTTGCAGTCAAGGCGGCGCTTTTCCCCCTCACCCCTGCCCCTCTCCCGGAGGGCGAGGGTTTCAAAAATGTCCCTTCTCCCTTGGGGAGAAGGTGCCCCGCAGGGGCGGATGAGGGGATTGTAGCATGAAGCAAAAACTTAACAGTACATAGCTGTACAATAATCGCTACATTGTTACCGGAAAGGACGGGACGGCATGACCATTCTCCAGGATGCCCTGGCGAGGATTCAACCACTTGACCCGCTTCTGCTGAAGCAGGCGGGGGAACGACTGGACCGCAAGACCAAGCCCGTCGGCTCTCTGGGGAGGCTGGAGGAATTCGCGCGCCGTTTTGCGGCCATAACCGGCTCACTGGCGCCGGATACCGGGAAGAAGGTAATTTATACCTTTGCCGCTGACCATGGCATCGTTGATGAAGGGGTTTCCGCCTTTCCCAGGGAGGTCACTCCCCAGATGGTGTTCAATTTTCTGAGGGGCGGCGCGGGCATCAACGTTCTGGCCAGGCATGGCGGGGTGGAGGTCCGCGTGGTTGACGTGGGGGTTGATTACGATTTCGGAAGCCTCCAGGGTCTCATGGACCGCAAGATTGCGCGCGGCACGCGCAATTTCACCAAGGGTCCGGCCATGACCAGGGAGGAAGCCGAGGCGGCGCTGGAGGCCGGTGTTTCCCTGGCGAACCTCTGCAAGGAGGAAGGCGTTGCCATGGTGGGGACCGGGGAGATGGGGATCGGCAATACAACATCCGCTTCGGCGGTCATCGCCGCCCTCTCCGGCATGCCGGTGGAGCGGGTCACCAGCAGGGGGACAGGGATCAGCGACGCTGTCCTGGCCAACAAGATGCGCGTCATCAGGCAGGGTCTGGAGATCAACCGGCCGGACCCCTCCGACCCCGTTGATGTCCTGGCCAAGGTGGGTGGTCTTGAGATCGCCGGCATCGCGGGCCTTGTAGCCGGCTGCGCGGCCAACCGCATACCGGTGGTGGTGGACGGCTTCATCTCCACCGCCGGCGCCATAATAGCCGCCGGCATGAGCCCCCATGTCCGGGAATACCTCTTTGCCGCCCACGAATCGGTGGAGATTGGGCACCGCTGCATGCTGGAGATGCTGGGCGCGGAACCGATCCTTGATCTGAAGATGAGGCTCGGCGAGGGGACAGGCGCCGCCCTGGCCATGGGGGTCATCGAGGCCGGGGTGAAGATTCTCAAGGAAATGGCCACATTCCAGGAAGCGGGAGTGGCTGAACGGAACACGCAGGGGCGATCCTTGTGATCGACCGCTTCAAGGGCGGAAACGAGGTTTCCGGGGCAGACACGGGGTTGGGGAAACACGAGGTTTGCCCCTGCGGAGAACGATGCGTCTCTTTATTATCGCCATCCAGTTTCTGACCATCATTCCTTTCCCCCAGGTCCGCTGCGAAGAAAGGGACCTGGGCCGCTCACTGTCGTTTTTTCCCCTGGCCGGGCTGGCCCTGGGCGCGTTTCTGGCCGGTCTGGACTACCTGCTCTCCGGCCTGTTGCCGAGAGGGGTTGCCGATCTCCTCCTTGTCACGGCCCTGGCGGTGGTCAGCGGCGTCCTCCATCTGGACGGGCTGGCCGATGTCTGTGACGGCCTGGCGGCCCGGGGCGGGAAAGAACGATTCCTGGAGGTGATGAAGGACTCCCGGACAGGCGCGGCCGGCGCGGTGGGACTGATCCTGGCCATCCTCCTCAAATACCATGCTCTCATCTCCCTGCCCGAGGACATTAAGCGGCAGGCCCTGTTCTGTTTCCCGATGCTGGGGCGTTTCGCCATGGTCCAGATGACGGTCGGGTCCATTAATGCGAGAAGCCAGGGGCTCGGAACCTCTTTCATCGGCGGGGCGGGGTGGAGGCAGTTGCTCATTGCCGCCCTGGCCGCGCTTGCCGGGTCCGTGCTGCTGATGGGCCCCGGAGGACTCGTCCTGTTCATTGCCGCCTGGCTTCTGACCTGGGCGATGAAGGCGTGGTTTCATCGCGGGATCGGAGGGGTCACCGGAGATGTCATAGGCTGCGCTGGTGAACTGAATGAGATACTCTGTCTGCTGGCGCTGCTGGCGTTTTCCGGAAAGGAAGGTTTTTTTTCATGGCTTGCAGGACTCGCGTGTGGCTGATCCGCCACGGAGAAATAGCCGGTAGCGGAGAGTTCCGCTATAACGGTCAGACGGATGTCCCCCTGACCGGGAAGGGGATAAGCCAGTATCGAATCCTGGCGGAACGCCTGAAAGACACCGCTGTCTCCGCATGCTACAGCAGTGATCTCTCCCGGTGCATGGATGGCGCGCATATCCTGTGCGCGGGCCGGGACATCCAGCCTGTTCCGTTGCCGCGGTTGAGGGAGTTGAGCTTCGGCGAGTGGGAAGGCATGACCTGGAGCGAGCTGGAGGAGAGGTTTCCCGAGGATTGGCGGTTACGCATGGAGGACTTTGCCGGTTTTCGCGTTCCGGGCGGGGAAAACCTGCTTGATCTGAGGGACAGGGTCCTGCCGGCCATGCAAAGGATCGTCTCCGCCCACAGGGACCAGGAGGTCGCGGTTGTCGCCCATGGAGGAGTAAACCGGATCATCCTCCTGGATGCCCTGGGCGCGCCCCTTTCTTCCATGTTCCGGATTGAGCAGGATTACGGCTCTCTGAATATCATCGATTATTACGCGGACGGTAACCCGGTAGTGAAGCTGCTGAATGGATAACGCCCCATGAAGACTATAGTCATCGCCGCTCCCCTCTGCATCTAATTATGTGCCTTATGACTGAGTTAAAGGAGTTGTCATGAAAACCGCAATCCTCCTCATGGCCCACGGCAGCCGCGTTTCCGAGGCCAACGACGCCGTGCATGAAATCGCCGGGATGGTCAGGGGTTTCGCCGGTTACGACATCGTCGAGGTGTCGTTCCGAGAGAACCATGCCCCCAATATCCAGCAGGGGATCGACGCCTGCGTGGCCAGGGGCGCCGGGCGCATTCTCCTGGTTCCCTATTTCCTCTATATGGGCGCCCATGTGCGGGAGGACCTGCCCAAAGAGATGGAAGAGGCGCGCCTGCGTCATCCCGGCGTGGAGATGGCCATGGCCGCGCACCTGGGGGCGCACAAGAGGCTGGCGAAACTGGTCATCGACCGCATCGAAGAGGCCTTTGACGAAAAGAGGTGGCGTTGATGCCGGTTTGCCTGCGTCATCCACGCCAGCGGCCATGAACGCCCTGCTGCTCCTGGCTGGTGAAGCCCATGAAACGTAAAAGCCTCAGGCACGGATACACCACCGGCGCCTGCGCCGCGGCCGCGGCCAGGGGGGCGGTCCTGATGCTGAGGGATCAGCGCCTGGTGGATGAGGTGGAGATCATCCTTCCCGGCGGGGAAGCGGCGCGTTTCCGTATCCACGGACAGTCTTTTACCCTGAACTCCGCCCATTGCCATGTGCTCAAGGACGCGGGTGACGACCCGGATATAACCCACGGCGCGGAGATCCACGCGGAGGCGGAACTGGTTGAGGCCAGAGGAAGAAACTCCATCGTGATCCGCGGCGGGCGCGGCATCGGCAGGGTAACCAAGCCCGGTCTGGCGGCGCGGGTGGGAGAGGCGGCCATCAACCCCGTGCCTATCAGGATGATAACCACGGCGGTCCTCGAGGTTTTTTCTCTCAATTGCCCGGTGTTCGGCGAATGCTGCGCCCCGATAATACCGCAAATAACCATCAGTATCCCCAACGGAGAGGAACTGGCCAAAAAGACCCTCAATGCCCGTCTCGGCATTGTGGGCGGTCTCTCCATCCTCGGCACAACCGGTATCGTGAACCCTGTCTCAAGTCAGGCCTGGACCGATACTATTGACGCATCCATCGATGTGGCCCTGGCCTGCAAATGTTCGACACTGGTCCTTTCCACGGGAAAAACCAGTGAAATGGCGGCAAGGCGTTTCTTTTCCGCGCCCCTTCCGGGGGCGTCCCATGGCTGTTCCATGAACGGGATGGCCCCTCTTCCCGACGAGGCCTATATCATGATGGGGGATCACGTGGGCCATACCCTGCGGGCGTGCAGGCAAAAGGGGGTGGAAAAGGTGATTCTCTCAGCCCAGTTCGCCAAGCTGCTGAAGATCGCCCGCGGTCACGAGCACACCCATGCCTCATCATCCAGGCTCGACCTGCGAAGCCTTGCCGCCTGGCTGGCGGATTCGCCCCATGCGTCTCGTCTTTCGCCCCTCATCATGGGCGCGGGCACGGCCCGTGAACTCTTTCAATCAGCGGGAGGCGATCCCGTCCTTCTTTCACTGGTTCGGGACAGGGCCGCCCTTTTCGCTAACGGCGTCGCCCCCGGCCTGGGCATCCAGGTTTTTCTGGCCGGCTATTGTGGTGAAATGGTATATTTCCGGTAGAATCAGCGTACATATTGTTATGCAATAACTTTGCGAAGCGCTGAATCACGCGATAAAGAGGGGGGAGGAAGAAATCATGCCGCAACACAAAATATATCTGGTAGGGGCGGGCATTGAAGGATGGGAAGGGTTCGGGGCCAAGACGCTGGAGGTAATCAATTCCGCGGAACTCCTCATCGGCCATCAGCGGCTTCTGGACATTTTCCCGGAATTCAAGGGAGAGAAACAGACCTATGGTGATCTCTCCATCATGCTGGATTTTCTCAAGACCACCGAGAAACAGGTGGTGGTGCTCAGCTCCGGCGACCCCAACTTCTTCGGCATTGCCCGTTTCCTTTTCCGCAACCTCTCCAAGGAACGCATCGAGATCTTCCCCAATGTCACCAGCGTCCAGTATGCCTTCGCCCGCATCAAGGAACCGTGGGATGACGCCATCTTTCTTTCCGTCCACGGACGCGGCCTGAAGGGGGCCGTGGACCGCATCATAGCGGCGGACAAGGCCGCCGTCCTCACCGACGAGGTGAATTCGCCCGCGGCCATAGCCCGGGAACTGATCCAGAGGGGGGCGGAGGGATACGATGTCCATCTCTGCGAGGACCTGGGTCTCCCCACGGAGAAGTTCACCCGAACCGATGTGCGGGGTCTGTCGGAGATGAAGGCGTCACCCCTCAATCTCCTCATCCTCATAAAGGCATGGGAGCCGACCTTGGAAAACTTCCCCATCATGGGAATCGCCGACGACGAGTTTTCCACCGCCCGCAAGCTCATTACCAAACAGGAGATCCGCGCGGTGACCCTGGCCAAACTCCAGCTCCAGAATGACCTGGTGATGTGGGACATCGGAGCGGGCAGCGGTTCCGTGGCCATCGAGGCGGGAAACCTCATGCCCAACGGCAAGGTATTCGCCCTGGAAAAGAACCCCCAGTACCTGTCGTTCATAAAGGAGAACCTGAAGAAATTTTCCTCGAAAAACATACTCCTTGTAGAGGCCTATGCCCCGGAAGGGATCGATGAGCTGCCCAATCCGGACCGGGTCTTCATCGGCGGCTCCGGAGGCATGCTGGAGGATATCATCGACGCCGTTGACCGGCGCCTGAAGCCCGACGGCATCATCGTCCTCAACGCAGTGACACTGGACACCCTCACCAAGTCTGTGGAATTTCTCGAAGACCACGGCTATACCGTGGAAGTGAGTTGCGTCAACGTCTCCAAGACCATGGCCCTTACCGAATACAAGATCTTCGAGGCCCACAACCCGGTATACGTGATATCCGCCCGGCGGGGAGAGGACTAGTGGCGCGTCTCTATGCCGTCGGCGTCGGTCCCGGCGACCCCGAACTCCTGACCCGCAAGGCCGAGCGTATCCTCCGCCAGGTTGCGGTAATCTGCGCTCCCTCCTCGGGCGCGGGCGATACCAGCCATGCCCTGTCCATCATTGAGCCGTTCCTTGACCGTTCCAGGCAGGAGATAATAATCCAGGTCTTTCCCATGAAAAAGGACCAGGAGGGGCTGGACGAATTCCGGGAAGAGGCTGTCTCCGCGCTCCTGAACCATATCCGTCAGGGAAAGGATGTCGCCTTTATCACCGTTGGCGACCCTTTCCTCTATTCCACCTTCCTCTACCTGTACCGAATCTTCCGCGAACGCTATCCTGATATCCCCATCGAGGTGGCGCCCGGCGTCTCCAGCATCACCGCGGCGGCGGTTGCATGCGGGATTCCGCTGGCCATGGCGTCGGAACGGATCGCGGTGCTTCCCGCCACCTTCGAGGAGGAAAAGCTGCGCCAGACCCTCCTGGACTTCGATACCGTGGTGCTCATGAAGGTCAACCGCGCCTTCGACCGCATATACACGATCCTCAAAGAGCTGGGGCTGGAAGATCGGTGCGCTTTCGTCAGCCGGGCCGGCACGGACGGGGAGAAGGTGACCCGTGACCTGGAGTCGCTGGTCGGCGGGAAGCTGGATTATCTGTCGCTGCTGATCGTGAAGAAGTAAAAAACAAGCCCTTTGCCACAGAGGACACAGAGAGCACAGAGAGAAGCGCATAATCAATTCAAGGATGGATTAATGGGTGATCCGCCCTGAAAAGCACTGGTTTGAAGCGGGGATTGTTGATAAATTTTGGCGCAAGCAGGCTCATAGATGGTTTGCGGAGATTTTCTCCGTGACCTCTGTGTCCTCTGTGGCAGGAGGTTTTTCTTTTGGAGGTTTTCGTGTCGAAGGTCCATTTCATAGGCTCCGGTCCCGGCGACCCGGAGCTGATCACCGTCAAGGGCGCCCGGTTCCTCGGCGAGGCGGACGTGGTCATTTATGCCGGGCGCCTGGTGGATCGTGAACTGGTGCGCGCCTATGCGCCGCGGGCCAAGGTCCATGATTCCTCCTCCATGACCCTTGAGGAAACCACGGAATTGATAGTGGAAAGCCTGGTTGCCGGCGGGAAGGTGGTCCGGCTCCATACCGGCGACCCCTCCATCTACGGCGCAATCCAGGAGCAGATGGTCGAACTGGATCGGCTCGGCATCGGCTACGAGGTCGTGCCGGGGGTGACCAGCGCGAGCGCCGCGGCAGCCGCGCTGAAACAGGAACTGACCCTGCCGGAGGTCTCCCAGACCGTGATCATCACCCGCCTGGCCGGGAGGACGCCGGCGCCGGAACGGGAATCCCTCCGCGAAATGGCGAAGACCGGCGCTACCCTCGTCATCTACCTGTCCGCCTCAATGATAGAGCGGGTAGTGGCGGAACTGCTGGCAGGGGCGTACACGTCCGAGACCCCGGCGGCTGTGGTCTTCCGCGCCTCCTGGCCGGACGAGCGGATTATCGAAGGGACCCTGGCGGATATCGCGGTCCTGGCAAGAAACGCCGGCATGGAAAAGCAGGCGCTCATCCTGGTGGGCGACGTGCTGAAGGCGCGCCGGGAGGGGTTGAAGGCGAAATCGCGCCTGTATGACAAGGAATTTTCCCACGGCTGCCGGAAGGGTATCGTGACCTGATATACGCACAGGCATCATGAAAATCGCCATCATAGCAATAACATCAAACGGCGTCCGCCTCGGCGCGCAACTTGCCGAAGGGCTGCCCGGCTCCTCGCTCCATGTTCCGCCGAAGCTGGGCGACCATTCCCGTTCGACCTGCTGGCGGAGCATCTGGACATGGAAAGGGCGCCGCGGATCCGCGGGATCACCGGTTGATCCAAAATAAGACTTGAGTCCGTAAAAACCCACCAATTTCATTGTTTTTCATGGCGCCTCTCTTTTATTTCTGATAAATAAATGCTCACATTTGATGACTTTCAGGGTGGACTTTTGTTTACATTCCGACAGCAAAAACGGGCCTCGAAAGCATGATGTGGAACCAGCTTCTCTGTACAGTTTTTGAGCTGAAAAATTGGCTGGCTATCACGGGGGGAAAAGTAGAAGATCGCAATGACCCGGGAAACCGCGATAATGCTCTTTGAATCAAAGCGAATCCGCTCGGTTTGGAACGAAAATGACCAGAAATGGTATTTCTCCGTCGCAGACATCAACAAGATGCGCAAGCGCGACCCAGAGCTCAAAGCCAACTTGGGGACATTTTGTCCCCCCCTTGAACTACTTGCGCCTGTCCGCCCTTTTATGCGCCCACCTGCACCTGGACAAACAAGAAACAAGGAAAATCAGCGAAATGACCTATGTCGTCTGCTGACCTCCTCTTTCTCCAAGAATAGGAAATATCATGACCATCACACTTGCCGAACTACTCAAGGACAGCGCCTATAAGCTTACCCAGTTCAAGCCGGCTCAAATCCAGGCATTGGAGGCGAGCATTACGCTGAAGGGAACGGATAAGGGGTCCGTGCCCTATGTCTCCTGCATCGTGCGCGGCAAACCGATCAGGTTGACCCCGGAAGAGGCGATCCGTCAGCTTTACATCATGGTGCTGCGGGATGACCTCGGCTATCCCATAAGCCGTCTATCGCTTGAATACGACGTGACCCGCGGTCGGGAGAAGAAGCGGGTCGATATCTGCGTCTTCGACAAGGACAAGACCACCACGCCGTACATCCTGGTGGAGCTGAAAAAGCCGAAACTCAAGGACGGCAAGGAACAACTCAAGAGTTACTGTAACTTTAGTGGCGCGCCCATGGGGGTTTGGAGCAACGGCGACAGTATCTCCTACTACCACCGCAAGGACCCGAACTACTTCGAAGACATCCCGGCCATCCCCGCGGCTACGGAAAAGCTCTCCGACATCCTCACCGTTCGCTGGAACATCGACGACCTGGTGAAGATGGACAAGCTGGTCAACCAGCGGAAGTCGCTCAAAGACCTGATCCTGGAGATGGAGGACGAAGTTCTCGCCAACGCCGGGGTGGACGTGTTCGAAGAGCTGTTCAAGCTCATCTTCACCAAGCTCTACGACGAGATGGAGAGCGGCCGCGACAGGAAACGCTACCTCGTTTTCAAGAACTACGGCGACACCGAAACCGAGCTGAAAGCCAAAATTCAGGATCTGTTCAATCAAGCAAGAAAAAAATGGAAGGGTGTTTTCAGTGAAGACGCCAAGATCGACCTCACCCCCAGCCACCTGGCGGTCTGCGTCGCGTCGCTGGAAGGGGTCAAGCTGTTCAACTCCAACCTCGATGTGGTGGACGAGGCCTTCGAGTATCTCATCAACAAAAGCAGCAAGGGTGAGAAGGGGCAGTACTTCACCCCGCGCTACGTGATTGATATGTGCGTAAAGATGCTCAACCCCCAAGAGCATGAAACCATGATCGACACCGCCGCCGGCAGCTGCGGCTTTCCGGTGCACAGGGGGAAACGCTTGTTAAAAATGCACATTTAAATATTGATCAAGTAAAGTCCACTATCATTCAAGCCGAAACTCTGCTACTTGAAACGCTCAATCTGGCCGACTTTTCCCCGAGCCGTGACAACACTAACACCAAATCATTCAGAGAGTCCTTTGGCGTCTCCGGTCGCCTGGATGCTGAATATTACCAGCCGAAGTATGACGAAATTGAAGCGCTGATCAGGAGCAACGGCGAATATTTCAGGCGGGTTGAGGAGATACAGACATACAATTCACGGGGCTTACAGCCGGAGTACGTTGAAAATGGCCCCTTAGATGTAATCAACAGCAAGCACATCCTTGAAGACCATCTCGACTATGACAATCTCGAAAAAACGAGTGCTGAAAACTGGGACCAGCAAGAGAAAGCGCGGGTTTTCAAAGACGATATTCTCGTGTACACGACTGGCGCCAATATTGGCCGTACAAACATTTATCAGTCCGCCAAGAAAGCACTGGCAAGCAATCATGTCAACATTCTCCGCATCAAAGGTGAAGATCCCTCTTATGTTGCATTTGTGATGAACTCATTTATCGGCCGGATGCAGACCGAAAAGTTGAGCGCTGGTAGTGCACAGGCCGAACTTTACCCGAAAGACATTGCCAAGTTCCTCATCCCGTTTGTTGCATCGGAAATCCAGCAGCGAATCAGGGAGAAAATCATCGTCTCTCTGGCACTCAAAAAGCAATCCACCGCTCTGCTGGATGTCGCCAAACACGCCGTGGAAATCGCCATCGAGCAGGACGAAAAGGCGGCCATGGCCTACATCGAGGTAAATTCATGATGATATTATTCCGTTGAATCCACATACTCTGTTCCAACTACCTTTTTCAAAAAGGGTGTAACCAATGACCGTGGAACGTTCAAAAGAATATCTGATCAGCATCCTTCAAGAGTTGCGAAATCAGCCAACGGAAACCGAATGGTTGGAGTTCAAGCAAAACAACGACAACCCGGAAGAGATTGGTGAATACCTATCCGCCTTGTCCAACTCCGCTGCGTTAGCCGGCAAGGTCCACGCCTATATTGCCTGGGGGATTGACAACCTGACCCGAGATATTATCGGGACCAACTTCCGCCCGGCATTGTGCAAGGTGGGCAATGAAGAACTCGAAAGCTGGTTGCTGCGCCTGCTCTCCCCTAAAATCAATTTCCGCTTTCATGAATTTACCGTCGATAATTTCCCGGTTGTTCTGCTGGAAATCGGCGCCGCTTTCAGGCATCCGGTTCAATTCAAAAATACCGAATACATTCGAGTGGGATCCTACAAGAAGAAGCTTAAAGACTTCCCGGAAAAAGAGCGGGAACTCTGGCGTGTTTTCGACAAGATACCTTTTGAACGTGAGATTGCAGCGGAGAATGTGGGCGCCGACGAGGTCCTGCGACTACTGGATTACCCGGAGTATTTTGAACTTTTGAAACTGCCTTTTCCCGAAGCCCGCGAGGGCATCCTGGATGCCTTTCAAGCCGACGAGTTGATTACGCGTGGTAGGAGCGGTAAATGGCAAATCACAAATTTCGGCGCCCTGCTGTTCGCGAGGAAGCTTTCTGACTTTCGGAGCCTGAAGCGCAAAGCGGTCAGAGTTATCCAATATAAAGGGGAAAGTCGGGTGGAAACCATCCGGGAGCAGGAAGGCGTCAAGGGGTATGCATGCGGGTTTGAAGGATTGATCGGATATGTCATTAATCTTCTGCCAAGTAACGAAGTCATTGGGCAGGCGTTGAGGCGAGAGGTTCCCCTGTTCCCTGAATTGGCTATCCGTGAACTGGTGGCGAACGCCATCATTCATCAGGATCTTCATCTCACGGGAACGTCACCGTTGGTAGAAATCTTCTCGAAACGCATGGAAATCACCAATCCGGGCTTGCCGTTGGTGAAAACCGATCGTTTTCTGGACAGCCCACCAAAATCACGAAATGAAATGGTTGCTTCGTTCATGCGCCGTATCGGCGTATGTGAGGAAAGGGGCAGTGGCATAGACAAGGTAGTCTTTCAGACGGAGTTCTACCAACTCCCTGCTCCGATTTTTGAAACAACTGACGAACATACGCGATCCGTTCTTTTCGCCCATCGCGAATTTAGAGACATGGACAAGGATGACCGGATTCGCGCCTGCTACCTGCATGCCTGCCTGAAATATGTCCAGCGGAGTTATATGACCAATACGACGTTACGGGAACGCTTCGGGATAGAGGACAAGAATAGCGCCACAGCCTCAAGAATCATTAAAGAAACCACTCTGGCAGGATTTATCCGGTGCCATGATGATTCGGTCGGCAGCAAGGCCAAAAAATATCTGCCTTGGTGGGCCTGATAAAAAACATGATTTGTTTGATCGTTGTTTGATGGAACAGGCGGACTAACGTCTTCGCATTTTGTAGACCACTGAAATATCAAGCTGTTACGAACAGGGATTTGTTTGACGTATGATTGGCGGCACAATTCAATCAGGGGAATGAATTCCCCGGCTACACTCCCTGCGTCCCTATTGGACGCTACTTTAGCCGTCCCATGGGGACGGCGGGATAATAGACGGGGAATTTATTCCCCGGCTGTTGTTTCCCCGGCCTGTTTCCGGCTTGTTGTTGCCCTGGTCTGTTTCCCCGGCCTTTTAAATGTGCCGACCCAATCAAAAATAATTTGCACCCTATCACTCCTTACATATTAATCACCGCCGTCCTCCTGGACCTCCTCCTGGGCGACCCGCGGCGGTTGCCGCACCCGGTGGTCGGGATCGGCCGACTGATCTCCGCCTTGGAAAGGATTCTGCGCCGCCTTGTCCGGAGTGAGACTGCCGGTGGTGTTCTGCTCCTCGTCAGCGTCGTCGGCTTAACGTATCTGACGGCATTTCTCCTGCTGAAGGGGTCTTACGCCCTGCACCCCTCCCTCGGCTTTGCCGTCGCGGTCTGGCTTTCCTGGACCTGCCTGGCGGCCCGCTCCCTGCACCTGGAATCGAAGCTGGTGGCCGACCGGTTGATTGCCGGGGACCTGGAAGGGGCGCGCCACTTCCTGTCCCGCATCGTGGGGAGGGATACGGACGACCTCACCGAGCCGGATATCTGGCGGGCACTGGTGGAGACGGTGGCGGAGAACACCTCTGACGGCGTTATCGCGCCGCTCTTCTACCTGATGATCGGTGGTCCGGCCCTGGGCCTTGCCTACAAGGCGGTGAACACCCTGGATTCCATGGTGGGCTACAAGAACGAGCGCTACCTCCGCTTCGGCCGGGCCTCGGCCCGCTTCGACGACCTGGCCAACTGGCTCCCGGCGCGCGCCACCAGCCTGCTGATGGCCGCCGTTGCGCCGCTGGTCGGCCTTTCGGGAAAAGAGGCCTTCAGGATGATGCTCCGGGACGGCCGCAACCACTCCTCCCCCAACAGCGGCGTGCCGGAGGCCGCGGCCGCCGGGGCTCTGGGCGTCAGGCTCGGGGGGACAAACCGCTATTTCGGCAGGCCGGTGGAGAAGCCCGCCATCGGCGACCCTTTGCGGGACCTCTCTCATGATTCATATCGGGGAGCAGTACGGCTGATGTACGGGGCGACAGCTATGATGATGCTTGTTTGGGGAACAACGGTATTATGGCGCCAATTACCAAACTGAGGTATTCTCCCGCCATCGACACCCACCTTTAAGAAAGGGGGGCGGGGGGGATTTTGACCGTAAGAAGTATACTCCCCTTACTCTCCCTTTCGCGAAGGGGGAGATCAAACAACTGGATGATTGGAAACTTTATGACAAACGATAACCGCTCTTCCGCATACGCCCGCTACGCCCTGGCCCTGCTCCTGGCCGTGAACCTCATCAACTACATCGACCGCCAGGTCCTGTACGCGGTTTTCCCCCTCATCAAGGCCGACTTCGGCCTCTCGGACACCGCCCTCGGTTTCCTGGGGAGCGCCTTCATGATCTGCTACATGTGTTCGGCCCCGTTGCTGGGCTGGATCGGCGACCGGGGAAGCCGCGTCAGGCTCGCCTCCGGCGGGATCGCGGTCTGGAGCCTGGCAACCGCCCTGTCGGGCATAGCCCCCGGCTACCGGTCCCTGCTGGCGGCCCGGACGGTGGTGGGAATCGGGGAGGCCAGCTTCGGCACGGTCTCCCCGGGGCTCATCTCCGACTTTTTCAGCAAGGAGCGGCGGGGTAGGGTCCTTTCCTATTTCTATCTCGCCATCCCAGTGGGAAGCGCCATCGGCTACCTGCTGGGCGGGATTCTCGGATTCCATTTCGGCTGGCAGGCCGCGTTTCTCATGGTGGGGGCGCCGGGACTCCTGTTGGCCGTCGCGGTCTGGTTCCTGCGGGACCCGAAGGAGATGCTCGCGCCCGAGCAACGGCTGCCCGTTCCCAAACCGTCACTTGCCGCATACGGCATCTTCCTGAAAAACAGGTCGTTCATCTGCAACACCCTGGCCATGACCTCCATGACCTTTGCCATAGGCGGGCTGGCCCAGTGGATGCCCACCTTCCTCTATCGCATCCATGGTCTCGATGTGGCCAGGGGGAACATGTATTTCGGCGCCGTGACGGTGCTGGCCGGGATTACCGGCACCCTGTCCGGGGGGTGGCTGGGTGATCGTCTCCAGCGAAAGAGCCCCAAGGGCTATCTGCTGGTCTCCGGCTGGGGCTTTCTCATCGGGATTCCCATCACCGTATTCGCCATTGCCTCCCAAACCCTCACCGGCTGCCTGACCGCGACCTTTTTCGCCGAGTTCTTCCTCTTCTTCAATACCGGCCCCCTCAATACGGTGATCGTAAATGTAAGTCCGGCCGACCGCCGCGCCATGGCCTTTGCCATCAACATCTTCTTTATCCATGCCCTTGGTGACGCCATTTCGCCTACTCTTCTGGGATGGTTTTCCGACCTGTGGGGACTGCGCGCCGCGTTGCTGACGACGCCCGCCGCCATCGCCGCCGCGGCCGGGTTCTGCTTTCTGTGTACCCGTTTCATCGGGGAGGATATGGAAAGGGCTGAACATTTGTAGGGATAAACGTCGTGTCTGCCCTGACATCGGGCGCTCACAAGGATCGCCCCTGCTTCGCGCGCCTTCCTTTTGCGGGAAAACTGTGTTACAAATTTGCCTTCACTAAAAAAATAGATGGATGGAGGGAATCATGAAAAAGGATATTCTCGAAAAGGGCGCGATCCTGCAGCGGGACAAGGAGACCTATGCCATAGCTCCCCACATTCCGGGCGGCATCACGGATACGGCGACCCTGCGCAAGATCTGCGACGCGGCCGATAAATACAAGGTGCA
The DNA here is from genome assembly GCA_964389825.1 of uncultured Geobacter sp. GTDB lineage: Bacteria > Desulfobacterota > Desulfuromonadia > Geobacterales > Geobacteraceae > RPRC01. The sequence goes on along the minus strand of CAYMFO010000003.1, from coordinate 27,285 downwards.
GGCCCTGAAACTTACCTCGGCCCAGCGCATCGCCATGGTGGGCGTCAGGGAAGAGGACCTGGACGCTATCTGGGCAGACCTCCAGCAGACTCCGGGCGCGGCCATCGGCCTGTGCGTGCGGAGCGTCAAGATCTGTCCCGGTACCACCTTCTGCAAACGGGGGGTCATGGATTCCGTGGGCCTCGGCCTGAAGATAGATGCTATCTACCACGCCATGGAACTCCCCAACAAGATGAAGATGGGGGTTTCCGGCTGCATGCTTTCCTGTTCCGAGGTCTGGGTGAAGGACATCGGCGTCATGGGGACCCCCAAGGGGTGGAAGATCCTGGTTGGCGGCAACTCGGGCATGAGACCGCGCATCGCCGACGTCCTGGTGGAAGAGATAGCTACGGACGATGAAGTCCTGGCCATCATCGACAGGATCATTGCCTTTTACAAGGGGTGCGGAAAGAAGGAGCGCCTGTGCCGCATCGTGGAGCAGATGGGCATCGAGGATTTCAAAAAGGCGGTTCTGGGGTAGGAAGTCCGGACCCAGGGCAAAACAGATGGGGCGATCCTGGCGGGTCGCCTTTTTTTCTTCAGATTTCTCCAAGATAGGACATGACATCCTGCGCCGTTGCCGGCGAGTCCAGGAGAACCGAGAGTTCGTTGTTGCGGGTCAGGGCGCTGTGGGTGAGATTGTGGCTCCCCAGATAGACGTAGCGGCCGTCTATGACAACCGCCTTGACATGGGTGGTCTTGCGGAGGGAGTCGAAGCGTACGTTGACGCCGTTGCGGGAAAGGAGGGTCGCGGTGGCTCGGTTAGCCCTGTTCAGGGGGTCGTCCGCTTCCGGAGACTGCTCCATGATCACGGTCACCGCCACGCCGCGGCGGCGGGCCTCCATAAGCTCTTCGGCGATGCGGCGCGGAATGTTGCCGGGAAAGTCGGTCATCTTGAAGAGGTAGCAGGAAACGAGGATGGAGGAGCGCGCATCGCGGAGGCCCCGCAGAAGCGTATCGCCGTACTCGCGGTCTTTCAGAAGGGTCGCCGTGGCGGAACCGCGTTCCCACGCCTTTGCCGGAGACACGGCCGCAAAGAGGAAGACGGACGCCAACAGCAGCGCAAGGGCGCGGCAAAGGCCGCGCCCGCTGTTCCTGAAAAAAACTTTCGGTTGAAAAAAGGGGGTCATCAGCTGAACAGGTCCATCACCTTGTCGACGAAATTCTTCTTCATGGGATGAACCTCCTCTCCGCTGATCCGGGCGAATTCTTCCAGCATTTCACGCTGCCTCTTGTTCAGGTTCACCGGTGTCTCCACCTTGATGATCACCAGCTGGTCGCCCCGTCCGTACCCCTGAAGGACCGGAATCCCTTTGTCGCGCAGACGGAAGACCTTTCCCGACTGGGTGCCTTCCGGAACCTTCAGCTCCATCTTCCCGTCCAGGGTCGGCACCGGGATTTCGGCGCCCAGCGCGGCCTGGGTGAAGCTGATGGGAATCTCGCAGATCACGTCGTTGTTGTCCCTGCTGAAAACCGGGTGGGGCTTGACCGTGATGGAGACATAGAGGTCGCCGTTGCCCCCTCCCTTGGTCCCTTGTCCGCCCTCGCCGGAGAGTTTCAGGCGGTTGCCCGTCTCCACCCCGGCCGGTATCTTGACCGACATGGACTTGGTGTCCCTGACGCTGCCGGTTCCCCTGCACGTGGCGCAGGGGGTGTCGATGATCCTCCCTTCGCCGTTGCAGTGGCTGCATGTCCTGCTTACGCTGAAATATCCCTGCTGGAAACGCACCTGTCCCGCCCCCCGGCAGGTGGGGCAGACCTTCGGTTCGGTGCCTGCCTTGGCGCCGCTGCCGCCACAAGCGGAGCAGCGCTTGTTGTAAGGCACTTCGATGCGGGATTCGACCCCGAAGGCGGCCTCCTCGAAGCTGATCTCCAGGTTGTAGAGAAGGTCGTCGCCCCTTCGGCCCCGTCCCCGTTGCTGGCGGCCGCCGCCGAAGATGTCACCGAAGATATCCCCGAAGATGTCTCCGAAGGGCGTGCCCGCGCCGAACCCGAAACCGGAAGCATTGAAACCGCCGCCGCCGAGGCCGGCATGGCCGAACTGGTCATACTGGGCCCGCTTCTGGGGGTCGGACAGGATCTCGTACGCCTCGGACACCTCCTTGAAGTATTCCTCCGCTTCCTTGTTTCCCGGATTCTTGTCCGGATGATACTTTATGGCCAGCCTGCGGTAGGCTTTTTTTATCTCGGTTTCCGAAGCGTTCCGGTGGACCTCGAGCACCTCGTAATAATCGCGTTTTTCTCCGTTCGCCACTCTCGTCCCTCACCGGCTAAAGGGACAGGGCAAACGGCAAAAGGGGAGCGCGTTATCTCCCCTTCAGCCGCGGCCTGTTGTCCCGAGCCGTTTTCTCTTATTTTTTGTCGTCTTTTACTTCTTCGAACTCGGCCTCCACGACCTTTTCATCACCATTGCCCGCCGCCTGGGAGGCGTCGTCCGGCTGTCCGGAATCCGTCCCGGATGCCTGGGCCTTGGCGTAGACAGCTTCGGCCAGCTTGTGGGATGCCTGGGTAAGTTCGTCGGAAGCGGTCTTGATGGCCGCGGGGTCGTTCCCCTCCATGGCCTTCTTCAGCGCCGCGACTCCGCTTTCGATCTTCTGCTTTTCTCCGGCGTCGATCTTGTCGCCGAATTCCTTGAGGGACTTTTCGGTGGAATAGATAAGGCTGTCCGCGTGGTTACGCGCCTCGATGATCTCGCGCTTCTGCTTGTCGTCGGAGGCATGGGCCTCGGCGTCGCGCACCATCTTGTCGATCTCTTCCTTGGAGAGACCCGAGGAAGCGGTGATGCGGATGGACTGCTCCTTGCCGGTCCCCAGGTCCTTGGCGGAGACGTGGACGATGCCGTTGGCGTCGATGTCGAAGGTCACCTCGATCTGCGGCACGCCGCGGGGCGCCGGCGGGATGCCGGTCAGCTCGAAGTTGCCGAGGGTCTTGTTGTCCGACGCCATGTCGCGCTCACCCTGGAGGACGTGGATGGTCACCGCGGGCTGGTTGTCGGCGGCGGTTGAGAAAACCTGGCTCTTGCGGCAGGGGATGGTGGTGTTCTTGTCGATAAGCTTGGTCATTACCCCGCCCAGGGTCTCGATGCCCAGGGAGAGCGGGGTGACGTCCAGGAGGAGGACATCCTTCACGTCGCCGCGGAGCACGCCGCCCTGGATTGCCGCGCCGATGGCCACCACCTCGTCCGGGTTGACGCCCCTGTTCGGGGTCTTGCCGAAGATATCCTGCACCTTCTTCTGCACGATGGGCATGCGGGTCATGCCGCCCACCAGGATAACCTCGTCAACCTCGCTGGGGGAAAGGCCGGCGTCCTTGAGGGCCGTCCGGCAGGGGCCTTCCAGGCGGTCGATGAGATCCGCGCAGAGGGATTCCAGCTTCGCCCTGGTAAGCTTCAGGGTCAGGTGTTTGGGGCCGGTGGCGTCGGCGGTGATGAACGGCAGGTTGATGTCGGTCTCCAGGGAGGTGGAGAGCTCGCACTTGGCCTTTTCGGCCGCTTCCTTGAGGCGCTGCAGGGCCATCTTGTCGGAGCGCAGGTCGATTCCCTGGTCTTTCTTGAATTCGTCGGCGATCCAGTCGATGACCTTCTGGTCGAAATCCTCGCCGCCCAGGAAGGTGTCTCCGTTGGTGGATTTCACCTCGAATACGCCTTCGCCCAGTTCCAGGATGGAGATGTCGAAGGTGCCGCCGCCCAGGTCAAACACGGCGATCTTTTCGTCCTTCTTCTTGTCCAGGCCGTAGGCGAGGGCGGCCGCGGTCGGCTCGTTGATGATGCGCAGGACGTTAAGACCGGCGATCTTGCCGGCGTCCTTGGTGGCCTGCCGCTGGGAGTCGTCGAAGTAGGCCGGAACCGTGATGACCGCGTCGGTCACGGTCTCGCCCAGATAGTCTTCGGCGGTCTTTTTCATTTTCTGCAGGACCATGGCGGAGATCTCGGGCGGCGAATACTGCTTGCCGCGAACCTCCACCCATGCGTCGCCGTTATCCGCCTTGACGATCTTGAATGGTGAGATGGAGATGTCGCGACGTACCGCGTCCGTTTCGAATTTGCGGCCGATGAGGCGCTTGATGGAGAACAGGGTGTTTTCCGGGTTGGTTACCGCCTGGCGCTTGGCCTGCTGGCCCACCGGTCTCTCTCCGCTGTCCGTGAATGCGACCATGGACGGCGTTGTGCGGCTTCCTTCCGCGTTGGCTATGACAACCGGCTCTCCTCCCTCCATTATGGCCACGCAGGAGTTCGTAGTGCCCAGGTCGATTCCGATTACCTTACTCATATATGTATTCCTCCTTTTGGTGTCTGTGCATCGTAAAACTAGTAACTGCATCCGTGAAAAACAAGGGATGCGATGGAAAATTTATGCGTCGTCGCTTTTCGGCGCCCCGGCGACCGAAACCATGGCCGGCCGCAGCAGGCGCTCGTTGAGAAGATAGCCTTTCTGGAATTCCTCGATAACGGTGTTGGGGGCTGCATCGGCGCTCTCGATCCTGCACATGGCCTGGTGATAAGCGGGATCAAATACCGCTCCTTTCGTTTCCACCGGCTCCACGCCGAATTTTTTGAGAACACCGAGGAGCATCGTGCGGGTGAGGTTGACCCCTTCGATGACCGCGGCGAGGCTTTCCTCGGAGGCATGGGAGAGCGCCCGCTCCATGTTGTCCATGACCGGAAGGATCTCCAGTAGAAGGCATTCGTTGCCGTATTTCATGAGGTCTTCCTTGTCCTTCTGCGCCCGGCGCCGGAAGTTCTCCAGATCGGCCCGCTCCCTCAGGTACTTGTCCCAGTTCGCCGCCGCCTCCGCCTCTTTCGCGGCAAGGGCTTCCTGGAGCTGACGGATCCGATCTTCCGGGGCAGCGGCGCCGTTATCCGCGACGGATGATGCGTCATTGAGGTTCTTTTCCATATCAGCGGTATTTTCCGCACCGTTCATGCCGGTGTCGTTCTTTTTCATGTTCACATTGCTCCTTTCGGTTCTTCATTCCCTGCCAAGCAGTTCAGTGAGGATTCTCGCCGTATAATCCACAATGGGAATAACCCTGTCGTACCCCATGCGCGTCGGACCGATTACCCCCAGAATGCCCAGGGTGTTCGGGCCGCTCGCGTAAGGGGCCGTGATGACGCTCATGCGGTTCATGCGGCTCAGGAAATTTTCCGCGCCGATGAAGATGTTTACCCGTTCGGCGTCCATGCAGCGATCCAGGAGGGCGAGAAGCTGGCTTTTTTCCTCGAAGGCGCGAAAGATATCCTTCATCTTTTCCACGTCGGCGAATTCCGGCTGCTCCAGAATATTCACCTGCCCTTCGATGAATACCTCCGCGCACGGATCGTCCAGAGTCTGTTCGGACAGGCGCAGGGCGCGGCTGAGAAGCGCGTCGTAGCGAACCTTTTCGTCTTCCATCTCCTTGACTATGCGGCCTTTCACCTCGGATATGGTCAGGCCTTTCAGCATGTCGTTCAGGTAGTTGGACATCCTGACCAGGTCTTCGGGGTCGAGCTCTTCGTCGGATTCTATGATGCGGTTCTGTACGACCCCGCTTTCCGAGACCAGGATCGCCAGGATCCTCCTGTCGCACAGCTGCATGAACTCGATCTGGTGGAACACGTCCGCGGTAAAGCGCGGCGCGATGACAATGCCGACATAATGGGATATGGAAGAGAGTATCCTGCTGGTGTCCTTCAGCAGTTCCGCCACGTCGCGGCTCCGGCCACGGTAGCGGTTGCGGATTTCATGCTGCTGATCCGGGTCGATGTCGCGAACCTGGAGAAGTGAATCCACGTACAAACGGAATGCCTTGTCAGTTGGCACTCGTCCGGCCGAGGTGTGTGGAGACGCAAGATAACCCATTTCTTCCAGGTCGGACATGACGTTGCGCACGGTCGCCGGGGAGAGGCTCAGTCCGTGTCTCCGTGTGACGCTGCGGCTTCCCACCGGTTCGGCGGTCCGGATATAATCATCGATTATGGCTTCGAGGATCTGTCTGCTTCGTTCTGAAAGCGTTTCGTTCATGGCGGACCCCCTGCAATGGTTAGCACTCGTTTAGAGAGAGTGCTAACCTCGTCAAAAGTAGCAACCGACCCTGTTTTTGTCAAGGTATTTTACCGGCTAGAGAAACCTTACAAACACCTGGTTGGAGAGGATGCGCCCCCTGGCCGTCAGCCTCAGAAACCCCTTCCGGATTTCCAGAAGACCGGCTGAAAAGAGGCCGGAGCAGGAGTCTCCGTAGACCTCGTCGAAGCCGGCTGAAAACTCCCGGTAAAAACGTTCCAGACTGACGCCGTCGGCTGTCCTGAGGCCGAGGAAGAGGAACTCCGCCATGGCGTCCCCGCGGGAAAGGGTCCGGGTCTCCGCCACCGGAAGTTCTCCCCGGTCCAGGGAGAGCAGGTATGCAACGGAACTCTCCGGTGAGCTGAAGCGTATGCCGTAGCCTGGAAAGCGGAGAAAGGAGTGGGCCCCGGCGCCGAAACCCAGATAGTTACGTCTGCTCCAGTAACCGGAATTGTGCGCGGACCGGTATCCCTCGCGGGCGAAATTCGCTATCTCATATTGTTCGTAGCCTTGGGCGGTCAATACTTCCGAGGCCGTTTCGTACATTACGGCGGATTCATCCTCATCGGGGAGAGGCAGGGTTCCCTCCTTTTCCATCAAGGCGAAGGGGGTGCCCTCCTCGATGGTCAGGCCGTATACGGACAGGTGTTCAGGCCGCAGGGCGCACGCCTGGAGGAGGTCTTTCTCCCACATGGCGTTGTTCTGGGAGGGGAGGGAATGGATGAGGTCGATCCCCACGTTGCCGAAACCGGCGCGGCGCGCCTCATGGAAGGCATCCAGCGCCTCCCGTCCGTTGTGTATCCTGCCGATGCCTTGCAGCAGCGCGTCATTGAAGGACTGGATGCCGAGGGAGAGACGGTTTACACCGGCGGCCCGGAAGTCCGAGAGCCGCTCCCTGGTGATTGCGCCGGGGTTGCATTCGAGGGTGATCTCCGCGTCCGGGGCGAGGCGGAAGAGCCGGGCGGCGGTTTCGATCAGCCGGGACGTAAGGGAAGGAGGCATCAGGGATGGCGTGCCGCCGCCGAAATAGAGGGTAACGGCGGCCGGGAGGCAATCCAGGGCCGCGCGCCGCAGTTCCATCTCCCTCAGCAGCCCGGCCCCATACTCATCGGGCGGGACGCCGGCAACGGAATTGAAGGCGCAGTAGGGGCATTTGCGTATGCAGAACGGGTAGTGAATGTAGAGGGATAACTTCATCTCCTTTGCACTTTATCCCAGGTCGCGCGGGAATGTCCAAGTCAAAGATGGGCTCAGTGAGGGAAATATGTCCGGCCTTTCAGGGGAGGGTCGTAAAAAAAATCGTATTGACTTGGCCAGGATACGGGCATATTTTATTCCCATCTCGGCAATTGAGGTGATCCATGGTTTTCTCCGGATAGCCCCAACTGCCGTTTTTCACAGTTGAACGATTTTTTCAGCCATTCAGGAGGTACGATTCGTGGGAATTTTCGCCGTGACCGGTCTGGTCGTTCAAGGGGTTCTGGTCATCCTCTGCTTCTTTTCCGTAGTCTCCCTCGGAATCATTTTCTTCAAATTCTGGCAGGTATACCGCGCCAACAGCCAGTCGGAACGGTTTCTGGAATTTTTCTGGAAGGTGAAGCGTTTCGATTCCATCAACGCGCAACTGGACAGGTTTGACGATTCACCCCTGGCGGTGCTCTTCAGCGAAGGATTCAGTGAACTGAAAAAACTGATGGAGAAGGGGGAGGAAAAGCATGACCCCGATGTCATCAGCACGGAACTGGGAGGGATCGAAAATATCGCCCGCGCTTTGCGCAGGGCCACCACCTCGCAGATCACCAGGCTGGAAAAATATCTGACCTTCCTCGCCACCACCGGGGCCACCGCCCCATTTATCGGGCTGTTCGGCACGGTGTGGGGGATCATGACCGCTTTCAAGGGGATCGGCGAAACCGGTTCCGCCTCCCTGGCCGTAGTGGCGCCCGGCATCGCCGAGGCGCTCATCGCAACGGCCGTGGGTCTCGTGGCCGCCATCCCGGCTGTCATGGGTTACAACCACTTCCAGCACAAGATCAAGGTCATCATAGCCGAGATGGACAATTTCTCCACGGAGTACCTGAACATCGTGCAGAGAAACTTTGCCGGTAAATAAAGGGGAGCAATCATGGAAATCGGCAACCGCAACGGCAGGGACAATGCCATGTCCCAGATCAACGTCACTCCTCTCGTGGACGTGATGCTGGTTCTTCTGGTTATCTTCATGGTCACCGCTCCCATGATGCAGCAGGGCGTCCAGGTCAATCTTCCCAAGACCCAGGCGAAATCCCTTTCCGCTGATCAGGACACCGTTATTGTTTCCGTCGACACCGCCGGCCGCGTCTTCATCAACTCCATTGAAACGTCCCACACCGACCTGTCCGGCCGTCTCAACGCCATCTTCGAGTCGCGGGAAAAGAAAGAGGTGTATCTGAAGGCGGACAAGGACGTCCCCTACGGAGAGGTGGTCCGGACCATGGCGGAAATCAAGTCCGCGGGGATTGAGCGTCTCGGCATGATGACGGAGCCCGGCCACGGGAAATGAGACGCCGACGGAAGAAAGAACAGGGACTGGGGACATCCCTTGCATGCTCCCTTCTCCTGCATGCGGCCTTTTTCGCCGCCGCCGTCTTTTTCGACTCCTTTCAGACGATCCGGCCGAACGCGGCCCCGGTCTACTATGTGGATCTGGTGAATCTTCCGGTGGCTAATCCGCGTTCCGGCTCTCCCACTGCCCGCGGTGAAGACGCCTCTCCCGAGGCGGGGACGGTTGCCGAGCCTCCAGCTTCCCCCCCGGAACGGGAAAAGATGGTTGCTCCGGTCACGCCGCCGCGCAAGGAAGTGAAACCCAGACCCGAACCGGTTCGCAAGAAACCGGTTAAACCGTCGCCGCCGGAAACCGACAGGGAGTTCCGGGACCGGCTCGCCAGGCTGGAGAAGACGGTGGAAGGCCGCCATGCCGCCGCCGCCATCGACGCCTTGCGCAAAAAGGCGGGACAGGGGACGGGGTCCGGTCATGGCTCGGGAAGGTCAGGGATGCCGGGCGGTACGGGTACGGAGGCGGGGAGTGACTATGGCAGCTATATCCAGTCGCGCTTGCGTGACGCCTTTGCCAAGACCATAACATCCAGCGAACGGAACCCTGTGGTGGTGGTCAGGCTTACCATCGACAAAAACGGGCATCTGACAGGCTATCGGATTGAGCGAAGCAGCGGAGACAAGGTCTTCGAAGACTCCGTGAAGAGGGCGGTTGACCTGGCCGTACCGAACTTTCCGCCCCCTCCGTCCCGGAGGGAGTTTCAGCAGGGATTCATATTCAAACCCCAAGGGGTGGGAAAGAAATGAAGCTATCTTTATTCATACTGACGTTCATCCTCCTCGCCGCCGGAGCTCCGGCGGCCCAGGAGGGCTACCTGGAAGTGACCGCCTCGCCGGATCGGAAGATATCCCTGGCGGTGGCCCCGCCCGTAAGCCAGGGTGGGGGCGGCAACCCCGATATTTCCAATAATTTAGTGGATGCGCTCCGATTCGACATGAACCTTACCGGACGTTTCAAAGTATTGGAGACCCCTCCCGCGAAGGGGGCTTCCGGCATCCGGCCGGGGGAATTCGACCTGGCCGTCTGGCATGCGGCCGGGGTGGAGCTTCTCATCAAATCATCCTATGCCGTAACCGGTGACGACACGATCGCCGAATTCAGGCTGTATGACGTGGCCAACGGCAGGCAGATACTGGCCAGGCGTTATTCCGGAAAGCGGAAAGACGTCCGCAGGATGGCCCATACCTTTTCCGACGACATTCTCCTTTTCCTCACCCGGGAGAGAGGCCCGTTCACCGGCAAGATCGCCTTTGTTTCCCGCGGATCCAGAAACAAGGAGATCTTCCTCATGGATTACGACGGCCACAATGCCCAACGCATCACCGCCAACGGTTCCATCAATCTGGGCCCGGATTTTGCTCCCAACGGCAGGGAAATCGTCTATACCTCCTACAAGAGGGGAAATCCGGATCTCTACCGCAGGGATCTGTTCAGCACCGCGGAGGCGCGCGTGGCGGCCCACCCCGGCAGTAATATCACCGGCGCGTGGTCTCCTGACGGAGGCAGGATCGCCCTTTCCATGAGCAAGGACGGCAATGCCGAGATCTATACCATCAGCAAGGACGGAAAGCAGATTAACAGACTCACCCGCAACGGGGCCATCGACACCTCCCCCTCCTGGTCCCCGGACGGCTCGCGCATTGCCTTTCTCTCCGATCGCCTGGGCAAGCCCCAGATCTTCGTTATGAACGCCGACGGTTCCAACCAGCGCCGCCTCACTTCCAATGGCGGTTACAACGTGAGCCCTTCCTGGTCCCCCAAAGGGGACCGTATCCTTTACTGCCGCCAGCATCCGGGCGGCTTCCAGATACATTCCATCACACCGGACGGCGGTGACGACCAGCAGCTCACCAGCGAAGGGAGCAATGAACGTCCACGCTGGTCGCCGGACGGGCGGTTCATCACCTTCAGCTCCAGCCGCGGCGGTATCCATGTCATGCGGGCCGACGGTACCGGTCAGACCAGGGTTTCCCGTCGCGGCGGGGCGGAGTATCACCCGGTCTGGTCTCCCCGCTGGTAGCTCGCGGGCCTTGCCATGAGCCCTTGCTTATGTATAATTCTAACCTGATTCAGACGCCGAGACAGTTCGGCTGAAACCGGGACTCTGGGTCCCTATTATTGGTATGTTGAAAAGGAGGAACAAATGAAAAAGAAACTCGCGGGAATCCTTATGGCGCTCTGCTGCGCCGCCCTTATGGCCGGCGGTTGCGCGAAAAAGGAAATGGTGAAGGAAGATGAAACCCTGGCGCAGAAAGAACCCGTAGCGACCGCTCCGGCCGTTCCGGAGGCTGTTCCCGTTGCCAAGGAGCCGGTGGTCAAGGAAGATGCCGTTACGAGCGCCCCGGTGGAGGCGGCCAGTCCGTTTGACACCATCTATTTCGATTTCGATTCCTATGTCCTCCGCCAGGATGCGCGTGACCTTCTGGACAAGAATTATGAGTGGCTGAAGAATAATACGTCCGAAAGTGTTCGCCTGGAAGGGCACTGCGATGAAAGAGGCTCGGACGAATACAATATCGCACTCGGTGAAAAGCGCGCCAGGGCGGCCCATAAGTATCTGAAGGCAAGGGGCGTTTCCGCGGATCGCCTCAGCACCATCAGCTATGGCAAGGAAAAGCCGGTGGAACCCGGTCACAACGAGGAAGCCTGGGCCAAGAACCGCCGGGTTGAATTCGTAATAGTTAAATAGATCGGACCTCTTCAGAAAAGGAGCCCGTGCGGGCTCCTTTTTTGTTGTCCGGATTCTCTGATGAGGAGACGATAAAGACATGCGGACCCATAATTTTGTTGTCCTGTTCCTTGTTCTGTGCGGCGCCGCGGGTTGCGTAAGCCGGGGCGATTTCCGCTCGGTGGAACGCGATACCTATGATACCCGAAGGCGCGTGGCGCAACTGGAAAAGGAGATGGGAGGCGTCCGGAAAACCGCCTCCGAGGAAGTCCAGCACTCCCTTGATGGTTTTCGTAAGGAAATCGATGGAGCGCGCAAGGGGATAGCCGATACCCAGGCTTCCCAGGAAAACATCCGGGTCGACATGCAGGAGATGTCGGGCAGGATAGACGATCTGAAGATCCTGGTGCAGAAGCGCACCGACGAGAAGGCGTTTTCAAAAGAAGAGATAGAGAGGCGTCTGGCCGCCCTGGAAGACAGGTTCGCGAAACTGGAAAAGAGGATGGAGCATGGGCCGGGCACCGGGACGAAGGAACCGGCCGAGACACCGGAGGGGATCTACCAGGAGGGCCTCGTGTCCTTCAAGGCGGGTGACATGCTGAAAGCCCGGGATTCCTTCACCCGGTTCGCGGAGCGCTTTCCAAGGCATGAACTGACACCCAACGCCCGCTACTGGATAGGCGAGACCTACTACAGCGAAAAGAAATACGAGCAGGCGATTCTGGCCTTTCAGGACGTGATCAAGCAGTATCCGAAAAAGGACAAGGCGCCGGCGGCGCTTCTGAAGCAGGGGCTTTCCTTCAAGGCCCTGGGCGACGTGAAGAGCGCCCGCTACGTTCTGAAGAAGATTCAGGATGACTATCCACGTTCGGTGGAGGCGAAAAAGGCCAGGGAGCTGCTGGCGGAAATGAGATAGCCGTATTTCGAGCGGAACGAAAAAGGCGGAGAGATCCGCCTTTTTCCAATCAGGCCGAGCCGTTCCGTCAGGCGTTCTATCTCTCTTCTTTCCGCGGGCTATCCTCCACGGACCCCTGTTCTTTCCGGTATGCAACCTCTACGTCCGGTTTTTCCTCACCATCCTTCGACCTTTCCGCCTCTTCCTCGATGCTTCGCTTGAAATCATCGGCGGCCCGCTTGAATTCGGCGAGCCCTCTGCCGAGGGTGCGGGCCAGGTCCGGGAGTTTTCGCGGGCCGAACACGATGAGCGCGATCACCAGGATGATGATCAATTCCGGCATGCCGTAACCGAACATGTTATACCTCGCTTCGATTTGAGCCTTTGAATTTCCTTGCGCGCCTTGCGCCTTCCCGTGAGAGCCTGACGATTGGGAGGTTCATGGCGCCATATGAGGCATCCATGTCTCCATCGTTTCCCACCGGGCCGATAATATTTGTTTTGCCTGTCCGAGTCAAGAAAGGCGGCGTTCCGAAGGGTTTTCCGGTAACCGCCGTTTCTTTCAGATGTGGTGCAAAGAATTTGACACGGCCCGGATCATTGAGCTACTATCCCACCTGTTTTTCATCAAATTCAGCCGCTTTTCACAACGGCGTCACGGGGAAATGACACGTTATGTATCAAGACGATATCAAGGGACAAATCAGGGAACTCCTCAGAAAAAGGAACGCCGTCCTGCTGGCGCATAATTACATGCGGGACGAGGTGCAGGAAATCGCCGACATCACCGGAGATTCTCTGGCCCTCTCCATGGAGGCGGCCAAGACCAGCGCGGATGTAATCGTGTTCTGCGGCGTGCATTTCATGGCCGAATCCGCATCCATCCTCTCGCCGGAAAAGACGGTGCTCCTGCCGCGTCTGGACGCCGGTTGTCCCATGGCCGACATGGTTGATGTCGAGGGACTGCTGGAGATGAAGTCGCGCCTTCCCGGAGTCCCGGTAGTCACCTATGTGAATTCAACCGCCGCCGTTAAGGCCCACTCGGACGTATGCTGCACCTCGGCCAATGCGGGCCGCGTGGTGGAATCCCTCCCTGAAAAAGAGATAATCTTCGCCCCGGATCGCAACCTGGGCAGTTTCGTGGCTAAATCCTCCACAAAGAAGGTCCACTTGTGGGACGGCTTCTGTCCTACCCATGAGCGTCTCCGGCCGGAAGAGGCGGCGCGGCTCAAGGCGGAGTACCCCGATGCCCTTTTCATCTGCCATCCCGAGTGCAATCCGGCGGTGACCGCCATGGCCGACCACGCCTGCTCCACCAGCGGCATGTACGACTACTGCAAAAAGAGCCCGGCGAAGCGGTTCATCATCGGGACCGAGGCCGGCATACTCTACCGCCTGAAGAAGGATAACCCGGACAAGGAGTTCATCCTGGCATCCCCGGCCCTCATCTGCCCCAACATGAAACTCATCTCCCTGGAGGATATCCTGGCCTCACTTTCCACCATGTCTCCCGAGGTGCGCGTGCCAGAGGACATAAGGGTCCAGGCCAAGCGCGCCCTTGACAGGATGCTGGCGGTACCGAGGGACTGAAGAGCTGATGATCCGCCCGTTCAAAGGAATCCGTCCCGTCATAGACCCCTCCGCCTTTATCGCGGAAACGGCCGTGATCATCGGCGACGTGGTGATCGGCGCCCGGAGCGGGGTCTGGTACAACACGGTGGCGCGCGGCGACGTAAACTCCATCCGCATCGGGAGCGGGACCAACATCCAGGACCTCTCCATGCTCCACGTCACCCACCGGAAGGACCCCTCTGATCCGGGCGCGCCCCTGGTCATCGGCGATAACGTAACCATCGCCCACAGTGTCACCCTCCACGGCTGCACCATCGAAAACGGCGCTTTCATCGGGATGCAGGCGGTGGTCATGGACAGGGCCGTGGTGGGGGAGGAGGCCCTGGTGGGCGCCCGTTCCCTTGTCACCGAGGGAACCGTAATCCCCCCCCGCACCCTCTGGCTCGGCGCCCCGGCCCGTTACAAGCGCGATCTCACCCCGGCCGAGCTGGAGCGCATCCGCCAATCGGCCCGGAACTATATCCGGTACGCGGAAGACTTCTCGGCCGACTGATCTCCCTTACCGGTTTTTCACGAGGAACACACTATGAAATACGACCGCTCTCTCGCACTCTTTTCCGCTGCCTCCCGTGTCATCCCCGGCGGGGTGAACAGCCCGGTGCGCGCATTCCGTTCCGTGGGCGGATATCCACTGTTCATCCAGAAGGCCGCCGGTTCCAGGATATGGGACGTGGACGGCAACGAATACATCGATTTTGTGGGTTCCTGGGGGCCGATGATCGCCGGACATCGCCATCCGCGCGTAGTGGAAGCAGTGGCCGAGGCCCTGGACAGGGGGAGCAGCTTCGGCGCCCCTACCGAACTGGAGGTGCGGCTGGCTCAAACCGTAACCGAGGCGGTCCCTTCCATGGAAATGGTTCGCATGGTCAGCTCCGGCACCGAGGCCACCATGAGCGCCATCAGGCTGGCTAGGGCCGCCACGGGCCGGGACGGGATCATCAAGTTTTCCGGCTGTTATCATGGTCATGCCGATGCGCTGCTGGTGAAGGCGGGATCAGGGGCCGCCACCTTTGGCGTTCCTGATTCTCCCGGAGTTCCGGCGGATTTCGCCCGCCATACCCATGTGGCGGAATTCAACGACCTGGAGTCCGTGCGTAACCTGGCGGAGGACAATCGCGGAAATATCGCCTGTGTCATCGTTGAGCCGGTGGCCGGCAACATGGGGACCGTTCCGCCGGCGCCGGGATTCCTGGAAGGGCTGCGTTCCCTGTGCGACAGTGAGGGAATCCTCCTGATTTTCGACGAGGTGATGACCGGTTTCCGGGTAGCCTACGGCGGGGCGCGGGAGCTGTACGGCGTAACCCCCGACTTGACCACCCTGGGCAAGATCATCGGCGGCGGCCTGCCGGTGGGCGCCTTTGGCGGCAGGAGAGAGATCATGCAACTGCTGTCGCCGGCGGGTGGCGTGTACCAGGCGGGCACGCTTTCCGGCAACCCCCTGGCCATGTCCGCCGGGCTCGCGACCCTGGCCCTGCTGCGGGAAGAGGGGGTCTATGCCGGATTGGAGGAAAAGACCGCCAGGCTTGCCGCCGGCATAGAGAGGGCCGCCGCCGCCGCGGGCGCGTCCGTCCGTTGCACGCGGGTAGGGAGCATGTTCTGCGTCTTTTTCACCGATGAAGAGGTGCGCGGCTGGACCACCGCGGCCAGGTGCGATACGGCTGCCTTCGCCAGGTACTTCCGCGCCATGCTGGAGCGGGGTGTTTACCTGGCGCCTTCCCAGTTTGAAACCGCCTTTGTCTCCATGGCCCACACCGATGAGGATATCGATCGCACCATAGAAGCGGCAAGGGAGGCTTTTAGTGTTTTAGTTTTATGAAAAATATGATTGAAAATTTTAGTTTTGCTGTGATATAAAGGTTAGATTCATGGATGAGGAAAAAAGAAGGCTCCTGAAGACCCTCAGTGTCGTTTCCAGTATGGGCATTTCGGTGGTGCTTGCCATCGCCTTCGGGGTCATAGCGGGGCTCAAGCTGGATGAATGGTTCGGAACGGGCAACGTCTTTTTCTTCATCTTCCTGTTCTTCGGGATTGCCGCGGGATTCCGCAACATATTTGTAATTATTGGAAGAGAAATCAAGAACAGTGGGCAAGATGAAGATAGACGAAAATAATATCTTCATCATCATCTTTATCGGCGCTTCCCTGCTGTTGCTGGTTCTCGCCGTTTTCGGGCTTCTGCTGGTGTCCAGGTCTTTTGCCGCCGGGGTCATAGCCGGAGGCGTTCCGGCCATAGCCAACTGCCACTGGCTGTACAGGATACTTGGCCGGGCCATGCGCCTGCCCAGTGGCAGGGCGGTCAGATTCGTCCAGCTCCGTTACCTGCTCCGGCTCGCGATCCTGGCCGTAATCGTCTCGCTTCTGATCCTGTACATAAAGGTAAACATATTCGGTCTGGTTCTGGGGCTTTCGGTCCCGGTAATCACGATCATCGCCTTAACAGTTTATATGGCAATGTTTAACGGAGGTTAGCGCCATGGTACATCCGTATCTGTTTCTGCAGTTCTTCAGGGATCTTCTGTCACCGCTGACGGAGGGCGCAAAGCCTCTTACCGACGCCGCCGGTGTGGACGCCATAGTACATGCCTGGCTGGTAATGGCGATTCTGGTCGTCCTTTCTCTGATGGTGAGATCGAGACTCTCCAAGGTACCGGGAAAGCTCCAGAATTTCATGGAGGTGGTCATCGGAGGGATCGAGAACCTGGTGGTCGACAATATGGGCGAACGCGGCAGGGCCTTTTTCCCCCTCATCGCGACCCTTGCCTTTTTCATCCTTACATCGAACCTTCTGGGGCTGATCCCCGGATTCTTTCCTCCCACGGCAAACCTCAACACCACCGCCGCCTGCGCCATCATCGTCTTTCTTTCCACCCATGTGGTCGGTATCCGGAATCACGGCTTCAAGTACATCAAGCATTTTCTGGGACCGGTCTGGTGGCTTGCGCCGGCCATGCTCCCCATTGAGATCATCGGGCATCTGAGCCGCCCCCTTTCCCTCTCCTTCCGTCTCTTCGGCAACATGAACGGACACGAGCTGATCCTGCTGATCTTCTTCGGTCTCGTCCCTTTCCTCGTGCCCCTTCCCATGATGCTCATGGGCGTGCTGGTGGCCTTTCTTCAGACCTTTGTCTTCATGCTCCTGTCGACCATCTATATCCATGGTTCCCTTGAAGAGGCCCATTAGAGAAGGCGGCGGTTTTTTTCAAAAGTTACAATCCACCTTTCCTATACTGTTTAGGAGATATCAAAGAAGAAGGAGGTAGCATCGGATGTTATTCGTCACCATCTGTATCCTGGCGGCAGGTCTCGGCATGGCGGTAGGGGTTATCGGACCCGGTATCGGCATGGGCAACGCAATCAAGGCGGCCCTGGAAGGGACCGCGCGCAATCCCGGCGTCTACGGCAAGCTTCTGACCACCATGATGATTGGTCTCGCGATGATCGAGTCCCTCGCCATCTACGTTCTGGTCATCTGCCTGATCATCCTGTACGCCAACCCGTACAAGGATGTGGCCCTGGAACTGGCAAAGACCATCGCAAAGTAGTATTCCCGTTTTCAAGCCAGCTTTGTCCGGTTAAGTTTTTGCGTCCTGCTATAAGCTCCTTCATCCGCCCCTTTGGGGCGCCTTCTCCCAAAGGGAGAAGGGACTTTTTTGAAACCCTCTCCCAGCGGGAGAGGGTGGCCGAAGGCCGGGTGAGGGGTTATGCGGGGATTTTAGCGATTTCCGCAATTAGCTAACCGGACATTCCCGTTTTCAACCAAAAATAAAGGGATGGAGCTTCATGGCTCCATCCCTTTATCTCGTTCAGCGCCGATCCCGTTCACGGGATGATCACTCCCCCTTCTTTCGCGCCTTGGGGTGGGCCTTGTCGTAGACCTCCATCAGGCGGTCGATACTCACGTGTGTGTATTTCTGTGTTGTGGAAAGGGACGCGTGGCCCAGCATCTCCTGGATGGCCCGCAGGTCCGCCCCTCCTTCCAGCAGGTGGGTGGCGAAGGTGTGGCGGAGGGTGTGGGGCGAGACTTTTTTCATGGTTGCAATCCTGAGCATGTACCTGTCGACGATACGTCCCACGCTTCGAGGGGTCAGGCGTCCGCCCCGCCAATTGAGGAAAAGGGGTTCGTCGCGCGGCGGTCCCCTTCTGGCCCCCAGATAATCCTCCAGCGCCTCCCGGGCATGTCTTCCAAGGGGGATTATCCGTTCCTTTCCCCCCTTTCCCATGACCTGGACCACGGCTTCATCCAGATCAACGCCGTCCACGTCCAGGCCGGTCAGTTCACTGACCCTGATGCCGCAGGAATAAAGTGTCTCAAGGATGGCGCGGTCCCGGAGCGTGAGGATTCTCCTCTCGCCCGGCGCGGTCACGAGGGCGGTCACCTCGTCGATTGTCAGGTGAAACGGCGCCCTGTTTTCCTTTTTGGGTGTGTTAACAAGTTCCGCCGGGTTTTTCACGGCCTTTCCCTCTCGAACCAGATATTTGAAAAAGGACCGTATTGACGCCAGCTTGCGTCCCATGGTGCTCTTCATGCTCTCCTTGGCCAGGGATGCCAGATAGCGGCGCACCAGAAGATGGGTAACACCGTCCACGTTTGCTTCTCTTCCCTCTTCCTTTCCGACGAATTGGAAGAACATCTCCAGGTCGGTCCGGTAGGCCTTCACGGTATGGGGAGACACATTCCTCTCTGTCTCCAGATAGCGGCAGAATTCTTCAATCTCGTTTTTCAAGGCGCCTATCCGCTTTCCTTTCCCAAGCGATACGGGAAATTAATAACAACAATGATTGCGACTGTTTACCGGTTTGGGCTATTATCCAGAAAACGGCATTTCAACCACAGAGGTCACAGAGATATAAAAGCGAAAAAATGAACTACCAGACTCACCATAGAGGTGTCGATCGTAACATCTTTGTTTTGGAGTAACTACTTGATAGTTATACGAAAACCCTCTGTGTCCTCTGTGTTCTCCGTGGTAATTGCTTTTTTTAGGATTATTGCATTTCGCATATCGCCTGAAAACCCATTTGTTCCGAATCTAACCATCTTTATTGAGAGCCAGACGAGATGAATATCCGCTTCCTGACCCCCTTGGCGCAAAACATCCGCAACGGCAACACCGTAACCTGTGAACGGTGGCGCTCCTTTTTCCAGGACCTGGGACATCGTGTTTATAGCGGCGGAGAGGCCCGGGACGAAAGATGTGATCTCCTGGTGGTCTTCAATGCCTCCAAGAACAGGCGCGCCTTATCCTCGTTCATGGGGAGAGACCCCGCGCCGCGGCTGATTGTCTGCCTGACGGGAACCGACCTCTACCAGGACCTGAAGGAGGATCCGGGAGCGGACGAGGCCCTTCGCCTCGCCGATCAGCTGGTAGTCCTGCATCCCCTGGCGCTGAATGAGCTGCCGTCTCAATACCGGGGCAAGGCGATGGTAATCATCCAGTCCGCCGAGAAGCCGAAAACAGGACCTCCCGGGAAGCGCGACGGCTTTGGTGTATGTGTCATTGCCCATCTGCGGGAGGTGAAGGACCCGCTGCGGGCTGCGTATGCGGCCCGCCTGCTCCCCCCGGACTCCGGGGTGAGGGTGCTCCTGGTGGGCAAGGCGCTGTCCGGGGAGCTTGGCGCGGAGGCGGAACGGGAGATGGCCGTGAACCGGCGCTTCCGCTGGCTCGGTGAAAAGTCCGCCGGAGATACCGCGGCGATCCTGCTCGGAAGCCGGTTGCTCGTTGTCTCTTCCCTCTTCGAGGGTGGGGCTAACGTGGTCTCGGAGGCCATCGTCTCCGGCGTTCCGGTTGTGGGGAGCGACATTGAGTGCCTGCGGGGCCTCCTGGGTGAAGATTATCCCGGGCTCTTTCCCGTGGGAGACACCCGGCGTCTGGCCGATCTCCTCCTGAGGGCGGAAAGGGATGAAGGTTTCTATACTCAACTGGCGGAAAGGTGTCAGCGGGAGTCGCGGAAGTTCGACCCGGCCCTGGAGAGGGAAAGTCTAAAGATTCTGCTTCAGAGGACATGGGCGCGGCGGGTGTGAGTCATGTTGTTCGAAAACCGTCTTTTCCAGCCGGAAAGCAGGGACGAATCCACGTGATCCGGCCCGGACACGGGAATCAACCGCCGGTTTTCTTTTGGATTTTCCATTGCCCTGATTCCGTAGCCTTATCCCTGGAATTCCCAGCCGCAATGCACTCATGGCAAGTAAACCGCTGTTTTGCCCCTCGCGATCCGTTGGCGTTCATACCGCTTCCGGTTGAAACCTGTTGACTTGAAACGGAAAAATTTCGTACTATCAGCGGAATATTCTTCTCTAAGGTCATTTGTGAATCTCGCCAAGAAGCTCTACATAGAAACTTTCGGCTGTCAGATGAACGTCAACGATACGGAGACGATTTTTACCCTCCTGAAGGATCTGGACTACACGCCGACCGACGATCCGTCTTGCGCCGACCTGATTATCCTGAACACATGCTGCATCCGGGCCAAGGCCGAACAAAAGGTCTACAGTGAGCTGGGACGGCTCAAGGGCCTTAAAAGGGGAGGCCGCCGGGTGCTTCTCGGCGTGGGGGGCTGCATCGCGCAGCAGGAGGGAGCCCGGCTCTTCAAAAGGGTCCCCTACCTGGATCTGGTCTTCGGCACCCATTCCCTGCATCTCCTGCCCGAGATGGTGCGGGCCGCCGAGACGGGAGAACGACTTGCCCGGAACGATTTCCTCGATCCGGAGGCGCGCCTCGACCTCTTTCTCCATCGGGACGCGGATGGCAGCGTCACCCGCTTCGTTACCGTTATGCAGGGATGCGATAATTTCTGCTCATACTGTATCGTCCCTTATGTGCGGGGCCGGGAGATCAGTTGGCGTTCAGAGGATATCCTCCGGGAGATCCGGGAGATGACGGCTTCAGGTGTGCGGGAGGTTACCCTGCTGGGGCAGAATGTCAATTCCTATGGTCTCAAGAGCCCCGGCGAGCCTGACTTCGCCGGTCTTCTGCGGCGCGTAGCCGCCATTGACGGCATTGCGCGCATCCGCTTCACCACTTCCCACCCCAAAGATATTTCCCCTTCACTCATCGAATGTTTTTCAGACCTGGAAAAGCTCTGCGGCCATATCCATCTCCCGGCCCAGTCGGGAAGCGACCGTATTCTGGAACGGATGAACCGGGGCTACACCCGCCGGGAGTACCTGGAAAAGATCGCCGCTCTGAAAAAGGCCCGTCCGGATATCTCCATCACCGGTGATATGATCGTCGCCTTTCCGGGAGAGACCGAAGACGATTTTCTCCAGACCCTGTCCCTCATGGAGGAAGTGGGGTACGCCGACCTGTTTTCCTTTGTCTTTTCCACCCGCCGGGAGACGGAGGCGGCGAGGCTTCCGGACGATCTTTCCAGACGGGAGAAGGAGAAACGGCTGGAGCGCCTGCAGAAATTACAGGATCGCCTGAGCATGGAACGCAACGAGAGCCTGGTGGGGACCCTCCAGGATGTGCTGGTGGAGGGGGAGAGCAAGCGGCCCGGCCAGATATTCGGACGCACCGGAGGAAACCGAATCGTCAATTTCGCCGCGGACCCCGGATTGAAGGGAAGCATCGTTCCGGTCAGGATCGTCCGCGCTTTCCGCAATTCCCTCCTGGGAGAACGTTTATGAACGTTACTGGACGGTCAGGGGAAAAATCGGCTTACCTCCAGATGCACGTCCAGGAGTTTCGCCTCGATTCCGCGTCCCAGTCTCCCATGGTGCTTCTGAAGAATGAGAAAGAGGATATATCCTTCCCCATATGGCTCACCACCCTGGAATCGGTAGCCATCGCCGCCGAGCTTATCAACCGGGACGCCGGCGCCGAACGGGGATGCCGCGACCTGATCACCAGACTTTTCGAGCAGATGCGGGTGGAGGTGCGTTGCGTCAGTATCGACGCCCTGAGGGGGAATGTCCTTGACTCTTCCATGACCTTCTCACGGGAAGGTGAGGAGATACAGGTGAAGGTGCGGGCCTGCGAGGCGATCGTCATGGCCGTGAAGTATGCTCTTCCCGTCCGGGTCGCCCGTCAGGCGCTCGCAGAGGCTTCGACCCTGGACCTGGACGCCGAAGAGGGTTTCGGGGAGAAGGACGCCGGGCGTCTTATCCGCATGCTGGAAGAAATGGACCCGAAGGACATGGGAAAGTACCCCATGTGACGGGCGAAAAATAGACAATGAACCATGCAAGGGCGGGCCTTAAACCCGCCCTTGCCGCAAGGAGAAATCATAAATATGCGTGAAGAATCATTCCAGTTCCTTACATCACTTGTGGAGGCGCCGAGCCCCTCCGGATTCGAGCAGCCGGCCCAGCGTGTCTTCCGCGACTACGTGGCCCCCTTTGCCCCGGTTGCGGGCGATATGCTGGGCAATTCCATCGCCCGGATAGCCGGGGGCGGGGAAGGCGCGACCAGGGTAATGCTTGTCGGCCATTCCGATGAGATAGGTCTCCTGGTCAAATTCATCGATGACAACGGTTTTCTCTACTTCGGCGCCATCGGGGGCATCGATCCCCAGATTACCCAGGGCATGCGGGTGCTGGTCCATGGCAGAGGCGGCGCCGTGCCCGGCGTTATCGGCAAGAAGCCCATCCATCTTATCGAGCCGAAGGACAGGGAGACGGTGGTAAAGATGGACGCCCAGTACATAGACATAGGCGCCGCCAGCCGCAAGGAGGCGGAAGAGCTGGTGCGCATCGGAGACCCGGTTACCTTCCGGGCCGGTCTCGAGAAACTGCACGGGGATCGCATCGCCGGACGCGGTTTCGATGACAAGTCGGGAAGTTTCGTTGTGGCGGAGGTTCTGCGGGAGGTCGCCCTTTCCGGCAGGGAGCTCCCGGTGGAGCTGTTCGGCGTATCATCGGTCCAGGAGGAGGTGGGTCTGCGGGGAGGAACCACCAGCAGCTACTCTGTAAGGCCCGACGTGGGTATCTGCGTCGAGGTGGATTTCGCCACGGACCAGCCGGACCTGGACAAGAAGCAGAACGGCGATGTCTGTGTGGGCAAGGGGCCTATCGTGCCGCGCGGCGCCAATATCAACCCGGCCCTGTTCGACCTTATTATCGATACGGCGGAGCGGGAAAATATCCCGGTACAGGTAACCGGCATCCCCCGGGCCACCGGAACCGACGCCAACGTCATGCAGATAAGCCGCGGCGGGGTGGCCACCGCGCTGGTGAAGATCCCCCTGCGCTACATGCATACGCCCGTGGAGGTCCTCTCTCTGTCGGACCTGGAAAACGCCATCCGCCTCATCACCGCGACAGTCTACCGCATCGGCGCGAGGGAAGCCTTCATACCCTCGTAAAGGCTTGCGGGCGTCTTTGCCGCGCGTCGCGGCCGGGGCGAAAACCCCTTTTCTCTTGACTTGACAAGGCACGTATACCATCCAAAGTTCATATTTTTACGACACAAAGGAGGTCGTGATGATTGAAAACACCATTCATGAGGCTCTTACCTTTGACGACGTCCTTCTCGTTCCCTCCTATTCGGATGTCCTTCCCCTGGAGGTGGACCTTTCCTCCTGTATCTCCAGGAATATCCCCTTGAACATTCCGCTCATCAGCGCCGCCATGGATACCGTCACCGAGGCCCGCACCGCCATCTGCATGGCGCGGGAGGGGGGTATGGGCATCATCCACAAGAACCTTTCCATCGATGCCCAGGCCCTGGAGGTGGACAAGGTGAAGAAGAGTGAATCCGGGATGATCGTGGACCCCATCACCATGCGGCCCACCCAGAAGATCCGCGAGGCCCTCGATATCATGCAGCAATACCGCATATCAGGCGTTCCCATCACCAAGAACAACGGCAAGCTGGTGGGCATCCTCACCAACCGCGACCTCCGTTTCGAGACCAACCTGGACCTTCCCATCTCTGCGCGCATGACCAAGCGGAACCTGGTAACCGTCCCGGTGGGAACCACCCTGGAGGAGGCCAAGGAGCACCTGAAGAACACCAGGGTGGAAAAGCTGCTGGTGGTGGACGATGAGCGTAACCTGAAGGGGCTGATAACCATCAAGGACATCGAAAAGGTCAGGAAGTATCCCAACGCCTGCAAGGACAGCCTCGGCCGGCTGCGGGTGGGTGGCGCGGTCGGGCCTACGGCGGACATGGAGGCGCGGGTGGATGCGCTGTACAAGGCCGGCGTAGATCTGGTGGTGGTCGATACCGCCCACGGTTTTTCACAGATGGTGATCAACGCGGTGAAGACCATCAAGGAGAGGTTTCCCGGACTGGAGTTGATGGCGGGAAACATAGCAACCGCGGAGGCCGCCGAGGCGCTCATTACGGCCGGGGTGGACGCCATCAAGGTGGGCATCGGCCCCGGTTCCATTTGCACCACCCGTGTTGTGGCCGGGGTCGGCGTGCCCCAGATCACCGCCATCAGCGAATGCGCAAGGGTGGCGAGGCAGTACAATGTTCCCCTTATCGCCGACGGAGGGGTAAAATACTCCGGCGACATCACCAAGGCCATCGCCGCGGGCGCGGACGTGGTCATGATCGGCTCCCTGTTTGCCGGCACCGAGGAATCGCCCGGAGACACCATCCTCTTCCAGGGAAGGGCGTACAAGACCTATCGCGGCATGGGTTCCATCGGCGCAATGAAAGAGGGGAGTAAAGACCGGTACTTCCAGACCGAGGTGGAGACGGAAACCAAGCTGGTTCCCGAGGGGATCGAAGGGCGTGTGCCCATGCGCGGGCCCCTTTCAGCCACCATCCACCAACTCATGGGAGGTCTGAGGGCCGGTATGGGCTACACCGGATGCCGCACCATCAAGGAGCTTCAGCAGAAAAGGCGGTTCGTGCGCATCACCGGCGCGGGCCTCAAGGAATCCCACGTCCACGACGTAATCATCACAAAGGAAGCCCCTAATTACCGGGTTGAGAACTGACCATGACACAGGACATCCATAGCGAAAAGATACTGATCCTTGACTTCGGCTCCCAGGTGACCCAGCTCATAGCCCGCCGCGTGCGCGAGCAGAGCGTCTACTGCGAGATCCACCCCTACAACATGACCCTGGAAAAGATTCGCCGGTACGGGCCCAAGGGAATCATCCTGTCCGGTGGTCCATCCAGCGTCTACGACAAGGACGCCCCCCACTCGGATGCGGGTGTGTACGGTCTCGGTGTTCCCGTGCTCGGCATCTGCTATGGGATGCAGCTCATGACCCATCAGTTGGGCGGGAAGGTAGAGCGCTCGGAAAAGCGGGAATATGGCCGCGCGGTGATGGAGCTGGATGATGTAACAGACCTGTTCTCCGGCTTCAGCGACCGCGCCGAGGTGTGGATGTCCCACGGCGATCGCATCGAGTCCATGCCGGAGGGATTCCAGCGCATCGCCCACACCGGTCATTGCCCGGTGGCGGCCATGAAGGACGCCGGGCGACGCTTCTACGGCGTCCAGTTCCACCCCGAGGTGGTGCATACCCCACGCGGCGAGGAGATGCTGGGCAACTTCCTCTTTGCCGTGTGCGAATGCCGCCCCACCTGGACCATGGCCGGATTCATCGAGACCGAGGTGGAGGATATCCGCCGCAAGGTGGGCGACGGGCGGGTCATCTGCGGCCTGTCCGGCGGGGTCGATTCCTCGGTTGTCGCGGTGCTGATCCACCGGGCCATCGGCGACCAGCTCACCTGCGTCTTCGTCAACAACGGCCTGCTGCGCAAGGGCGAGGCGGAGAAGGTGGTGAACCTGTTCAGCAGGCACTTCAAGATCAACCTCAAGTATGTGGACGCCTCGGACCGTTTCCTGGACAAGCTGGCGGGCGTCACCGACCCGGAGCGGAAGCGGAAGATCATCGGCAACGAGTTCATCTACCTGTTCGAGGAAGAGGCGAAGAAGCTGGGCAGGGTGGATTACCTGGCCCAGGGCACCCTCTACCCGGACGTCATCGAATCCGTCTCGACCAAAGGACCGTCGGCGGTCATCAAGAGCCACCACAACGTGGGAGGCCTGCCGGAAAAGATGAATCTGAAGCTGCTGGAACCGGTGCGGGAGCTGTTCAAGGACGAGGTCAGGCTCCTGGGCCGCGAGCTGGGGATGCCGGACGAGGTGATCCACCGCCAGCCGTTCCCGGGTCCGGGCCTGGCCATCCGCTGCATCGGAGAGATAACCGCCGAGAGACTGGAGATCCTGCGCGAGGCGGATGCCGTGGTCCTGGACGAGATCCGCAAGGCAGGCCTCTACCGGGACATCTGGCAGTCCTTCGCCGTGCTCCTGCCGGTGCGGACCGTAGGGGTCATGGGCGATGCGCGCACCTACGACTACACAGTGGCGCTGCGGGCGGTCAACTCCCTGGACGGCATGACCGCCGACTGGGTCAAGCTCCCCTACGAGGTGCTGGGCGCCATCTCGTCACGTATCATAAACGAGGTGAAGGGCGTGAACCGCGTGGTGTACGACATCAGCCAGAAGCCGCCTTCAACCATTGAGTGGGAGTGAAAAAAGTGATAAGTGAAAAGTAAAAAGTGAAAAGTAATGAGTAATGAGTAATGATTTGAGGCTGGAGGATGGCGCGTTTTGCGCGGTGAACGTATGGATAGCATTGACCTGATAATTTTCGATCTTGACGGCACTCTCATCGACTCGCTGGCGGACCTGGCCGATGCGACCAACCACATGCTCACCTCTCTGGGGAGGAAGGCCGCGAGCCTGGATCATGTGCGGGGCTTCGTCGGGCAGGGGGTCCGCCGCCTGGTGGAAAAGGCGATGCCCGATGCGGGGGCGGAGGAGATCGAGATTGGTCTGTCGGTCTTTCTCGCCTACAACGAGGAGCATATCGTGGACAAGACCCGCCTCTATCCCGGCGCCGAAGAAACCCTGTCAGCCCTGCGCGGCTCGGGAAAGACCCTGGCCGTGGTGTCCAACAAGAACGTGGCCCTGTGCCGCAAGGCGCTGACCACCCTGAAGGCGGACGGTTTTTTCCAATGCGTCATCGGCGCGGACTCGCTGAGGGAGCGGAAGCCTTCGCCTGAACCACTCCGGAAGGTCATGGCTGATCTGGGCTTCACACCGGGGCGGACCGCCATTGTCGGAGACAGTATAAACGACATCGCGGCGGGCAAGGCGGCGGGTATCCTTACCATCGGTTGTTCCTTCGGGTACGGAGACCGGAACGAGATCGCAGGGGCGGACTACATCATCGATACTCCCTCTGCTCTGTTGAGGCTTCCCATGTTCGCCTGCTCTTGAGCCGAACCCGGAACCCGAGGGAAACACCGAAGCCCTGACTCGGGAATCCATGCGGAAAAATCGGTTGACAAAAGAGGCGCCGATGGGATAAATAAACTCTCTCACGCGGGAATAACTCAGTGGTAGAGTGTCAGCTTCCCAAGCTGAAGGTCGCGGGTTCGAATCCCGTTTCCCGCTCCAATAAAATCAAGGACTTGGCCGACATGGTTAAGTCCTTTTTTGT
>CAYMFO010000002.1:0-178870 GCA_964389825.1 uncultured Geobacter sp. | reverse complement strand
AGGACCACGCCAAGCGCGCCATCGAGGTGGCCGCCGCCGGCGCCCACAACATCCTCATGATAGGCCCTCCCGGTTCCGGCAAGACCATGCTGGCCCGTCGCATCCCCGGCATCCTGCCCCGGATGTCCTTCGACGAGGCCATCGAAACCACAAAGGTGTACAGTGTCATGGGTGTACTGGAGCGGGACCGGGCCCTCATCACCCAGCGCCCTTTCCGGGCGCCCCACCACACCATCTCGGACATCGGTCTTATCGGAGGAGGGAACACCCCCCGGCCCGGCGAGGTCTCCCTGTCCCACAACGGCCTGCTGTTCCTGGACGAGCTGCCGGAATTCAAGAAGCATGTCCTGGAGGTGCTCCGCCAGCCCCTGGAAGACGGCCGCGTCACCATCTCCCGCGCCCTGACCTCCATTACCTATCCGTCACGCATCATGCTTGTCGCGGCAATGAACCCGTGCAAATGCGGCGGCGGGCCGGGTTCCGAGGGGTGTTCGTGCACCCCCCGCGAGATACACCAGTACCGTTCACGCATCTCCGGGCCACTCCTCGACCGTATCGATATCCATATAGAGGTTCCAGCGGTGAGGTACCGTGAACTGGCGGACCGGAGCGAAGGGGAGAGTTCGGCCGGGATCGTGAAGAGGGTGGAGAAGGCTCGGGAGATCCAGTTGGAGCGCTTCCGCGGCACCAAGGTGCACAGTAATTCCCAGATGTCCCCCCGTCAGATCCGCAGATTCTGCGAGCCCGACGAGGCCGGGCGCCGGCTTCTGGAGCTGGTAACCGAGCGGCTCGGTTTTTCGGCCCGCGCCTATACCCGGATACTCAAGGTGGCCCGCACCATCGCCGACCTGGAGGGCTGCGTTGCCATCCGTGAGCCCCATCTGGCCGAGGCGATCCAGTACCGGAGCCTGGATCGCAAGGGAATCTAGACGCTGATTTTCGCATTGAGCGGCAAAGCAAAAATGTTCATGGCCGCTGCTTGACATGATGCGTAAATATATTACTATTCTCAAGTACTTATGAGGCGATTGGCGCTTCAGGAAGCAACCGGTTCGCCTTGCTGTTCAGTATAGATTCAACTGTCTTGCAATTGCTTATCATGCCGGTTCGCTTGCTGAACCGTATTTGGAAATCATATGAAGAGCCCGTCCATTACCGTACAGTTGATCCATATCCAGGGTCCCATGAAGGGTGAGATCCAGGAGTTCAGTGACGATACCGTTTCCATCGGAAGACATCCCTCCTGCCGTGTCCTTTTTCCGGCGGACCTGACGATTGTTTCCAGGAAACACGCCGAGATAATACGTGAAGGAAACCGGTTCCGGCTTGTTGACTCCAGTTCCAACGGCACCTATGTAAACGGGAAAAAGGTGACTGATTGCATTCTCAGGGAAGGTGACGTCATCGAGTTCGCCGAGGGAGGGCCTAAGGTCAGCTTTCTCACCAGGATATCCGCTGACGAGGCCGTTTCCGCGAAGACCGTATCACCACCCGCGGCTGTGGCCCCTCCCGTGGAAACTCCCGCGCCCCTTGAAGAGGGACCGGCGCCAGAGCCCTTCGTGAGGAATCCGGCGCCGGTCCCGCGTCAACAGCCGGTCATTGAGCCGCCTTTGCCTGAACCACCGGCCATGGTTGCTTCCCCTTTATCCGTTCCGGCTTCCGGTCCCGAACCGACGCCGGATGAGGCTGTTCGCAACGTCCAGGTACCACTCATCATCCAGTATGGACCGACCATCCGTTCCTTCAGGGAATTGCCGGTGGTTATCGGGAAAAATCCCGGGTGTGATTTCGTGCTGGAGCATTCCGGTATCCTCGACCGTCACGCCCAGATATTCTATTTCAGGGACCGTTACTGGATCAAGGACCTGACCGGACAGAAGATGATAAGGGTGAACGGCCTTCCGCTGGATCCGCGGGCGGTCTTGAACGCCAATGACCGTTTTTCACTGGGACCCGCTGGACCGGTTTTTTCCTTTCTCGGTGAAGGACGAATCATGGAGGCCCTGGACGCCGGCGAAGAGCCGGTTGCGAAGGGCGCAGGGGAAAACCAGGGAGAAAAGGGGAATCCGGAAGGAAAGGAAAAAGGGAAATCGGGAGGTTTCTGGTCCCGAATTACCGGAAGATAGAAGATCCATGCCGGTTACGAGCGCCGTTTCGGAAGGAATGCCATGAGTCCTGTGCCGGACCTATATGAAACCACGTCACTTCTGCCGTATTTGAACGGCGACGCCTGCGTGAGGCTCTGTCTGACGGACCCCGCCGCGTCAGGAGACGGGGGCCGCTTCCCCTTTTTCATCCTGGATGACTCGGACCCGGTCACCAGGTTGCTGGCGGGCCGGTTCGTGACCGGCGGCGGGAGCGTTCTGAAAAGGGTTTTCCTCCTCATGGGAAGGGATCGCTATTTACTTCCGGCGTCCTCGCCGTGGCCTGTTTCCAACCCGGTCATGGACGCGGCATGGCGGAATGCCCTTTCCCGCCGCGAAAGCGGGGGTGATGATACCGCCCCGTTGTCCCTTGCCGGCAGGGCCGGACCTGACGGGATTCTCCCCTTTTCCCCCCTGTTCTACTGTACGAAGAGGGACCTCTTCTTCCACCCCCCCTGTCCACTCTGCGGAAGCCCTCTCCGGCTTTGCGTCGATGACCATCTCCTCGCCGCGCGCTCCCTCCAGCCGTATTCTTCGACCACATACCGCTATCTCTATTGCGGAGAATGCGCCGACCGGGAGGATGCCGCATTCTATATCCATGAAAGGGACCACTCCTCGCCGCCGGCGCTCCGGGATCGCCGGGACCTGGTGAGGAGCTTCTCCTCGCCGGGAGCGACGGCCTCACGGGAGACCATGTTCCCCTGCGCTGAATGTCCGGAGCGTCCCGTATGCTTTGGACCGGAATTCGCGGCGGATGGCCGTATCGTGCCCTTTTCCTTCTATCCTTTTCACCTGCTCGTCTTTGACGCCTTTACCCTGCACTCCAGGGAATTCCTTTCCCTTATCTCCGGCGCTTCCTTTGATGAAACAGGTAGCCTTCTCCATCCTTTGCGGGACCGGGCCCGCCTTGACTGTCTGAAGGTTTTCCGCGGGGACATGCCCTCGGCGGCGCCGCTCTTTCCTGTCGCGGATGCCCGGCGCTGGCTGGAGATTCTCTACCTGAAACTGTCTTTTCTCGAAGACCTGCTGCCGCGGGCTGCACAGTGCTCTCCGGATATGAGCCTCTCCCTGGATGCCGTCTGGGTCCGGCTTCCGGCGCGGAGTGACAGGCTTCCC
The DNA here is from genome assembly GCA_964389825.1 of uncultured Geobacter sp. Taxonomy (GTDB): domain Bacteria; phylum Desulfobacterota; class Desulfuromonadia; order Geobacterales; family Geobacteraceae; genus RPRC01. The sequence continues at coordinate 175,607 of CAYMFO010000002.1, read as the reverse complement.
TGCTGGTGGAGCTTCAGTGTCGGGGTAGTGGACATCATCCGGCCGAGACCCGTTTTTTCGTCCTTTGCCCTTGAGTCCTCCGCTGCTCCCCTTCTCCATGCCGGCCTGATCTGCTTTTCCGTCCTGCTGGCCAATGGCAGGCAGGGCGCCGCGGAGGTCTTTCGAGCGCTGGAAGCCGGGATGTCTGGCGGAGGAGGATCCGCGGACCAGCCCCGGGGATTTCCCGACGGCGATTCCATGTTCGCGCCGGAGAATATCTTCTGGGATCCCGGTCGCTTAAGTGTGCCTGATTCCTGGAATACCTTGTGGAGAAGGGCGTTGCTCATCGGTTTTCAACTGCTGCGCTCTTCAAGGGAAGGAGATTGCGGCCGGGGGTGGGAGGCGTTCCGGGAGGATATGCCGGCCCTCCGTTCGGATGTGCGGGACGCCCTCTTCGCCCAGGTTCCGGCAGAGCCTGAAGAGTCCGGGGGGAAGGCGCCGCCTCCCGATGGTCAATGGGTCCGCGACCTCCTGATGCGCATCGCCGGCAGGTGGCGTGACGAGCAAAAAGCAGCCCCGCCCTCATCCCCGCCGGAGTCCGGGGCGCCTGACGGGATCATGGAAACGGTCATCCTGTCCGGAAGCCGTGAAGACGGTGATTTTTCGGGTTTCATGGATACCGACGAGTTTATGGAGACCATCATCCTCTCTCCGCGGGACAGGGCGGTAAATCCCGCCCCTCCACCGCCCCGGGAATGTGATGAGGCCGTGCCGGAGACACTCATCATCCAGGCTGACCGGCCGGAAACGGCCAACAACGGGCGGGAGGTTGCCGGGCCGTCAACGGAGTCTCCCGGACAGACTGAATCCGCTGAACCTTTGGATACCCCTTCCGGGGAAGAGGATGACCTGGCCGAAACGGTTATCCTCGCGCCTCGCGGGAGCGATCCGCGGATGAAGGGGAGGAGGGGAAAAAATGGCGCCTGAACCGACCATTCCGGACCTTGAGAGCGGGGTCCGCCGCGCCCTCGCCGGCGGTTCTCCGGACCCGGAAGGAGCAGTGGAAGGATACCTGAACGGGGAACTGGGTCATCTGGGGCCCGGGGAGAGGGTTGCCATGGTTGAGGCTCTGGCGCGACGTTTCGCGGGAACGGAAATGGCCGGGGCTTCATCTCCGAATCTTGATGGGCAATCGGCGGCGCGCTTTGTTTCTCTCCTTCTGGGCAAGGATGTCCCGGCGCCGGACACCGGCGATGCGGCGGAGAGGTTCGCGCAGGCCCTGAACACCGTATTCGATACACTCAATCAGCTCATCGGAGTGATAAACAGCGCGTTTTTCGGCAGGAGTCCGGAACTGGAGACCATCCGCCAGGTCATCGGCGCCCAGATGGAGGAGGGGGAGCGGGAGGCCTCGCTGAAGGACTATCTCGAACAGATCCGGACCGCCTTTCTCATCGCCCACAATGCCTTTCAGGAGTCATCCAGGCGGGTTGCCGGAGAGATACTTTCCGAACTGGACCCGGACGCGTGCGAGGCTGCCGTCACCTCGGGACTGAAGATAGGGCCCATGCGCAAGGCCGAGGCCTTTGAAGTCTACCGCCAAAGGCATCTTGCCTGCAGGCAATGGCTCGATTCGGGAGGTTTTACCGGGAAACTGCTGAGGGAGCTGGAAAAGAGCTGCCGCCAGGCCAGTGAAATCCAAGGAAGGAGCAAGCCATGATGAAATCCGTTATCCTGATGAAGCTGTTGCTTGTATTGCTTTGTCTCTGTTCCTGTTCGGTTTTTTCGGGTTCGAAGGACAAGGGGGACGCCGATAAACCGGCAATACCCTATGAAAAGGAATCCATCATCCTGAACATCAACAGCGATCCCCGGTTGAATCTCTACCAGGGCCAGCCTCACTCCCTTGCCCTCTGCATCTACCAGCTCAAGGATCCCAACGCCTTCAACCAGTTGACCGAGGAGCGGAACGGTCTTTCCAGGCTGATGCAGTGCGAGAGGTTCGACCCGAGCGTACTGACCAGCAAGAGAATCTTCGTTCACCCGTCCCGCAATGTGAAAGAGGTCAGGGACAGGGCGGAGGGCGCGCGTTACCTGGGAATCGTGGCGGGTTATTACACGCTTGAGAAGTCACGGGTGGCGCGTCTCTATCCCATCCCGCGTCCCGGCTTCTTTGGCGGATCAAAGGAACTGGTCATCAACCTGGACCTCGGACAGTGGCAGATCCAGGACGTGAAATAATGAGGTTTCGACGTATTGGTCCAGTGGTGAATTAATGAAGGGCGCCTCCGGCCGCCGGAACCCGAATATCGAGGAATAGTCCATGGACATAGAAAGACCCCTCTTCTGGCATCAGGGGCTGTTTCTGCAGCCCCAGCATTTTCAACTGGCGCAGCGTTGCTCCTCCGCTCTCCTGGTCCCTTTTTACGAATACCTGGCGCCTTACCTCTGGGGCGCGGGCGAGCTGGAGATCCACGGCGCTTCCCTGGGCGCGCGGACCTTCATGGTTACGAAGGGCAGCTTCCTTTTTCCGGACGGCGCCTATGCGTCCGTGCCGGAAAACGCGCTCCTGGAACCGCGACGTTTCGATGACGCCTGGCTGGAGGGCGGCAGACCTCTCACCGTGTACGTGGGTCTGAAGGGATGGAATCCGGAGGGGGAGAACGTGGCCGTTGCGGAGAAGGAGGATTCAACGGCCACGGTAACGGCTCGTTTCATTTCCCCGGCCGATGCCGAACAATGCCGGGATCTCCACGGGGCGGGTCCTTCGGCCCCCGTAAAACGGATGCGGTATGTCCTGAAAATCTTCTGGGAATCGGAAGTCGACCGGCTGGGAGATTATCAGCTTCTGCCCATTGCCATGCTGGAGAAGAACGGGGACGAGATAATAGTCTCGGAGCGCTATATTCCACCTTCCCTTGTCATCTCCTCATCCGGGTCCCTGACCAGGATCGTACGGGAGATCCGCGACCAGCTGGCGTCCCGGGGCCGCCAGCTGGAGGAGATGAAGAGGCAGCGGGGCATACAGACGGCGGAGTTCGGTTCCCGCGACATGGTCTACCTGCTGGCGCTGCGTTCCATGAACCGCTACATCCCGCAACTGGCCCACCTTACGGAGGTGAAGCAGGTTCACCCGTGGCTCGTCTACTGGCTGCTGAGACAGATCGTGGGAGAGTTTTCCACCTTTTCAGAAACGGTCACCGTGCTGGGAGAGGTAACGGAGAGCGGTGAACGCCTGCTGCCGGTCTATGACCACCGCTCCCTGGGCGAATGTTTCCTGGCCGCCCAGTCGCTCATCACCCGGCTGCTGGACGAGATTACCGCCGGGCCGGAATATGTGCTGCAACTCCTTTATGACGGCACATACTTCGCCGCCGAGATGAAACCCGCCCATTTCGAGGGACGGAACCGCTTCTACCTGGCTCTGCGCACCGAGGAAGACCCGAAGGAGGTGATCCGGTCCATGTCGCTGGCGGCCAAACTGAGCACCAGGGAGCACATGCCGATCCTGATCGCCCGCGCCCTCCCGGGCATCGGCCTGGAGCATCTTCCGGTTCCTCCACAGGAGCTGCCGCGCCGGGCATTCTCGGTCTATTTCGCGGTCGACGCTCATTGCGACCAGTGGTTGATGCTGGAGAAGACGAAGAATATCGCCCTCTACTGGGACAAGGCGCCGGAGGACCTGGAGATTGAGCTGATGATCGTGGGCAGGGGATGATTTGGAAAAGTTAAAGGTGAAAAGTGAAAGGTGAAAGGTGAAAGGTGAAAAGTGATAAGTAATGAGTAATAAGTAATAAGTTGAAAGGGAAAAGGTTTCCTTTGTGGCTGAAGCTGGGGAAGAGAAGATGGCGGAATGGAGATTTTCATGCATCTGACCGACTGTTTCATGGAGCTGATCGCATATGTGGTCTATTTTCGGAAGAACGCGGCTTCGCGGCAGCCCGCCTTCGAGCAGGTGAAGGCGGATATCCATCGCCTCCTTTCCGGGAGTGACGGCCTCGCGGCAAAGGGTGGTTTCCCGAGGGAAGACTACGAGCAGGCACATTTTGCCGTGTGCGCATGGGTGGACGAGACGATCCTTGATTCGTCCTGGGAGAGCAGAACCCTGTGGCAGCGGGAGCAGTTGCAGCGGGTCTATTACAACACGACAGAGGCCGGAGAGGAGTTTTTCGAGCGGTTGAACCGGCTGGGGCTTCACCAGAGGGATGTGCGAGAGGTCTATTATCTTTGCCTTGCCCTGGGTTTCAGGGGCCGCTTCATCCATCCAGGAGACGAATTCCTCCTGGAACAGTTGAAGGCCTCAAATCTGAAGCTGCTGGTGGGCGGACCCATGGGCATTCCCTCTCTGGAAAAGGCGGATCTTTTTCCGGGGGCTCTCCCCCTGGACGCTCCCGCCATTATTCCCCAGCCGCGCCGTTTCCGCTTCTCAATGCTCGCCGTTGGCGCCGTTATCGGACCGGTTGCCCTTTTCTGCCTCCTTTATCTCATCTACTGGGTATTTCTGAACAGCATCTCGGAAAAGATCCTCAGGGCGGGGGCGTGACATGAAAGGCGCATTTCTTAAATTCATCAGGTTTTTCATGCTGGGGCTCGCGGCCGTCATCGTCGTCCTGCTGACCTTTCTCCTGGTGCTGTTCCTGGGATGGCCGAAATGGGTCAGCGTCTTTCTCCTGCTGGGATTGGCGGGGATATTCCTCGGCGTCATGTTCTTCAAGAAGCTGATGCTCCGCCGCCGGGAGCGGCGTTTCGTGAGCCAGATCATCGAGCAGGACGAGGTCATGGCGAAAAACCTGGCGGCAAAGGAGCTGGAAGAGCACAAGGCGCTCCAGGACCAGTGGAAGCAGGCCGTGGACATGCTGCGCCGCTCCCATCTGAAAAAAGCGGGAAACCCTCTCTACGTTCTTCCCTGGTACCTGGTAATCGGCGAGAGCGGTTCGGGCAAGACCACTTCCCTGAACAGCGCGCGCCTCTCCTCGCCGTTCGTGGAGGTGAACCGCGCCTCGGGCATATCCGGCACCCGCAACTGCGACTGGTGGTTCTTCGAGAAGGCGGTGCTCATCGATACCGCCGGCAGATACGCCATTCCCGTGCACGAGGGAAGGGATATGGACGAGTGGCAGCAGTTCCTCTCCCTCCTGGCCAGGTATCGCAAGAGGGAACCCATCCATGGTCTGATTGTCACGGTGGCGGCGGACAAGCTCCTGGGCGCCCCCGGCGATGTCCTGGAGGAGGACGGCGGAAAGATCCGGAGGCGCATGGACGAACTGATGCGGGTCCTCGGCGTCAAGTTCCCGGTTTATCTCCTGGTGACCAAGTGCGACCTGATTCAGGGGATGGCGGCCTTTTGCCAGCAGCTCCCGGAAAAGAGTCTGGAACAGCCCATGGGCCTCGTCAACCAGGACCTGACAAAGGATGTGGCCGGTTTTCTGGATAATGTCATAACCTCCACCGGAGAGCGCCTCAGAACCCTCCGCCTCCTGCAGCTTCACCAGCCGGCCTCCAGGGGCCCCGAAGCGACGGGGTCGCTCCTCTTCCCCGAAGAATTCGAGAACCTGAAAAAGGGCCTGGATTCCTTTGTCAATTCCGCGTTCAGGGAGAATCCGTATCAGGAGACCCCGCTTCTCCGCGGGGTATTTTTCAGCAGCGGGCGACAGGAGGGGACGCCGTATTCCCACTTCCTGAACGCCCTGGGGCTCATCGGCGAGAAGGATGTGCTCCCCGGCACCAGCAAGGGCCTGTTTCTGCACGATTTCTTCTCAGTGGCGCTCCCCCGCGACCGCGGCCTCTTCGCTCCCACCCGGCGCGCCCTGGAGTGGAGCGCGCTCACCCGGAATCTGGGACTTGTCTCCTGGTCGCTCCTGAGCCTGGCCCTCATCGGGCTCCTTACCTATGCCTGCGTGAAGAACGCCTCGACGATAGAGGACGCCTACGCCGCCCGGCCGCCGGAGATGAAGGGCGAACTAAGGACGGACCTTTCCACCATGGAGCGCTACCGCCTGATGATCCTGAAGGTGGAGGAACGAAACCGCAACTGGTGGATTCCCAGGTTCGGCCTTAACCAGAGCCGGAAGGTGGAGATGGAGCTGAAGGCCCGTTTCTGCCGGCGCTTCCATGATCGTTTCCTGGTTCCCTTTGACGGGGCCATGAATGACGGCATCGCCACCTTTTCTTCCGCGACTCCGGAGGTGACGACCAGCAGCTACATAGAGCATGTGGCGAGGCGCATCAATCTGCTCACGGCGCGGCGGGAAGGGGGAGACCTGAAGGCCCTGCAGTCCAGGCCGCTGCCCGCTTTCTTCCTTTCCGGCTACGACCGCGGCATGGACGATGAAACCAGAAAGCAGTTCGGATTTCTCTTTCTCAATTATCTGCTGTGGCGCACCGACACGACCGATTTAGGCGCGGAGACCGCAACCCTGCAACGGCGTCTCGCGCGGTTGCTCGCCCTGCGCCAGAACAACCTGGACTGGCTCATGGAATGGTGCAACCGTCAGGGGTCGGTTCCCTCCATTACCCTCCAGACTTTCTGGGGCGGCGGCGTATCCGTGCCCGGAGAGAGGAGCGTTTCGCCCGCGTTCACCCGCAAGGGAAAGGAGCTCATTAACTCTTTCCTCGCCGAGATTGTGGCGGCGCACCCGGAGCCGGGCGCCCTTGAGAGGCCCAAGGCCGCCTTCGAGACATCCTGGAGAGGGGCTTGCTATGGGGCATGGCAGGCCTTCGCCTCCTTCTTCCCCCGTGGCGCGGAGCGGCTTCGGGGCCAGAAGGAATGGCAGGCCATGGCGGAGAAGATGCCTGGCGACCAGGGGCCTTACCTGGCCTTTTTCAGAACCCTTGTCACGGAGCTTGCTTCCCTTTCCGATGTGGAAGGGATGCCGTCGTGGCTTCGCCAGGTATACCGCTTCCAATTGCTGAAGTCGTCCGGAGCGGCCGGAACCATCGTCAGCAAGACCGCCGAGGAGGGGCGCAAGCTGATGGACAGGCTGGAAAAGGCGCTGGGCGGAAAGACCGGGGGAGGGGCCGCCGTAGAGGCCCAGTCGGCTCTGTCCAAGGCGATTCATGACTATCTGTCGTCCCTGTCCACCATCGGCCCCTACACTAGGTCCAGGATGCAGTCTTACCAGCTGGCTCTGCGGGCCTTCAGTGATGAGCCGGCTGACAAATCTCCCTTCAAGGCGGCCGATGATGCGCTGATCCGGATCAGGAATTCCATGGGCGGGGTCCCGGATGAGACCTTCCTGGCCCTTGTCCGCGGACCCTTTTCCTTCCTGTGGGCATTCGTAAGGATGGAGAGCTCGTGCGCCCTCCAGTCCCAATGGGAGGAAAAGGTCCTCCAGGAGGCCCAGGGGGGTATGGACGAGCAGATGATGCAGTATCTGCTGGAACAGGAGGGGCCGGTGTGGAAATTCATGAAAGGGCCTGCTTCCCCCTTCATCGGCTGGAGTCCGGGGAGGGGTTATTACGCCAAGGAGTCCTTCGGCGGCACGCTCTCCCTGGAACCGGTGTTCGTCGCCTTTCTCTCCAAGGGCGCGAAGGTGAAGAAGCCGCCGCCGGCGGCGAAGCAGAAAACGAACTTTGCGGTTCACATCAAGGGCCTCCCCACCGACTCCAATCCCGAGGCCACCCTGAAGCCCCACCTGACAAGGGTGGAGTTGCAGTGTTCCACCGGAACCCAGTCCATGGAAAACCTGAACTATCCCGTGAGCAAGACCTTTACCTGGACCGCGGACGGATGCGGTGACGTGCTGTTTCAGGTGGAGATCGGAGATGTGACGCTTACCAGGCGCTATTCCGGACCCCAGGCTTTTTCATCCTTTATCAGGGAGTTCCGCGGCGGCAGGCGCACCTTTTATCCCAACCAGTTCCCCGCGGAAAGGCGGGCCCTGGAGCGCCTGGGGATCAGGTATATCCGCGTGAACTATCAATTCAGCGGAGATCTGTCGCTGGGCGCGGGGGGTGGCGTCGGCGCCGCCAGGAGGACCGTCCTGCCCGGGCAGGTCCCGAGGAGGATAGCGCGTTGCTGGGACTGATCCGGGGCGGACAACGCTGGCGCTGGGCCGCCTGCGGCAAGCATCCGGTGGCCAGTGACTATTTCAGACTTGGGGAGTCCTTTGCAACGGCCGGACTTTTAGCTGACTGGATGGAGAGGGGATACCACGCCTTCGCCGGGAGAGAGAACAAGTCAGTGGACGCGGCCACCGCTTGCGGATGGCGTTTCTGGGCGGCAGGGGAAAAAAGGAGCCTTGTGTGCGGCCTGGTGAGGGACTGCAACGACAGTATCGGCCGACCCTATCCGTTGATGGTGGTGGGGGAAGGGCCCCTCGATCGGTGGGAGGAGTCGTGGGAAACCGTACCGTCCGCCTGTGAGAGGGCCTGGGGCTACATCGAGTACTGCATCACAAAGAATGTCAGGGACCTGAAGCAACTGGAGCGGGAGCTTCTGAATACGCCCCCGCCGGCGATCGATCGGACTGGAGGAGCAACGCCGGTTCCGGCCTCAACCGGCTTCGGGACCGACCCTGGTTTCGTCATCCCCCTGTATGAAGGGGAAGAGTATGATGTGTTCCATCTCACGGCGGAGCAAACCCGCGGCAGGATAGACTCGGTGGCCGAACTTCACCGGCTGTTGAAGAATCGCGGACCGGCGGCGCCGAAGGCGTTTTTTATCGGGGGGAGTTTCGAGAAGACCTGGGCCATCCGTTTCAAACGTCCTCTCCTGTATACGGATTTCGCCGCCCTGTGGTCTGTTCCGCGGATGGAGGCGGGCTCTTTTCGCTCCACGGTCCTTTCCGCCTGAAATGCAGGGGCGGGCAACCGAAAATGCGGTCAAACACACAGGGTTGACCCCGCGGGAATGGAATTGCCGGCGGATGACAGTGTGAAAGGCGGATACCCATGGATACCAAGGAACTGATACGCGCCGGGCGGCTTCAGGAAGCCCGCGCCAGGGCGGCGGAAGAGGTGAAGTCTTTTCCCTCTGATACGGCGAGAAGGACCCTCCTGTTCCAGATACTGGCCTTCTGCGGTGAATGGGACAAGGCGGAGCGGCATCTCGATATCCTGGAGCAACAGGACCCCGGGGTGGAGACGGGCGCGCAGGTCTATCGGAACCTCATGGCGGCTGAGAGGAAGCGGGAGGAGGTCTTTCAGGGAAAGGCCCGTCCTGACCGGATGTCGCGGATGCCGGAATGGCTGGAAGAGCTCTTTCTCGCCCGCGGGAAGCTCGCCGCCGGCGAAGCTGAGGAGGCGGCCGCCATTCTGCGGAAGATTGACGGACAAACGCCTTCCCTGTCCGGCGTCGCCGACGGGAAAGCTTTCAAGAGGTTCAGGGACGCGGACGACTTCCTGGCCCATTTCCTGGAGGTATTCATCCACGACTCCTATATCTGGTTTCCATTTGACGCCCTGCGGGAGATCACCGTCTCCGCGCCGAAAAGCCAGATCGACCTTCTCTGGGCGCCGGCCCGCATAGCCTCCAGGGAAGGCCTGGCCGTAGGCTGCTATCTGCCCGCCCTCTACCCTGGCGCCCACGGTTCCGGAGACGATCGGATTCGACTGGGAAGGATCACCGCCTGGCGTGAACCGGGAGGGGGGATCACACTGGCGGAGGGCCAGCATCTCTTCCTGGCGGGAAGAGAGGAAAAGGCCCTTCTGGAGACGCGGGAGATCGTGTTTCACGACGGGAAAAAGGGTGGAGTATGAAGAATTCCATTGATCTCGAAACGATTCTGAAGCCCATTTCTCTGGAGATGCCGGCGGGCGAAGACCTTCGCTACTCCCCGGTGTACGAAGATATCAAGGAGGCGCGCCGCTCCGAGGACCCTCTGGCCATGGGAGACTGGCAGCGGGAGCTGAAGACGTCGGACTGGCGCAGGGTGGCCGGCCTGGCAACGGATGCCCTTTCCACGAAGACAAAGGACCTTCAGGTTGCCGCGTGGCTGTGCGAGGCCCTGGTGATGGACGGTGGATTCGGAGACCTCTCCCTGGGACTCCGCGTCATGAGCGGGCTCCAGGAGCGCTTCTGGGATACCGTCTATCCCCTGGTTGAAGAAGGGGATCTGGAATACCGCATCGCCCCTTTCGAGTTTCTCAACGACAAACTGTCAGCCGCCATCCGCGGGACATCCCTGAATGATCCCTCCGCAACCCCGGTCTGTTCCCTTAATACCTGGCATGAATCCAGGGACGTGGGATACGAGTCTGATACGAAAAACCGCTTTGGTGATGTGGATGAGCGGAAGCGGCAACGCCGGGACGATCTGATTGCCGAAGGGAAGATGACGGCGGAGGCCTTCGACGCCGCGGCGGCCCAGTCTTCGCCGTCTTTCCGCGCCTCGCTTCTGGAGGGACTGGCCCAGTGCCGCGAGGCCTTTAGCGAACTGGACAGGGTGACGGAAGAGCGCTTCGGCGCCGAGGCGCCGCGGCTTTCGGACATCGGAGAGGCCCTGGACGAGTGCGAGCGGCTGGCGGGCAGGCTCTACGGGGAGGAGAAGGCCCAGGCCGTAAAGGCCTCGGCGCCGTCCATGCCGGTTGCTGACGCCACCTCAGCGGCGCCGGATCAAGAGCCGGTGGAACCGCATTCCCCGCCGGAGTCGCCGCCGGTCCGGCAGGCCCCGGCCATTCCTCCCCTGTTGACTCCCGCCGCGCCGGTCGCCGCCTCCCCGGAGCAGGACCTGTGGGAGGAGGCCATAAGGTTGCTGGAAGGAGGAGGGATGAAAGAGTCTCTGGCGCTTCTTCTCGCTGCGTCCTGCGCCTCCCCGTCGGAGCGGGAACGGAACCGTTATCGTCTCCTGATGGGGAAGATATGTCTGAGGGCCGGCCGTCCGGACCTGGCGCGGCCGATCCTGGAGGGCCTTTCCTCTCTCATTGAAGAACTCCATCTGGAACGCTGGGAATCGCCCCTCTGGATTGCCGAGGTGCTTGAGTCCCTGTACCAGTGTCTCACCAGCGGAGAGCCCTCCGGCGATGACTCCGGCAGGGCCGGCGAGCTTTTCCGCCGCATCTGCTCCCTGGATGTAACCAAGGCAATACTCTACAGAAATTGAATTCTTCATGAAAGGAGGATCTATGCCGAAGAAAGAGAGCACGCAGCACAAGATTGACCGGGTCAGGGCGCCGAGGGTCCACATCACCTATGACGTGGAGATAGGCGACGCCATCGAGATGAAGGAGATTCCCTTTGTGGTGGGGGTGCTGGCCGACCTGTCGGGCAAGCCCTCCGAGCCCCTTCCCAGGGTCAAGGACAGGAAGTTCGTGGAGATCGATCGGGATAACTTCAACAACGTCCTGGAGGCCATGAAGCCCCGTGTCGCCTTCAAGGTGGATAACAAGCTGAGCAACGACAATACGAAGATGGCTGTGGAGCTTCGCTTCAAGTCCCTGGACGACTTCCACCCGGAACAGGTGGCCCGCCAGGTGGAACCGCTGCGCAAGCTTACGGAAGCCAGGCGGCGCATGTCGGATCTCCTGGGCAAGCTGGACGGCAATGACAGGCTTGATGAGCTTCTGCAGGAGATTATCAACAGCACCGAGTCCCTTCAACAGGTGGGGAAAGAAGCGGGGATTGAAACCTCGCCGGAGAAACCGGAAACTGAATAGAAAGAGGAGGTGATGACCTATGGCCGAACAGGAAAAGGAACACCAGGCGCAGGCAGCGGAAACCGCGGAAGCCGTTGAAGAGCGGAGCCTGCTGGACAAGATAATCGAGGACGGGCGTCTTGCGCGGGATGTCGCCCAGAAGGAATACGCGCGGGACCTCATAGGCGAATTCGTGAAGCAGGTGATGGACGGCGCCATTGTCGTGTCCAAAGACACGGAGATGATGATCAACAGCAGGATAGCGCAGCTTGACCGTCTCATCTCGGACCAGCTCAACGAGATCATGCACCACCAGGATTTCCAGAAGCTGGAGGCCTCATGGAGGGGGCTTGCCTACCTGGTGGACCAGACCGAGACCGGGGAGAAGCTCAGGATCCGGGTCTTGAACATCAACAAGCAGGAGCTGCTCAAGGACATGGAAAAGGCGGCTGAATTCGATCAGTCCAACCTGTTCAAGAAGATCTACGAGGAAGAGTTCGGCACCTTCGGCGGGGCGTCGTACGGTTGTCTAATAGGGGATTACGAATTCGGCAACCATCCCCAGGACCTTTCGCTTCTGGAAAAGATGTCCCAGGTGGCTTCGTCGGCCCATGCGCCGTTCATCTCGGCGGCGTCGCCGGCCATATTCAATCTGGAGAGCTTTACGGAGCTGGGCAATCCCCGTGACCTGGCCAAGGTATTCCAGAGCGTGGAATACGCCAAGTGGAAGTCCTTCCGCGACTCCGAGGATTCCCGCTACGTGGGTCTCTGTCTCCCCCATACCCTGATGCGGCTCCCCTACGGCCAGGCAACCGTGCCGGTGGAGACCTTTGATTTCGAGGAGAACGTGGACGGGACCGATCACGGCAAATATCTGTGGGGCAATGCCGCCTATGCTTTGGGGACGCGTATAACCGACGCCTATTCCAAGTTCGGATGGACCGCCGCCATCAGGGGAGTCGAGGGGGGCGGCTTGGTTCAGGGGCTTCCGGTGCATACCTTCCGCACCGATGAAGGGGAGGTGGCCCTGAAATGTCCGACGGAGATAGCCGTCACCGACCGGCGTGAAAAGGAACTGGCGGACCTCGGCTTCATCCCCCTCGTTCATTGCAAAGGGACTGACTTCGCGGCCTTTTTCAGCACCCAGACCTGCAACAAGCCCAAGGTGTACGACAGCGACGCGGCCAACGCCAATGCCAAGCTTTCGGCCCAATTACAGTACATCATGGCGGTTTCCCGTTTCGCCCACTATCTGAAGTCCATCATGCGGGACAAGATCGGCAGCTTCATGACCAGAAAGAATGTCGAGGACTACCTGAACCGGTGGATCAGCAACTATGTCCTGCTGGACGACGACGCCGGGCAGGAGATGAAGGCCCGCTTCCCACTGCGGGAGGCCAGGGTGGAGGTGGCGGAGATACCGGGCAAGCCGGGCGCGTACCGGGCGGTGGCGTTTCTCAGGCCCCACTACCAGTTGGATGAACTGACGATTTCCCTGCGCCTTGTCGCCAACCTGCCGCCGCCGGCGAAGAAGTAACGATGCTTGCTTCAGCTTGTATGGCATCAGTGTCATCAGAAACGCACAAACACAAAGAGGAGGTATGAGAAATGGCATTTGACGCATTCATCAAGATCGAAGGAATCCCGGGTGAAAGCACGGACGACAAGCACAAGGACTGGATCGAGGTGCTTTCCTACAGTTGGGGGGTCTCGCAACCCAAGTCAGCCGCCGCCAGCACGGCCGGCGGCGCCTCTGCTGAGCGGGCCGATTTCCAGGACTTCTCCATCGTGAAGACTCTGGACAAGGCTTCCCCCAAGCTGGCCCTTGCGTGCGCCCAGGGGAAACACATCAAGGAGGTCACACTGGAGCTCTGCCGGGCCGGGGGCGACAAGGTGAAGTACATGGAATACAAGCTGACCAACTGCATCATCACCTCCGTACGCCGCGGAGGTTCTTCCCATGGCGGCGAGAACCTCCCCCTGGAGGAAGTCGGCTTTGATTACGGAAAGATCGAGTGGACCTACACCCAGCAGAAACGGGATGATGGCAGCGGAGGCGGACAGGTCGCCGCGAGCTGGGACCTGCAGGCCAACAAGGGATCCTGATAACCTTCGCGGGAGAGCGCCATGCAGGACAGACCATTTCTACAGGCATCCCTGCTGGACAGGCTCATCGATCTTGAACCGGAGTTGACCCGCGAGCCTGTCCAGAACCGCGTTCCCACCTTTTCCCAGGTGAGGAAGGCGGTGATGCGCGACCTGGAGAACCTGCTGAACGCGAGGAGAACGATCCAGCAGGTTCCGGAAGCTGATATCCATCTGGAATCATCGCTGTTTACCTATGGCCTGAGGGATTTTACATCCCTCAACCCCAGGAGCCCGTCGGTACGGATACGGATCCGCCAGGAGATAGAGCGGACCATCTCCCTCTTCGAGCCCCGCCTGAAGAATCTCACGGTGCGTTTCGACGTGCCGGGAGAGAGCGAAAGGACGTTGCGTTTCAGGGTTACGGCGCTCCTGGTCGTAACCCCCCTTACCGAGCCTGTGGCCTTTGACACCTATCTGGACATCAACAGGGGCGAGTTTTTTATCCCCGACTGAGACGGGCATGGATGACGATATTCTTGCATATTACGAACGTGAACTCTCCTTTATCCGCGAGATGGGGAGCGAGTTCGCCAGAAAGTACCCCAAGGTAGCGGGCAGGCTTCTCCTGGAACCGGACAAGTGTGAGGACCCCCATACCGAGCGGCTTCTGGAGGGGTTCGCCTTCCTGTGCGCGCGCGTCCACAAGAAGCTGGACGATGATTTTCCCGACATCACCCAGTCGCTGCTCGGCATCCTCTATCCCCACTACACCAACCCGATACCTTCCATGTCGGTGGTGACCTTCGAGCCGATTCTGAAGAACGTCCCTCCCGGCGGATACCGCATTGAACGGGACACCTCCCTCTTTTCAAAGCCGGTTCAGGGGGTCCCGTGCCGCTTTTCCACGTCCTACCCGGTAACCCTTCGCCCCCTGGAGGTGGTTTCGGCCTCCCTCGAAGACCCGAAGAAACCGGTACGCGACGCCCGGCAGGTCCTGTCGCTTCGCCTGAAGGCCCACAACGGCCTCACCTTCGCGGACCCGGGGTGCGACAGCCTCCGTTTTTTCCTCAACGGCCAGCGACAGCACGTGTCTCATCTCTACGAACTTCTCTTCAACAACGTCCTCGCCGTTGAATGTGAAGGGGCCGGCGGCGCGGGTGGCCATGAGACACTTTCCCTTGAGCCTTCCTGCGTCGGGCCCGTCGGGTTCGAGCCCGAAGAAAGGATGCTCCCCTATCCGGCCAGGACCTTTCCCGGGTATCTGCTCCTCTTCGAGTACTTCTGTTTTCCGGAAAAGTTCCTTTTCTTTGACCTGCTGGGACTGGATCGCCTGCGCGGGGGGCGCTTCGGCGACACCATCGATATCAGATTCTACCTGGACAGGCCCGCCAGGGCGGCCCTGCTCCTTTCGGCTTCGACGTTTACTCTCCATGCCACACCGGTGGTTAACCTGTTCCGCCGAATCGCCGAGCCGATCCGGGTGGAGCACCGCAAGACCGAATATCCGGTCATACCGGACATCAGACGCGTAGAGGCGACGGAGGTCTTTACCGTGGACGAAGTGGCGGCCTCAAGGGCCGCGACCGCCGAGACCCTGGCGGAATACCGGCCTCTCTATTCCATCCGCCACCACCGGGAGGCGGAGGATGAGCAGGGCGCCGACGCATTCTGGCACGTCCAGCGGCGGCCGTCCGAACGGAAGGGGGACAGCGGAACCTCGGTCTATCTCTCCTTCAGCGATCTCCGCTTCCAGCCGGCCGAGCCTGAGGCCGAGACCCTCACCGTTCATGTTACCTGTACCAACCGGGACCTTCCCTCCCGCCTTCCCTTCGGCGACGCGGGGGGCGATTTTGAAATGGAGATGGCCGCGCCGGTGGCCCGCATCTCGTGCCGCATCAAGCCGACCCCCACCCGCCGGCCGGCATTGGGAGGGGCGTTCCAGTGGCGCTTCATCTCCCATCTGTCCCTGAACTACCTTTCCCTGGTGGAGGGGGGCGAGGATTCGCTGCGTGAGATCCTCAAGCTGTACGATTTCGAAAATTCACCCGTAACAAGGCAGCAGATAGACGGCATTGTTTCCCTGGCCACCCGCCATGTGACGCGGCGCATGGGGCAATCGTTCTGCCGCGGCGTGGAGACCTCCATTACCTTTGACGAGGAGAAGTACGTGGGCTCGGGGCTCTATCTGTTCGCCTGCGTGCTGGAGCGTTTCCTGGGCCAGTATGTATCGGTGAATTCCTTTTCACGGATGATAGCCCTCACAATCCAGAGGAAAGAGAGGTTGAAGGAGTGGCCCCCGAGAAACGGCAACCAGGTCCTTTTGTAGAAAGCCTGCTCTTCGACGAGTTCTACCGGCTGTCGTTTTTCCGCGCCGTGCAACTCCTGGAGTCGGTCTGCTCCGATAAAAAGCCCCTTGGGGAGGCCCTCTCTCCGGGACTGGAGGGGGTGCGCTTTTCGGTGAAGCCGGGCCTCGCCTTTCC
This sequence comes from uncultured Geobacter sp., assembly GCA_964389825.1. Classification (GTDB taxonomy): domain Bacteria; phylum Desulfobacterota; class Desulfuromonadia; order Geobacterales; family Geobacteraceae; genus RPRC01. The sequence goes on along the minus strand of CAYMFO010000002.1, from coordinate 159,486 downwards.
CGCCGGCGAGATCTCGGACCTGAGGCGCGCCGGGGAGGACGGAGCGGCGCGCATGCAGGTGGACTTCATGGGGCTGATCGGGCCATCCGGGGTCCTGCCCCACTGGTACACCACCATGGCCATGGAGCGGGCCGCGGCCAGGGACGGCGCCTTTGCCGCGTTCCTGGATATCTTCCATCACCGGCTTATTTCCCTCTTTTACCTGGCATGGAAGAAGAACTTCTTCATCGCCCACTATCGCCCAAAGGCCGGAGACCGGTATTCCCGCTACATCCTGAGCCTTCTGGGCCTGGGCACGCCGGGTCTGGCGGACAGGGTCGGCTATCCTCTGGAATCACTGGTCTTCTGCGGCGGCCTGCTCTCCCGCCAGACGGCCTCCGCCGGAACCATAGAGGCGGTGGTGGAGTATTGCATCGGGGCGCGGGCCTCGGTGGCGCAGTTTCTCCAGCGGACAATCGAGATCGAACCGGAGGAGAGAAGCTGCTTGGGCGTCGCCAACGGAAGTCTTGGGGTGGACGCAGTGTGCGGTTCCATGGCGTGGGAATGCCGGACCTCTTTCCGTGTGGACCTTGAGCCGCTGGGTTACAGGGATTTTGTCGCCCTGCTGCCGTCGGGAGACCGGCTGAAACCCCTCTTTTCCCTCATCAGATACATGGTGGGAGTGGAATTCGAGTTCGGGATCCGTCTGAGTCTGCGGCGAGAGGAGGTCCCCCTGTGCGAACTGGGTCGTGATGATCCCATGGCGCCGAGGCTGGGCTGGTCCACCTGGCTGGCGCCGCTTGAGGGAACGCTCGCCGATGATCAGGGCGTGACCTTCGAAGAGGCGACCATGCCGGTCTGAACCGGCGGATATTAGTGAATGAAATGCCGACTAATCGGACGGTACACAGTGGAAGTATTCCGTACTAATACCTTGTAACGTTTATAACCAACCCCCCTCAGTCCCCCCTTCTCAGGGGGGAAGCTTTAAAGCCTCCCCTGAGAAGGGGAGGTTTGGAGGGGTTAGATTCGAAAGAATAAGTGTTACATGGTACTAAGGAGAGATTAATATGATCCATTCCGACCTGAAACAGCTTATCGGGAAGCTTAATCCCACCTGCCGCGGCGCCCTGGAGTCAGCCGCGGGACTCTGTCTTTCCCATACCCACTACGAGGTGGATGTGGAGCATTTCCTTATCAAGCTGCTGGAGGCGCGGAATACCGACCTGTCGAAGATCCTCCGCTACTTCGAGATTGATGAGGCCAGGGTGTCGGCCGATCTGAGCCGGGCCCTGGAGGGTTTCAAGACCGGGAACGCGCGCACGCCCGCCCTCTCTCCCGCCATCCCCCGAATGATCCAGAATGCGTGGCTGCTGGCGTCCCTGGATTACCGATCCGGCGCCATCCGTTCCGGCCACATACTCCTTTCCCTCCTTTCCGACGATGAGTTTTCGCGGATGGTCACGGCAAGCTCGGAATCATTGAGGAAGATTTCAGTGGAGACGCTGGGGAAGAGCCTTGCCGATCTGTCGGCCGGTTCCGGTGAGGACGCGGAAAGCGGGGGCGCCGCGGGACCGGCAGCGGCGGGCGGTCCGCGTTCCGCTCCGGCCGGGACGAAATCCCTGGATCTCTTTACCATCAACCTCACGGAAAAGGCGCGCAAGGGGGGAGTTGATCCCGTGCTGGGCCGGGACGCGGAGATCCGGCAGATGATAGACATCCTCATCCGCCGCCGCCAGAACAACCCCATCCTCACCGGCGAGGCGGGCGTGGGCAAGACCGCCGTGGTCGAGGGGTTCGCCCTCCGCATTGCCGAGGGCGATGTGCCGCCGCCGCTCAGGAACGTGGAGATCCGCACCCTGGACCTGGGGCTCCTCCAGGCCGGGGCCGGGATCAAGGGTGAGTTCGAGAACCGCCTCAAGTCGGTCATTGAGGAGGTGAAGGGTTCGCCCATTCCCATCATCCTCTTCATCGACGAGGCCCATACCCTCATCGGCGCGGGGGGGTCTGCCGGTTCCGGGGATGCGGCGAACCTGCTGAAGCCGCCCCTGGCCAGGGGTGAGCTCCGCACCATCGCCGCCACCACCTGGTCCGAGTACAAGAAATATTTTGAAAAGGACGCGGCCCTTGCCCGGCGTTTCCAGGTGGTGAAGATCGAAGAGCCTGACGAAGAGAAGGCCGTGATGATGATGCAGGCCATGGCGCCGTTCCTGGAAAAGCACCACCAGGTCACCATCACCGCCGAAGCCTTGCGCGACTCCGTGCGCCTCTCCCGCCGCTATCTCCCTTCCCGGCAGCTGCCGGACAAGTCGGTAAGCGTCCTGGACACGGCCTGCGCCCGGGTGGCCATAGGTCTCACCACCAGTCCTCCGGCCGTTGAGGAGGCGACGCGACTCATCGCCCAGATAGAGCGGGAGGAGCGCCTCCTGGAGCGGGAGACCCTGATGGGAGCGGACCATGGAGAGCGTGTCAAGACCCTTTCCGAACGTAAAAAGACGGCTCAGGCGCGCCTTGAAGAGCTGACCGCCCGCTGGACCAGGGAGACGGAGATTGCGTCACGCATCATCGAACTTCGCAAGGAGATACAGGAAATCCACGACCAGAACCCGGCGGACAAGTCACTGGCGGCGAAGCGGAAGAAACTGAAGGCCGCGGAGCAGGAGCTGAAGGCCGTCCAGGGAAACGACCCGCTCCTCCAGATAGAGGTGGACCCGCAGATTATCTCGGAGGTCATCTCCGGCTGGACCGGCATACCCACGGGCCGGATGCTGGTGAATGAGATCGATACGGTCCTGAGGATGGACACCCTGCTGGGAGAGCGCATCATAGGACAGGACCACGCCCTGGCAGCCATCGCCCGGATGATCCGCACCGCCCACGCCGGCATCGAGGACCCGTCCAAGCCCACGGCCGTGTTCCTCTTTGTCGGTCCCAGCGGCGTGGGCAAGACCGAGACCGCCCTGGCCCTGTCCGAGCTCCTCTACGGCGGTGAAGAGAACGTCATTTCCATCAATATGTCCGAATACCAGGAGGCCCATACGGTATCGGGCCTTAAGGGCTCGCCGCCGGGTTACGTGGGGTACGGAGAGGGGGGCGTCCTCACCGAGGCGGTGCGGAAACGTCCCTACAGCGTGGTGCTCCTGGACGAGGTGGAAAAGGCCCATCCCGACGTGATGGAGCTCTTCTACCAGGTATTCGACAAGGGGACCCTGGAGGACGGGGAGGGACGCAGGATCGATTTCAAGAATACGCTTATCATCCTCACGTCCAACCTGGGAACGGACACCATCATGAAGGTATGCGCCGACGAAGAGACCATGCCGGACTGGCAGTCCCTCACCACCATGATCCGGCCGGAGCTGCTGAAGAGCTTCAAGCCCGCATTCCTGGGCCGCCTGAAGGTTGTCCCTTATTTCCCCATAAACGACAAGGTCATGCGTCTCATTGTCAGGCTGAAGCTGAACAGGATCGCGAAACGGATGAGGGAGAACCGCAATGTGCTGTTCAGTTACGACGAGGGGCTCATCGAATCCATTGCGGCCCGCTGCACGGAAGTGGAGAGCGGGGCGAGAAACGTGGACCATATCCTCACCAATACCCTGCTCCCCGAGATGTCGAAGGAACTCCTGTCGCGCATGGCCTCAGGGGAGAAGCTGTCGGAGGTCAAGGCCGGTCTGGGGGCGGAAGGGTTCGTGTTCGAGGTGAAGTAGCGGTTCCGTTTCAGGGAGGATGTCATGGCATATTCACAGGACAACAGGCTGATAGCAGTCGATACGCCCCTCGGCAAGGATGTCCTGTTGCTGGCGGGATTCCGGGGAACGGACGCCATATCGCGCCTGTTCAGCTTTGAACTGGATATGATCTCGGAGAACCACGGCATAGCGTTCGAGGACATTGTCGGCAGGAACGTCACGGTTTCGGTTGTCCTGCCCTCCGGGGAGAAACGCTACTTTAACGGGATCATCTCCCGCTTCGCCCAGGGAAGGGGCGGCGGGGAACAGGGGGGGGATCCCCGTTTTTCCTCCTACCGGGCGACACTGGTTCCGTGGCTGTGGCTGCTGACAAGGACTTCCGATTCCCGTATTTTCCAGTTCCTGTCGGTTCCCGACATCGTGGAGAAGATCCTCAAGGAGAACAGCCTCGCCGATTACCGCGTAAACCTCCGGGGACGCTACGAAAAGAGGGATTACTGCGTCCAGTATCGCGAAACGGACTTTGATTTCATATCCCGCCTCATGGAAGAGGAGGGGATACAGTATTTTTTCGAGCATGAAGACGGCAAGCATACCCTGATGATTGCCGACTCTCCCCAGGAAAACAGGCCTTGCCCGGAGCAGAGGAGCGCCCGCTACCAGCTCAGCGGTGAAGGGTGGACCGAGGAAGACGTGATAACCGCCCTGGAAAAGGCCCAGGAGATCCGTCCCGCCAAGTACACCCTCAATGACTTCAACTTCGAGATCCCCAATACCGACCTGAAGGTCAACGTCCCCGGCAGGGACAGGCTGGGGCCCCAGGAGCGGGAGATCTACGACTATCCGGGCCGTTATGCCAGGTGGAACGAGGGGGACCGGCTCGTGAGGATCCGGATGGAGGAGGAAGAGGCGCGGATCACCACCATCAGCGGCGAGAGCGCCTGCCGGGCCTTCAGCAGCGGTTACCGCTTTACCCTGACCTCCTTTTACCGTAGCGACATGAACAACAGGGAATACCTCCTCACCTCCGTGGAGCACCGGGCAAGCGAGGCATGGGAGGGGAGCTCGGGACTGACCTATGCCAACCGCTTTACCTGCATCCCCATCGATGTGCCGTTCCGCCCGCCTCAACTGACGCCGAAACCCTTTGTGCGCGGTTCCCAGACCGCCATTGTCGTAGGCCCCGCGGGGGAGGAGATCTACACCGACGAATACGGCAGGGTCAAGGCGCAGTTCCACTGGGACCGGGAAGGAACCGGGGATGACAGGAGTTCGTGCTGGATCAGGGTGGGGCAGGTGTGGGCCGGCGCGGGATGGGGCGCCATGTACATCCCGCGCATCGGGCACGAGGTGATAGTGGATTTTCTTGAGGGCGACCCTGACAGGCCGATCATCACCGGCCGGGTCTACCACGGCATGAACATGCCCCCTTACCCGCTTCCCGAGGAAAAGACGAAGAGCACCATCAAGTCCAACTCCTCCATGGGGGGAGGCGGATTCAACGAATTCCGGTTCGAGGACAAGAAGGGGCGGGAAGAGATCTACCTGCACGGCCAGAAGAACTGGACGATCAGCATTCTGAACGACAAAAACCAGACAATCGGCCATGACGAGACCCTGAAGGTGGCCAAGGACCGGACGAAAAAGGTCGGAGAAAACCAGAGCGAAACCGTCGGCATCAACAAAGAGATTGCGGTCGGGGTGAACCACACCGAGACTATCGGCGCCCTCATGGACCTGACCGTCGGGGCCAGCAAGACGGAAACCGTGTCCATCAATTCCACGGAGACCGTGGGCGCGATGAAGATACTGACCGTTGGCGGGGTGTTTCAGATCAGCGTCGGCGCGGCCATGAACGAGACCATCGGCGGGGCGAAAGGCGAGGAGATCGTCGGGGCGAAGGTGGTGGCCGTGGGAGGGGTGAGCTCCGAGAATGTGGGAGGGGTGAAGTCGGTGAATGCGGGCGGAAGCATTTCCCATATCTCCGGGGGCGCCATTTCTGAAACCGCCTCCGGAAACGTGAGCGTCACCGCCGGCGCGAACTTCATCGTCAATGCGGGGGGGAGCGGAGTGATAAACGCCGGCAGCCAGTTGACGCTGAAGTGCGGCGGCGCTTCCATCACCCTCAAGAAGGGCGGGGACATCATCATAAAAGGGAGCAACATAACCATCAAGGGGAGCGGCAAGATCGGGGTCAAGGCGGGCGGGGCCGTGACCGTCAAGGGAAGCAAGATATCCAACAACTAGCCGTTATTACGGAGGCAAGTAAACATATCAATGGTAGGGGCGAGGCGAGCCTCGCCCAATCGGCGCACGGCGCGCCGTGCACCCAAATCAGGGTTGCGATGTTTACTTGCCGAAGTATTATCCCGCGCAACCGCTTTTCAGGGGAACAGGCAATGAAAAAGGAAAACTTTGCTCGCCGGCTCCATACCGCGCGGGAGAAAGCGTCGTATGTCCCGTCCGGAGGAGAAACCGGGCCAAGGGAAGCAGGCGACGGTATTGTCGTCGGCAAACTGGTCGCCATGTCCGGGGACTCCCAGCCGGTTGTGAGTTTCGGCAATTACCCGGACCGGAGGCCGATGGTCTGCCGCTCGGTTGTTGCCGTGGATGAACGGAGCCTGGGCCGTGAGGTTGTCGTGCAGTTTGAAAACGGCGACACTTCCAGGCCGATCATCATGGGTATCCTGCGGGCCCCGGCCGTTGCGGGGCAGGGGGTGGACGCCGCTTCCGATGGCACGGCGAAGAGATGCATCGAGGTGGACGGCGAGCGTATCCTCCTGGCCGGGGAGCGGGAGATCGTGTTGCAGTGCGGCGACGCCCGCATAACCCTGACGAAGGCGGGAAAGATACTCATTCACGGCAACTATGTTCTCACCAGGTCGAGGGGCGCCTGCAAGCTCAAGGGCGCAACCGTCGACATAAACTGATGGAGTTTGGGGCGCTGTATGTGGCAGATCGATAACCGGACACCGTTCGCCGCCGAGCGCGCCTGGGTGCGTGACCGTAACGGCGCCGAGATCTGGCTTGTGGCGGTCAGGTGCGCCTTCGACATCGCGCCCGACGGAGCGACCAGGATTTCGCAAGAGCAGACGCCGCCCGTGCCGGCCCCCGAGTATGTGGGGGAACCGGGACGATCGAGTCTGAGGTTCGATACGGACCTGCCGCGGACCAAGGTCGCCACGGACGTCATTCTGCACGGTCACGCCCATGCGCCGGGAGGCCGGATGGTAAAGGAGCTGGAGGTCGGGCTCATGGTCGGGCCGATCCGGAAGTTCCTGCGGGTCACCGGCGACCGTCGCTGGCGCATCGGGGCCACCGGCATGGCCATGTCCAATCCCGCGCCGTTCGTCAAGATACCTCTTGTCTACGAGAGGGCCTATGGCGGCGCGGACGCTTTTGCCGGCGACGGCGCCCGTCCTGCCTGGGACATGCGCAACCCGGTGGGTTGCGGGTACGCCCTGAAGGATTCGAACCTGGAAGGTGTTCCCGCGCCGAATATCGAGTACCCGCGCTTTCCGATGGAGAAATGGGACGACAGGCCCCCTCCGGCCGGTTTCGGGCCGGTATCTTCCCATTGGCAGCCGCGGGCCTCCTTTGCCGGTACCTATGATGAACAATGGCTGAAATCGCGCATGCCGCTGCCGCCGGAGGACTTTGACGACCGTTTTTTCCAGTGCGCGCCGGCGGACCAGCAGGCGCCCGGTTTTCTCTCGGGCGGGGAGCCGGTGTTTCTCAGGAATCTGTCGCCGGGCGGAGACCTGCGTTTCCAGGTGCCGAGGGTGATTATCGGCTTCGAGACGGAGTTTTACGATGGTGAGAGAGTAACCCATGAACCGCCCCGGCTTCATACGATTGTCCTGGAGCCCGATTTTCCGCGTATTTCCCTTGTGTGGCACACGGCCCTGCCGTGCCATTCCAGGGTGAGGGGCCTGAAGCGCACCATAATCTGGATAAAGGAGCTCCTCCCCAAAGGGGAGACTTTCGACGGGGCCTCCTTGGAAGAGGAAGGGTAGCATGACCCGGATAGTGATCACGGGGATGGGGGCGTCAACGCCGGTGGGCCGCGATCCATGGGCGGCCGCGGCGGCGGTGCGCGCGGGAATAAGCGGTTTCGCCGAACATCCCTTCATGGTGGATACCGCCGGAGAGCCGATGAGGGTTGCCATGGCGCCGTGGATAGGGGCTGATTGCGGGGGAGTGGAGCGCATGGCCGCATTGCTGCTGCCCGCCATGGAGGAGGCGCTTCGGCCCCTGGATGCCCCTTCCTGGCGGAGCGGGCGGCTGAAGCTGTCCCTGGAACTTGGCCTGCCGCCGCTGAGGCCGGGGTTGCCCCCGGATTTCATGGAGAAACTGGAGGCTTCCATAAGCGAGGCCTTTCCGGAGAGGTTTGTCTCCAGGGAGACCTTTCCCGTCGGGCACGCCGGAGGTCTGCTGGCCCTTCAATCCGCCCTGGGAAGGCTTTCGGGAGGCGGGGCCGACGCCTGCCTGGTGGCGGGCGCGGACTCTTACATCATTCCGGAGACACTGGAGTGTATCGAGGAACGGGACCAGTTCCACGGGGCCGGACCCCTGAACAACGCATGGGGATTCGTGCCGGGCGAGGGGGCGGGCGCTCTGCTCATCATGGGGGAAGACAGCGCTAAAGGCCTGGGGATTCCCGTCCTGGGCAATGTGATGGGGATGGGCGAGGGCCGGGAGGCCAACCTGATAAACACTGATTCGGTCTGCATCGGCGAGGGGCTTACCGCCGCGTTCCGCGCCGCGCTCGGCATGCTTCCGGCGGGCATGAAGGTTGATAACATCTTCTGCGATATGAACGGAGAGCCGTATCGCGCGGATGAATTCGGTTTCACCGCTCTCCGCGTCAGGGAATACTTCGAGTCTGCCGGTAATTTCACGGCGCCCGCTGACTGCTGGGGTGACGTGGGCGCGGCCACCGGGCCGCTGTGCGTATCTCTGGCCGTCATATCCCATCGGAAGAAATACGGAAAAGGCCCTCTGAGCCTGGTGTGGGCCGGCTCCGAGAGCGGCGAGAGGGCTGCGGCCCTGATCCTCGCCATGGAAAAAGGACAGCCATGACATGCCGGTAACAGTGAAGGTAAACGGCGTTGCCAACTCCCTGGTGCACAAGGGGAGCAACGGCATTTCAACCGCGACGATTCCCGATGTCTGCAAGACACCTACACCGGGCGGACCCGTGCCGATGCCCTACCCGAATATCTCCCAGTCGGCCATGCTGGCCAAAGGGACGACCACGGTGAAGGCGGACGGCATGATGATTGCCGTTAAGGGCTCGGAGTTTTCCATCAGCAACGGCGACCAGCCCGGCACCGCCGGCGGCGTCAAGTCCAATGTATTCATGAAGGAATCCACCTGGCTCCTCTACTCCTTTGATGTGAAGATGGACGGGAAGAATGCCTGCCGCCTGACGGACAAGAAGTTCCACAATCACGAGAATACCGTAAACATGGGCGGGGTCCTGCAGCCTCCGGTGGCGGTGGTCGAGGACATAAAGGACGCATTGTGCGAGGAATTCTGCAAGGAGCTGAAAAAAGGCGGGACGCGTTCCTACGACCTGGAGCAGAGGCTGCGGAGGAGCAGGAAATTCAAAAAACTCGGCGTAAAATTCGCCCCGGACACCTCGGTGTCCCACGTCTTTCAGGGCGCCGCCAGGACGACCATCCCTGACGCCGCGCTCTTTGTGGCGGGAAAGATAGTGAAATGCTTTGATTTCAAGTTTCCCGGCGACCGATGGCGCGGCGACCAGTACGAGCGGCAGACGCGCCTGGCCAGACGGGTACCCGAAGAGATCAGCAAGGGTGAGTGCGGCTGCTGAAGCCCTGTCCGGCGGAAAGGGGATGTGACGAGATGATTCCTGAGGAACTGGTTTTCGAGAAGGACGGCATCGAGTTCATGAAGCTCTGCTGCGACATCACCGTCTATTGGGTCGGTTCCGTGTTCGAGCATGTCGAGGGTGTGCTGCGCTTTCATGAAAAGGCCATGGAGCTGATAGGCCCCGACGTCCGGTTCTATGAAACCGGTGAAATGGCCGGCGCCTTGCCCAGGGAGGCCGACACCCTTTCTCTTGTCCCCCAATGGCTTCAACGATGCGACCGGCGCCTGGAAACCTACATGCTGACCCTGGAGACCCACCCCCTGCCCAACATGCCGTCCGACAAGGCACTTGATTTCTGGGCCGTAGAATATCCCGAGATCCCGGTGGGCGCCATGCGCCTCGTTCTCCCGGTGTCGTACGCGGAGGACGCGCCGGAAAGCCTGGTGAGCCTGACGCGGATGCTTTCGGAAAAGCTGGACTTCCATTCCGGGCATGCCGGGTATGCCGTGAACTGGGATTACAAGGGTGAATACGCCGCCATGTCGCGCGGGCGCATGTCCCGTTTCGCGAGACGTTTCCAGGGGGTTGACCTGCCTGACATCGCCTGTACCCTGTGCGCCATCCCTTCGGGTTTCAAATGCGTAAACTGGCTGACGCTTCTGGGCAAAGAGCTGCTGGCCGGGGCAGGAGGCCCGGATGAGCTCAGGTCCAGGTTGCCCGCCGGTATTCACCGCGGAGAACTGGGAAAAGGCGTTCTCATCCAGGCAGGCGCGAAGCCGGGTCTGGGGGATGTGAACCGTCGGGATTTCCTTCCCGCGTATCACGCGGTGGGCAGGGCGCTGGAAGAGCTGCGCTCCAGGGAACACCCTCCTTTCCTGAAAAACAGCAGGGGTGTTGTTGATGAGGACGTCACCGAAGAGTGGCTGGGACGCTTCGACAGCTGACGGGAATCTCCGGAGCAAAACGGGAAACCCATGATGAAAAGCCTGAAACAGGGCCGGGAGAGGGTTTCAAAAATGTCCCTTCTCCCTTGGGGAGAAGGTGCCCCGCAGGGGCGGATGAGGGGGCTTATCGCATGGTGCAAAAACTTAACCGGACAAAGCTGGGATAGATGCCCATGATTATCGAATCCGTTGTCAACCAGCATGCGGAAGAGGCCGCGTTCCTCTGGTTTCTCCGCGACACCGCCGTGCGCGGCCTCCACTTTACCCTGGACAGCCTCTTTGAGCTGGATAGCAGGGTTGACGCACACCTGGACGGGCTTATGTGCGCCGGTGAGGATGGGTGGAAGATCTGCCTGGATGCCCTTGAAGACGGAGAGGCGGGCGAGTTTTTCGCGGCTGCTTTTCTGGCCTTTGAAAGTGGTGTCCAGGAAAGGACCGGTAAGGTCCTGGAGGCCGGCCTCCCTTTCCGGACCCTGTGCCGGGGTATCATCTCCGCCCTTGCCTGGCTTCCGTTTCAACAGGCGGAAGGACATATCCGGTCTTTGCTGGGCGATGCCTCCACCGGACCGCGCCGGATTGGCCTTGCCGCCTGTGTCGCCCATCGCCGCGACCCCGGAAGGCGCCTCAATGAAGCCCTGGCCGCTTCGGACCCCATGCTTGCGCCGGAGGCCTTGAAGGCGATAGGCAGATTGGGGAGGAAAGACCTGCTGCCGTATCTCCTTGACTATCTGGGTTCGCAAGACAGGGAACTCCGCTTCAGCGCGGCATGGTCCGGCGCCGTAATCGGCGACGCCGGGTCAATGGCCGTCCTGAAAGAATCTGCCTGCGCCGGGGCTTTCCGGGCCGAAGAAGCCGCCGGGGTTGTCCTGGCCCGCATGCCGTTGCCCGATGCCCTGGAATGGCACGGGGAACTGGCGGCCAAAGCGGGCGCCGCAAGGCTCGCGATATCCGGCGCGGGGGTCATTGGGGACCCGGTCCTGGTCCCATGGTTGCTGGAGAGGATGTCGACCCCGGAACTGGCGCGCGCGGCGGGAGAGTCCTTTGCGATGATTACCGGCGCCGACCTCGCGTCCGGCGGCCTGGAAGGGGGGTGTCCGGAGGGTTTTGAACCGGGACCTACGGGGAATCCCGAGGACGAGGATGTGTCAGTAGACCCGGATTATGACCTTCCCTGGCCGAATCCGGAGGCCGTGGGCCGCTGGTGGGGGGAAAACGGTGTCCGCTTCACAAGCGGGGTCCGCTATCTCCTCGGAGAACCGGTAACCTCGGAACATCTGCAACGGGTCCTGAGAAACGGCCGTCATCGACAGCGTTACGCGGCGGCGCTGCTACTGGCCATAACCAACCCCGGACAACCTCTTTTCGAGGTCCGGGCGCCGGGCGCCAGGCAGAAGCGGTTGCTCGGGCTGCGCTGAACCCGGTTCAAGAGAAAGGAACGGATGTATGCACAATTATCCCAAACCGCCTTTTCGCAACGGCGGCAGGATCGGTAACGGCTATTCGTCTTCACACCGCGCCAAGGACATCAATCCACGCCTTGATGATTCCGGTGATGTGCTGGCCATAGAGTCCGGAGTCGTCACCGACTACCAGTCGGGGCAGTCGCCGGGCGATGATTCGCCCAACATGGTGATCGTCCGCGGAACGGACGGCGCTCTGACCGTTTACGCCCATGTGGACCCGGGAGTGTTTACCGGCGCCTCTGTGTCCCGGGGCGATGTGATTGGCAGGGTCGATATGTCCGGGGTCAGCTCAGGCCTGCACGTGCATCTTTCGCGACTGCCGGCCGGAGATGGAACCGTGGCGGATGTGGAGGACCGTGAGCCGTCCCAGGGCCGGGATTACACCATCTCCCTCCGGGCATGGTGATTATGGCCGCGAAAGGAACAGGCGGATATGGCTTCCGCTGAAGGAGGACATACACCGGCGGCGCCGTCCGGGTCTGTATTGGCGCGGGTCGTCAGGGGGAGAGCGCCGGCGCCGGAAAAACGTTTTTCCTCCACCTTCACCATTGGAAGGAGCAGCGAGTGCGATCTCCGCATAGGGGAGGGGTGCGTCAGCCGCGTCCATCTGCGGGTAGCGTTTGATGGGGAACATTGGCGCCTGAGGGACCTGGGGAGCGCCAACGGGACCTTTATGGCGGGGGCGCCGGTAAGGGAGGCGCTCCTGACGGATGATGTGGAGATCGAGCTGGGAAAAGGCGGGGTGGTCATTGCCCTGTCCCTTGAACGGGAGGCCTCCCCGGAACCGGAGCAGCCCCCTTCAGCAACCAGGGAACTGGTCACCGAGACGCAGATCATCCGCCACTATTTCGAGAAGACCTCCCAGGAACCGGCGGGCGAGCAGACCATGATGTTCCGGCGCGCCTTTCAACGGGCGGCGAGGAAGAAGTCCCGGAAGTATTATTACATCATCGGTTTCGCGCTCCTCCTCCTCTTTGCCGCCGGCGGCGTGATCGCCTGGCAGAACCATAAACTGCTTAAACTGCGGAAGACCGCTGAGAACATCTTCTATACCAATAAGTCCCTGGAGCTGCAGATCGCGAAACTGGAGGAGGTAGTGCTGCTGCATGCGGACCCGGCCCAGGTGGCGCAACTGAAGGCGAAGCGCCTCAAGCTGAAGGAGATGGAAAAGGAGTACGACAGTTTCGTCAAGGAGATCGGCGTGTACCGAAAGCTGCCCGAGGACGAGCAGGTGATGCTGCGGGTAGCGCGGACCCTGGGCGAGTGCGAGGTGAATGTTCCCAAAGGGTTTGCCGACGAGGTGCGCAGATATATCAAAATGTGGAAGAGTACGGACCGGTTGCGGCAATCACTGCTGCGGGCGCGCTCCAAGGGGTACGAACGGCTGATCCCCCGCGTGATGATGGACAACAACCTGCCGCCCCAGTTTTTCTTTCTGGCCCTGCAGGAGAGCAACTTCAACGAGAGGGCCGTAGGGCCGGTCACCCGCTTCGGCCATGCCAAGGGGATGTGGCAGTTCATCCCGCAGACAGCGAGCCGCTATGGCCTGCGGGTGGGGCCGCTGCGCGACCTTGGGGTTTATGATCCCCAGGACGAGCGCTTTGACGGGGTTAAGTCCACCATGGCCGCCATGAGGTATATCCGCGACCTGAACAACACCGAGGGGCAGGCGTCGGGCCTGCTGGTCATGGCTTCATACAACTGGGGCGAGAACAACATCCGGGACATCATCGCCCGCATGCCGGAGAATCCCCGGGACCGGAACTTCTGGCGACTCCTTTCCTACAAGGATATCCCCAGGGAGACTTACGATTATGTCTTTTCCATCTTTTCAGCGGCGGTTATCTGCGAGAATCCGAGGCTCTTCGGAATAACCGCGCCATGCCCGGCGGCTACCCGCCAGGGAGAGTGATTTCATGGGGATTTCTTTTATTAACAACACACCGGCGCCTCACGGCGCCATCGAACAATGCCGGGCGCTGCGCGAAGTCCTTGCGTCGGCCGGATTTACTCCGGAAGGGATTCTCGACACCATCGGTGTTACCGACGGCGTTTCCATCAAGGAAAGCGATATCCTGCTCCTGATGCGGCGCACGCGCGGGCGCACCCCTCTGGAGACCCTGATCCGGCTTTTTCTCATGGAGACCGCCGTCGATGTAGCCGACCTGCGGCGGGCTTCCTCACCAATGGGGGTGGAGGAATTGGAAGAAATGGGTCTGGTGGAAGTCTCCGGCGGGAAGGCCGTAACCAGGGTCAGGCTTTCGCCGTGGCGGGACCTTGTAATCGCCTGTGACTCTCCCGGCCGCCTTCTTTCGACGGCTGGCGAGGATTACGTGATGGGGATCGGAGGCAGTTCCCTGACCCTTGCGAATCTTACGGTCAGGCGGCAGTCCCGGAGTACCCTTGACCTGGGCTCGGGTTGCGGTTTCCAGGCTTTTCTGGCGGCCCGGCACAGCGGGGATGTGGTCGCAGTGGACCGCAATCCTCGCGCAAGGGATTTTGCCGTATTTAATGCGCGTCTGAATGGACTCGACAATCTGCTTTGCCTGGAGGGGGACCTGTTTGCTCCGGTGGAGGGGATGACCTTTGATCTTATCGTCTCCAATCCCCCCTTTGTCATCTCCCCGGATACGCGTTACATATACCGTGACAGCGGCATGGCCGGGGACGATATCTGCCGCGGGATCGTGCGGGAGGCCCCGGCTTTTCTCAATGAGGGCGGTTTCTGCCAGATCCTCTGCAACTGGGCGGAATACGACGGCCAGGATTGGCGGGAACGTCTCAGGGAGTGGGGAGCGGGGTCGGGCTGCGATATGTGGGTGATGCGCGATCAGTCGCGGGATACGGCTTCCTATGCCGCCAACTGGCTACGGCATACGGAACGGCTCGAGACGGAGAATCTGCCGGAACGTTTCGACGAATGGCTTGCCTATTACGAACGGAGCGGAATCAAACGGATAGGCGGAGGAGTTATAAGCTTGAGACGCCGCGGCGGAGGGAAAAACTGGTTTTGGGCCGACACCTCCATTGAGACCATGCGCGGCCCATCGGGCGGCCATGTGGTTACGGGATTCGAGGCTCGGGATTTCCTGAACGGTATAAGGGATGACGGCGAATTGCTGCGGACGGCGCCCCGCCTGTCATCAGATGTGCGCCTGGTGAAGCAACTGTTGCCGGATGAAGGGGAATGGGCGGTTGAAGCCAGCCAGATCCACCTTTTACGAGGGTTTGCCCACAAGGGGGATATTGACCCGTTTATGGAGAACTTTCTTATCAGATGTGACGGAACCAGAACGCTGGAATGCCTGTTGGAGGATCTGGCGCTCTCCCTTTCCTTAGAACCGGCCGGGATACGGGAAACCTTGTGCGGCATCGTGCGGCGCATGCTGGAACGAGGTGTCCTTCTGCCGCCATCGGGGTGTTAATGCTTAGGAGGCACGGCCTTGTCACCCCAGTTTTTTCCCATGGGGACCGTATGGTGGCGGATTCAGTTTTTTTCATGGCATGTAACCGGTGGCGGTAATGAAAAGGGCTTATTACGGAAAATCCGATGTGGGTCTGCGGCGGCCCAACAATGAAGACGCATGGCTCGTGGCGCCGGACCTTGACGTGTGCGCCGTGGCGGACGGGATGGGGGGCGCCGCGGCCGGTGAACTGGCCAGCAGGATCTTTATTGAGACCGTGCGGGAACTATTTTCCCGCAACCGCCCGAAAAATGAAGAGGATGCTCTCGAACTGGCCCGGGAGACCTTCCGCTTGGGCAACCAGCGGATTTTCTCCTTTGCCGCGGCCAATGAAGATCGTCAGGGAATGGGGTGCACCGCGGAGCTCATGGCCTTTCACGATGATCGTTACATGACGGGCCACGTGGGTGACAGCAGGACCTATCTTTTCAGGGACGGTATCCTGCGCCGCGTAACCCGGGATCATTCACTGGTTCAGAGTCAACTGGACCAGGGGCTCATCACCGAAGAGGAGGCCCGCACCCATTCCATGAGGCATGTGATCCTGAGGGCCCTCGGCATCAAAGATACGCTTGCCCTCGACCTGACCCGGGGCGCATGCCGGGCCGGCGATCTCTTTCTCCTTTGTTCCGACGGATTGACCGACATGGTGGAAGACGGGGTCATCCGTGATATCCTGGCCTCCGACGGCCATCCATCATCCATGGTCGATGCCCTGATCGAGCGCGCCAAATCAGCGGGAGGCCTGGACAATATCACCGTGGTCCTGTGCCTGGTCCTGCCGTCATGAGACGCCTCTTCTCCCGCCTGTTCCTGGCGTCTGCGCTTATCTCGCTCTTTTCAGGCGTCTGCGCGGCGGAAACGGTTCAGTTGGGGAGCTATCCGGCGCCGGTCATGGAAATGAAGGAACAGGTCACGGTCTGGCTGAAAGGTGAAGGTTTCAGGGTGTCGCGGGAGACCTTCGAACAAGGGACGGTCGTTCTGGAAGCGGCCAGGGCGCGCAAAAGGATGCGCATCGGGATAGAGCCGCGCTCGCCCCTTGCCTCTTCCCTGTTTCTGGATGGTATGTCGGGCCAGGGAGGAGACAGGGCCGTCGCCGCCCGCCTGAAGGAATACCTGGATGCCGGCGCCGCTGCTTCGGCCGCGAGGGCCGGGACGGTATCCCAGCCCCTCCCCGGAGGGGTGGAATCACGGGAAGGAGCGGTGTTCTGCCTGAGGGCTTCGGTGAGAGGTTCGCCCATGGGTTTTTCCGGATTCGCCGTTGACAGGCGCGGTTACCTGGTTTCAACGGCGCACGATCTCAACGGCGTGCGCTGGGTCGTGGTAGGTTCGGGCACGGGCAATGAGGCGCGGGGCGAGGTGGTCTGGCGTGATGTGCGGCGTGACCTCAGCCTCATCAAAGTGGGAAGGACCCTCCATAGCATAGTCTCCATCGGGGAAGGGCGCAGCGCCCCGCGGGTTGGAGAGAGGATTTTTCTCCTCTCCTGTCCGGCGGGCGGCCGTGGGGCGACGGCGGCGGGCGTGATCGGCGATCCGCCGGCCATGGTGAATGGACAGCCGCTCTGGCAGGTGGACATGCCTGTTTCGCCGGGTGACAGCGGCAGCCCTGTCTTCGACGCTGAAGGCAGACTGGTGGGAATGGTAAAGGGACGATATCGCGGGACCTTGAGGAGAGGGTTCCTGATCCCCCTGGATACGATCCGGGACTTTCTGGGAAAGGGTGGACTATGAATTTCGGCCGGTATCGTGTCATAAAGGAGATTGGCAGGGGCGCCATGGGGGTCGTCTACCAGGCCGAGGATCCCAATCTTGACCTTCTGGTGGCTTTGAAGGTGCTGCGCCGGGATCGTCTTTCCAATGAGGCCTTTGTGCGCAGATTCCTGTCCGAGGCAAAGGCCCTGGGCCGTCTCGACCATCCCAACATAGTCCGCGTCTACAACGTGGACCGGGACGGGGACAGCGTATACATCGCCATGGAATTCATCGAGGGAGAACCACTCTCTTCCGTTGTGAAGGAGAGGCCGTTTTCTCCCCAATCCCTGGCGGAGTTCGGCGCGTCCGTCGCGGAGGCCCTGGACAGCGCGCACCGGAGGGGGATCGTGCACCGGGACGTGAAGCCGAGCAATATCCTCCT
Source organism: uncultured Geobacter sp. (assembly GCA_964389825.1). Classification (GTDB taxonomy): domain Bacteria; phylum Desulfobacterota; class Desulfuromonadia; order Geobacterales; family Geobacteraceae; genus RPRC01. Next base: position 141,971 of record CAYMFO010000002.1, on the reverse strand, counting down.
GAAGGCCGACGGAGGGTTCAAGATTACCGATTTCGGCATTGCCCACATCGAGGACCCTTCAGCGCCGGAGCAGACCCAGGCCGGGGAGATCCTGGGAACCCCGGCCTACATGTCGCCGGAGCAGGTGCTGGGCCGCACCGTGGACGGGAGGTCCGACCTCTTTTCTCTCGGCATCATCCTCTATGAACTGGCCACCGGGGCCCGGCCCTTTGGCGGAGAGGGAATACACGCCATATTCAACGCCATTACCGGAGATAACCCGCCTGATGTCCAGGCCGCGAACCCGGAGATTGGCAAGCCCCTTTCCCAGGTGATCATGAGGTGTCTGCGCAAAAAACCGGAAGAGCGTTACCCGGATGGCCGTGAGCTGGCCCTGGCCCTCAGGGCAACGTCGGCGGAGAAGGCGCCCGATCCCGGCGGAAAACGGTCATCCCCGCGATTATCCATCACGCTCCTGGTTGTCCTCCTGGTTGTCGCTATGGCGGGCGGGGTCTGGTACTATATCTCCTCCCGGAACGACTCGCGGCGGTCAGCCGTAAAGATGGAGAGGATTCCTGAAAAGCCGCTGACTTCCGTGCTGGAGGTGCAAAGCGCGCCGCCGGGCGCCAGGGTCTTCGTGGACGGAAATCTGCTTGGAGTAGCGCCGTTGAGGCTTGAGCTGGCTCGGGGAAAGCATGAGGTGCGCCTGAATCTGGCCGGCTATCACGAGTGGGAGGCGCAGGTGGACCTTGGAGAGGAGGCGCCGCCTCCCCTCTCGGTGACACTGGCGCCCATGGAAAGGTGACAAGGAGGCTGCATGAAAAGGTATCTGATGAAGATGAACATCGTGGCCGCGGGGCTTGCGGTACTGCTGTCCCTGGCCGGAGCGGCCCATGGACAGGCGCGTCCCGGTCAGACGGCGCCGCTGTTTTCCGCGAAGGACCTCAAAGGGAAAACCCTCAACCTCGCCGCAATGAAGGGGAGGCCTCTGACCATCCTCTATTTTTTCGATGCGGGTTCCCGTCCCAGCCAGGAGGGGCTGCTAAGCCTCAACCAGCTGGCGCGGCAACACAAGTCCGACATGAGCGTCTGGGCGATCACCTCGTCTCCCGCGAGCCAGGTGGCCCGTTTTGTCTCCATTGCCGGTCTGGGCTTTCCGGTCATTGCCGGCGCGTCCAATGTGGCGGGACTCTACCAGGCCAGGCAGGTCCTTCCGGTGGTGTGCGTAATAGGTCCAGGCCTGAGGGTCATGGATTATTTCCAGGGTGGCGGGAAGACAACCGAGACGATGCTGGTGAGGGTGGCGGAACGGGAGCTCCAGAGGCGGAAGACCCACGTGGCCCAGGCCATCGCCGGCCAGGTGGCCAGGAAAAACCCGCGTAATGCCAAGGCAAGGGCGGTGGTGGGGTACGCGGCTCTCAGGGACGCTGACCTGAAGAAAGCGGAGACGGTCTTCACCGACCTTTCCCGTCAGGAAGGGGAGGGGGAGGCGCTTGGCAAAGAGGGGCTTGCCGCGGTCTACAGGAAGCGCAACCAGAACGACAAGGCTCTCCGCCTGGTAAGAGAGGTCGAGGAAAAGGCGCCGCGTCGAGCCTACGGCCACGTCATCAAGGGCGATATCCTGTATGAGCGGAACAGGAAGAAGGAGGCGGAGGCGGAGTACCGGAAGGCGGTTGCCAAGGAGGAGGTGGAACCGTATCAGGATGCGGTCCGTTACAACCAGTTGGGCCGCTATTATTCCACGGTCCGCAAGAACAGCTCCGCCCGAGAGATGTTCGCAAGGGCGGAGGAGATCGACCCCTATTACGTGGAGGGGACGACCAACAAGGGTCTCAGCCTGGAAAAGGAAGGGAGATGGGGCGAGGCCCTGAAGGCCTACCAGCAGGCCCTTGCCGTGGACTCCAGGGACATGTACGCGGGGGTGCTCGCCAGGAGGGCCCAGGAGATGCTCGACCTGGAAAAGGACGCCAAGCGCAAGGAGAGAATGGATCGCCTGGTGAAGGAACTGGCGGAGAGATTCCGGAGCCGCAAGGACGAGAAGCCGCCCGAGGACTCATGGACTTCCCGGCCGACCATCCTCACCTTCGTGGACTTCGAGGAAAAGGGCGGGCTGCCGGAGCGGGAAGGCTTCAGCGCCGTTATTACCTCCGAGCTTACAAACCGCCTGAACGCCTCCGGTCGGGTGAAGGTTGTGGAAAGGGTACTCATGGAGCGGCTCCTGGAAGAGCTGAATATCGGGAGTTCGGAGCTGGCCGATCCTGAAACCGCGCTCAGACTCGGCAAGGTGCTGGCCGCCAGGCTCATCGGAACCGGCACGCTCACCTTCCTTCCCCAGGAAGCGGTATTCACCTTCCGTCTTATAGACACTGAAACCTCTGAAATCCCCGGGCTTGTGACAAGGCAGCTGGGGCAGCGGGCCTCCCTTGACAGGGAAATCCTGTCGCTTAACCGGGACATCCTGAAGACGGTAATCGAAAAGTATCCGTTGCGGGGGTATGTGGCAAAGGTCTCCGGAGGGGAATCCATAATAAATATAGGTTCCCGTCAGGGTGTTGTGGCCGGTACCAGATTCGACGTGCTTGAAGAGGCGGAAACCCTTCAGTACCGCGGCAAGACCCTGCGCGGGTCGATGAAAAAGGCCGGACAGGTGGAGGTGGTAGCGGTTGACCGGGATTTCGCCCGGGTTAAGCCGCTGGGGAATATGCGGCGCTTGAAGGAGGATGACAAGGTACAGGAGCGTTTATATGAGACGGCGGGACGTTAGAAAAGGTCTCTCTCCGTGGTGGTCGCTTTCCTGTCTCTTGACGGCGTTGTTCTGCTGCTTCTCCTGCGCCTCTGCCCCCGGCGTGTCCCATGAAACCGCCGGCCGGGGGCAGACGGTCGCTGTATGGGAGCTGGAGGACGTGAGCCCGGGGCCCGCGGCGGCGCCCGTGGGGGAGATCCTGACGTCGCGGGTGATCGAGACACTGCAAAGGAAAGGCGTCTACACGGTGGTGGAGAGGACGAGGTTGCTGCGCGTCCTTGAAGAACTGCGGCTCGGTTCGTCGGAGCTGGCGGACGAGCGCGCCCGCTTGCGGGTCGGCAGGCTGATGGGCGCGCGCTTCATGGTGTTTGGCGGATACCAGGTTGTGGGCAAAGGCATGCGTCTCGATCTCCGCCTGGTGGAGGTGGAAACGGGCAGGGTTCTCAAGGCCGTTACCCGCGCAACCCCTTCTTCCAGTGGTGTTACAGGGTGGCTGGAAGCGGCGGGGAGCGCCGCTGGAGAACTGTAGCCGCTATCCGTCAACGCCCGGATTGACGGTCAGAATGCGCCGGTCAGAGTCAGGGCCACGGAAAAACCGGTGAAATGGCGTTCCGGCTGGATGTATGGATAATTGGCGTCGTCGTCGTACTTCAGGAAACCTCTGACGTCCAGTCCGGCTTCCAGATGGGGGGTGAAGGCGTGGGCCGCCTTTACCCCCAGTGAATATTTGCTTCTGCCGCCGATGAAGTTGGCCGAAGACTCATTATAATCGTTCCTGGAACGGCAGCGCGCCTGGAAGTAGGGCTCGATGATGGTCGTCTTGTCCAGAAGGCGCTGAACCGCCAGGTCGGCTATAAGTTCATCGCCATGGATGTTTTGCGGCTCCGCGTCCAACCCCCCCGAAGCCGAAGCGGACTTGCTCCTGTCCCGGAAAACGCCGCGCAACGTGGCGTTTATCCTCCATCTTTCCTCGGGCGCGTAATGGGCGCCCAGGCCCACCAGCGTGAAATCGCCTTCCTGATGATAATCCGCGCCCCTGACCCTGTCTTTTCCATACCACGAATGCCGGGCAAAAAAGCGGGAATGGAGCTCTTGCGAAAAATGGTAACGGACCTCGCCGGACAGGGTTACGATGTCGCCGGGGCTGTAGTCGGTGACGCCGATGTCCGCGCTGTAATCATATTCGCCTCTCCAGAGATAGCCGAAGCCCAGGCCCGCCACCCAGTTTCCCCATTCCCTGGCCAGAGTCACGGTGGGGTTTACGTTGAACCCCTCACCGAAGGTGTTGATGGAGAGGAGGTCCGGGTCCATGATCAGGTCCAGTTCGTCCCTGGACAGGTTTGTCTTGCCGGTGGGAAGGTTGAAGTCAAGGCCGAAGAGGATATCCACCGGCAGACGCTCGGTGATCTGCCAGGAGAGCGAGAGCTTGGTGTCCAGGAGGTGGCCCAGGGAGATGGCGTCCCGGCCGGAAGGGCTGAGGCGGGTGTCGGTATAAGCGGTCAGCAGGGTCGCGGAGAAATCTCCGGCCCTGCCGTCGATGCGGAAGGGCACGGAGATCTGTCTCGCATCTCCGTCCCTGTTGTCGCTCCACCAGTCGAAACTGAAGCCGGTCCGCATACGCACATCGGCGGCCGCGCACATAACCGCATGGAAGGTGATTACGGAAAAGCACATGGATACAAACAGTTTTTTCATGGCGGAGTGACCTCGCGAAAAGTATCGTTCTTGTCTGCCGGCGGAATGAATCCCCTGCTTTACAGGTAGACCCCTATTTCCACTGTGTTAGGGTCCACGTTTCCCGCCGCGTCCCTGGCCCTGACCACGAAGTAATGCATGCCGGCGGACAGATTGGAAACGGTAAAGGATGTCGCGCCGGGCGTGGTGGTAAAGCTGGGAGATGCATAGTTTTCACCTCCGGGGGATGTGGCGTGATAGACCAGGTAGACGATGTTCGCGGACGGGGTGACGTTGTCCGAGGCCTGATTCCAAGACAGATTTACCCTGTCCCCGGCTAGCGGTGAGCGAATGGCGGATATCAGGCCTGCGAAGGTTGGTGGCATCGAATCCGGTATGGTAACTAACCTTTCTACCCTGTTGGAGTCGATATTGCCTGCCTCGTCCCTGGCCCTGACCACGAAATAGCAGGTTGTTCCGGGAGAGAGTCCCGTGACGGAAAAGGAGGTTGCGCCTGCCTGGGTGGTGAAGCTTGGGGATGTGAAGTTTTCTCCGCCGGGCGAGGTGGCCATGTAGATGAGGTAGACCATGGAGTTTGCGGCGGTTCTGTTATCGGAGGCCGGGCTCCATGAGAGATCCGCCTGGCCCGTGCCGCCGGCTGTGGCGATGGCGGACGTGATTCCACCGAACGAAGGCGGTGTGGTGTCCGATTCCCTCGGAGTGGTGGCTGATTTCTCGATTCTGTTGGAGTCGGTATTTCCCGCTTCATCCCTGGCCCTGACCACGAAATAGTAGGTTGTTCCGGGAGAGAGTCCGGTGACGGAAAAGGAGGTGGCGCCAGTCTGGGTGGTGAAGCCGGGGGATGCGAAGTTTTCTCCACCGGGCGAGGTGGTCATGTAGATCAGGTAGACCATGGAGCTTGCGGCGGTTCTGTTATCGGAAGCGGGGCTCCAGGAGAGATCGATCCTGTCTTCGGCGCCCGCCGGAACGGTTGCGGATGCCAGGCCGCCGAATGTGGGCGGCGAGGTGTCGGGCGCCCTGGCGGTGGTAGCCGATTTTTCAACGGTGTTGGTTTCCTGGTTGCCGCCTTCCACGTCTGAGCATCGAACTACGAAATAGTATGTAGTGTCGGGCTTGAGCCCGGTTACGGTGTATGAAACAGCCCCCCTTTCCGTGGTGAAGGCGGGGGATGAAAAGTTTTCGCCTCCGGGGGTTGTAGACATGTAGATCAGGTATGTCAGTTGCGAGGAAGGTGTTACGTTGTCCGTGCCGGGCGCCCAGGAAAGTTCTATGCTGGTGGTAGAGGCGGCCTTGGCGGAGACCAGTCCGGCGAAAGAAGGCGGCGCCACGTCTTCCATGTCAAGTACAAGGGTAAGGGGCCTGCCGTCCAGATTCGCCGATGCCTCCTTACGGTATTGAACGGTCCTCTGGTTCATCGCCTCCACGAGGAAGCGCCTGTTGCCGCCGTTGGGAATGGTGAAGCTCTCGGATATGAATGACTTGCCCGCAACCGGAACGTCCCTTGTGATGGTCGTCATGTCGGGGGCGCTGATGGTGAACACGATGTGGGTTATGTCCGAAGGGATCGCGGCCGTTGCTTCGCCGGGCGACAGCATCCGGCGCATATATCCGCCAAGCCCGGAGAGAAGGGGGTATTTCTCAATGGAGACGCATGCGGTTTTCCCGTCTTCTCCGATGCGGATGTTCACCGTGGAAGCGCCTACCGAACCGGATGATGAGCCGCCGCCGCAGCCCGAGACAGATGTCACCAGTGAAAGCGCCAGAAGCAGCATGAGAGGTTTTCGCATTGAGTCCTCCTGTGGGCACGGTCTTATCGATCCTTGGGCGCGGTCGGGAAGTTGAGCTGTATGTCTGTATCGGTGGATGTCCTTGGAAGAGGCGCCTTCACGTCTCTCATCTCTTCCTTGGGAGTGAGCTGATTGGTCAGGGAGGTGTCGTTGCGCAGGGAGCGCAATAGATCGGAGCTCCTCTTCTTCGCGGCGACGAGCCCGAGATCGTGCAGTTCCCGGAGCGCTTCTCCGGCAATGCAGATGCCGGGATCTTCCTTCAAGGCCTTTTCATAGAGGGTGGCCGCTCCCTGGTAATCCTTCCTGTCTCCGGCGTCTACTCCCTCGAAGAGGGACAAGAGGGCCTTTCTGTTGGTGGAGCACGGCTTTCGCAGTTTTGATTCCACCTCCGGCCCTATCTCTATTTTCAGAATCCTTATGATGTCGAACAGCAGGGTCTTTTCCAGGCGAAACAGCTCATCAAGCGGGCCGTCGGCCGTGGAAGCGCCCAATGGGGCCTCGGTCGGAACATCCGTGGTCTCGGATCTCAACCGCAGTTTCGCCTCGACCCCGCCAATATCTCCACCCACCAGCCTTCCGGCGCCCAGCAACCTCCCGACGCGGGGCGCCGTGCCCGGTTCAACGATCCCGGAGGCGCCCAGCCCCAGTTCTTCCAGAAGCGCCTGGAGCATGACCCTTTCCACAACCTGGAGCCCCTCCACCTGGGAGAGGTCGGTTATGAGCATCAGGGGAAGTCCCTTGCGCAGCGGGTTCAGGTCTTCGTTTCCCGAGAGATTCCTGAAGTAGAGCACCGCCAGGGTGTTTTGCGCCGCTTCGGTCTTGAGCGCCTTTTCTTCCCGGACCAGCTTGCGGGCCTGGTCACGGATATCCGGAGTGACAACCTGTCCTCCAAAGGAACCTGCGGGGAATGCGAGCAAAATGGCCAGAAAGAGTGGAACATGGCAAAACCTTCTCGCTATCATCGGTTCACCTCGACTTTGTGTGGTAATGAAGAAATAATAATACCATTGAGTCCAAATACAACAGTCCCGAGCCATTATTCCTATCTCGGACGACAGGCAGTGATGACGCCGCGCCATCGTCTGAAGAGGTTTTGTATAATGGATCAATAATTATAATTAATCAAACAGATATTGTTGTGTAATGCGTCCTTGATTTCATGGCGCAAGCGGTTGCGAGCCGTCCTGCTTTGTCCTTCAGTTTCACATCGAATGATCCAGCCTATAGATGCGGTCTGGTATCACCGCTGAGGTGGATGGCCTCATCAGGCAGGTTCTTGATTTTCCATTGCGTCCTTTGCGGCTTTGCGTGAAACCGCCTTTTCCAAGGAGTATGAGATGTCTTGTTCCGTCTTGACACCGCCCGTTTATCTGTGTATGCATTACTCATATTTATCACTATTTTCAAGGAGGGAATCATGAAACTCGCCGCTTCAATCGTTGCCGTAGCTGTCTTGTCCGCATCCGTGGCCATGGGCGCCGCGACCAAGAGCTATCAGGTTACGGGGCCTGTCCTGGAAGTCAAGGGTGATGTTATCGTTATCCAGAAGGGGAAAGAAAAATGGGAGATCAGCCGGGACAAGGATACCAAGGTGACCGGCGACCTCAAGGCGGGATCCAAGGCCACCGTCTTCTATCAGATGAAGGCGACGAGCGTCGAGGTCAAGGGCGCGGAGAAGAAGGTGGATAAAAAGACGGGGAAAAAATAGCCGGTTCTTGAAAATTGACGCAAAAAAAAGGGGGCTCCTTCCGGAAGCCCCCTTTTTTGCGTTGGTGATGTTTTCGTCCGCTGAAGGATGCTATCCCAGTTTGTTCAGCAGCGGCACGATCAGCAGGGAAACGATGTTGATGATCTTGATCATCGGGTTTACCGCCGGGCCGGCGGTGTCCTTGTAGGGATCGCCGACGGTGTCTCCGGTTACGGCCGCCTTGTGGGCTTCGCCCCCCTTGCCGCCGTGGAAGCCGTCTTCGATGAGCTTCTTGGCGTTATCCCAGGCGCCGCCGCCGGTGGTCATGGAGATGGCGACGAAGATACCGGTTACGATGGTGCCGACGATCACGCCGCCCAGGGCCTTGGGGCCGAGGGTAAAGCCGACGATGACCGGCGCCGCGATGGGGATGATGCCGGGGATGACCATTTCCTTCAGCGCGGACTTGGTGACGATATCGACGCAGGAGGCGTAATCCGGTTTGGCCGTGCCCTCCATGATGCCCTTGATCTCCCGGAACTGACGGCGAACCTCGGTGACAACGGAGCCGCCCGCCTTGCCGACCGCTTCCATGCAGAGGGCCGCGAAGTAGTAAGGGAGGAGGCCGCCGATGAAGAGGCCGACGATGATGTACGGATCGGAGAGGGAGAATTCGATGTTCTGTCCCGCAAGTTTCAGCTCGTCCACGTAGGAGGTGAAGAGGATGACAGCGGCCAGGCCGGCGGAGCCGATGGCATAGCCTTTGGTAACGGCCTTGGTTGTGTTTCCTACCGCGTCCAGGGGATCGGTGACCGCGCGGACCGAGTCGTCCAGTTCAGCCATTTCAGCAATGCCGCCCGCGTTGTCGGTGATGGGTCCGTAGGCGTCCATGGCGACGACGATGCCGGTCAGGGAGAGCATGGAAACAGCGGCGATTGCAATACCGTAAACGCCGGCGCACTGGAAGGCGACGATGATGCCGGCGGAAATGACAAGCACGGGCGCGGCGGTTGACTTCATGGAAACACCCAGACCGGCGATGATGTTGGTTGCGTGTCCCGTGGTGGATGCCTGGGCGATGTGCTTGACCGGAGCGAATTCGGTGGAGGTATAGTATTCGGTGATCCAGAAGATGGCGCCGGTTACCACCAGGCCGACGATGGCGGATATGAAGATATTCATGGCGCTGTAGCCGGTGGGGTTGCCTTCAGGGAACATCTGGACGGTAACGAAATAAAAGGCGATACAGGCGAGAACTCCCGATGCGATGAGTCCCTTGTAGAGGGCGCCCATGATCTTTTGATTGGCGCCGAGCTTGACGAAGAAGGTGCCGATGATGGACGCGATGATTGAAATTCCGCCCAGGATGAGGGGATAGCTGACCGCGCCGACGAAGTTGTTGAAGGCGATGGCGCCCAGCAGCATGGCCGCGATAAGGGTGACGGCGTAGGTTTCGAAGAGGTCGGCCGCCATGCCGGCGCAGTCGCCCACGTTGTCGCCCACGTTGTCCGCGATAACCGCCGGGTTGCGGGGGTCGTCTTCGGGGATGCCGGCTTCCACCTTGCCCACCAGGTCCGCGCCCACGTCGGCGCCCTTGGTGAAGATGCCGCCGCCGAGCCGGGCGAAGATGGATATGAGGGAGCCACCGAATCCCAGGCCGATCAGCTGGCTGACCACGTCTTTCACCGGAGCGCCGGGCATGATCTTCTGGAGAACCATGTAGTAGCCCGCAACGCCCAGCAGACCCAGGCCCACCACCAGCATCCCGGTGATTGCGCCGCCGCGGAAGGCGACGTTGAGCGCCTTGTGAATGCCGGATTTGGCCGCTTCGGTAGTCCTGATGTTTGCCCGCACCGATACGAACATTCCGATGAAGCCGGTCAGGCCGGAGAAGATGGCGCCGATGGCGAAGCCCGCGGCGGTTTTTGCGCCGAGGGTGAAGAAGAGGAGGGCAAACATGGCCACGCCCACGATGGCGATAATAGAATACTGGCGCTTCATGTAGGCCGCCGCGCCTTCCTGGACCGCGGCGGCTATCTCCTTCATGCGGTCACTCCCCTGGGGGAGTTTAAGGATCCAGGTGGCCGAAAAAAGACCATAGGCCACCGCCGCCGCGGCACATGCCAGGGCGAAAACAACTGCGTACTGTTCCATGCAATAATCCTCCTTATATGTAGCCTTTTCCAGGCTGGAATTGATTGCCTAATAAAGCGCTGATTCATGCATAAGCGCCAACTAGTTATAGGAAAAGCGATACTTTGTCAATCGTAAAGTGGGGAGTTCCTTTTATTCGTCTTGCCCTTTTCCGTACCGTTCCTATATCATTTGAAGGTGGCGAAAGCAGCCGGTTATCCGCCGGGCACGGAAGCGCGCGGAAACAATCTCGAGGTGATCCATGCTGAATCCAGGTTTTGTCAAGGAACTGCGGAATATAGTGGGAAGCGAACATGTGACCCTGGAAAAACAGGATCTTGTCTGTTATTCCTATGACGCCACCCGGATGGAGTATCTTCCGGATGCCGTGGTTTTTCCCGCGAACGCGGAGGAGATAAGCCTTATCCTCCGGCTCGCGAATCGCGAAAGGGTTCCGGTGTTTCCGCGTGGCGCCGGAAGCGGCTTTTCGGGTGGCAGCCTCCCCAAGGGGGGCGGAGTTGCCCTGGTCACCACCAGAATGAACAGGATTATAAGGATTGATACGGACAATCTGCTTGCCGTTGTCGAGCCGGGTGTCGTTACGGGAGATCTCCAGAAGGCGGTGGAGAAACTCGGCCTGTTTTATCCCCCTGACCCGGCTTCGTTGGGATTTTCCACCATCGGCGGCAATGTGGCCGAATGCGCCGGAGGCCCGAGAGCGGTCAAATACGGGGTAACCAGGGATTATGTCCTGGGCCTTGAGGTTGTTCTTCCAACCGGCGAGATTATCACCACCGGCGGCGAAACATACAAGGGGGTTGTAGGTTACGACATGACCAGGCTCATGTGCGGCAGCGAGGGAACTCTCGGTGTTATCACCAGGGTCATACTGCGTCTCCTCCCGCTCCCGGAGACCCGCGCTACCATGCTGGCCGTATTCGACTCCATTAACGGCGCGGCTGATGCGGTCGCGGCCGTCATTCGCGGCAGGATCATCCCCACTACCCTTGAGTTCCTTGATTATTCCGCCCTTGCCTGCGTCGAGGGAGAGTTTTCCCTGGGTATCCCGCCGGAGGCGCGGGCGGTGCTCCTCATTGAACTGGATGGAGAGAAGGAGCTGGTTGAAAAGCAGGCATCGCGCATCGGGGAACTCATGCGTCCGCTTGGTCTTCTTGATTTCAGGGCCGCCGCTGACGCCGTTGAGGCGGAAGAGCTGTGGAAGGCCCGAAGGCTCGTATCGCCGGCCCTCAGGAAAGTCAATCCGGACAAGATCAACGAGGATATCGTCGTGCCCCGGAGCCGCTTGCCGGACGTCATTCGCCGTATAGACGCCATCAGGGAGAAGTACGATATTCCCATAATCAATTTCGGGCACGCCGGTGACGGAAATATTCACGTCAACATCATGATCGACAGGAGCAGGCCGGGTGAGAGCGAAAAGGGCGAAAAGGCGGTGAGGGATATCTTTCGCGCGACCCTCGACCTGGGAGGCACCATGTCGGGTGAGCACGGAGTCGGCCTCAGCAAGTCCCCCTATCTTTCCATGGAATTGACCGGCGCGCAGATTGGCGCCATGAAGGCCGTCAAGAAGGCTTTGGACCCCAGCAACATCCTTAATCCGGGAAAGATCTTTCCGGAATGAAAGAGATAAAATCGCGCCATTTCCATTTGTTTAACAAAGGCAAGCAAGAGCGCCCCCTGCCTGAAACCGGCGCCTGACACATGACACTTAACTTTATGGACCCTTTGAAGAGAGTAGAGCAGGAATTGAAGAAGTGCGTCAAATGCGGCGCCTGTCGGGCCCACTGCCCGGTGTTTTCCGTTCTGAGGCGGGAGCCCGCCACCGCCCGGGGCAAGATCGCCCTGGCGACCGCCGCCCTTCGCGGAGATGTGGACCTGGACGGGCGTACCCGCGCGGATATGTCAAACTGCCTTTTGTGCGGCAGGTGCGTGTCCAGGTGCGCCAATGAAGCGCCGACCGATCTGATTGTCCTTGCGGCAAGGGAAGCCCTGTCGCGAAAGAGAGGCATGTCTTTATTTCAGAGGCTAGTCTCGGTTATTTTGCTGAATCGGTGGCTGATGAACGTCGGCTCATCTCTGGCTCGCCTCTTCGGGCCGGCGCTGTTCAGGAAGGTACCCGCTTCATCCGGGCTGAGGCTTCGCTTCCCTTTGCCGTTCGTCGGCGGTAAGCGACACCTCCCGAAGATTGCGCCGAGGCCCTTTCTTTCCCGTTATCCCGAGGTTATTCAGGGTGATCCGGATAAGCCGCGGGTCGCCTATTTCGTCGGTTGCATGACCAATTATCTATACCCGGAGATAGGCGAAGCCGCGATTTCCATTCTGAAGAGCCTCGGCTGCACCATCATCATTCCCAGGGACCAGCGGTGCTGCGGCTTTTCCGCCCTTTCCGGCGGCGATACGGCTACGTTGCTGGCCCTTGCGGAACGTAACCTGGCCGCACTGGAAAGACACCGGCCCGATTTCGTCATGACCGCTTGCGCCTCATGCGGGGGCGCATTCCACCGCATGTACCCCCGCCTGCTGGCGGAAAGATATCCGGAGCTGGCGGAACGTTGCGGTATCCTTGCCGAAAAGCTGGTGGACGCATCCGAGCTTCTTGCAATACTCGGTTTCAGTCCCGGGACGGGCGGCGCCGGAGCGGGGTTGAGGGTCGCCTACCATGATCCCTGCCATCTAATATTCCGGGGGATAACCCGTCAGCCAAGGGATTTGCTGAAGGCCGCGCCGGATATCACCTATGTTGAAATGGAGGATGCCGACGCCTGCTGCGGACTCGGCGGTACCTTCAATGTCCATCACTATGAGACCTCCATGAAAATAAACGAACGCAAATCCAAAGCCATCCGAAACGCTTCGGTGGATGCGGTGGCGACCGCCTGCCCGGGATGCATGCTGCAACTGGAGGACGGACTCCGCCGGGGGGGGGATATGACGCGAATCATGCATATTCTGGAGGTCCTGGCGGGCAAGATTAATTAAATCTGTAACGTGCTTTGAAGCGGATTCCTCTTGTTCCCGATGCGACCGTTTTATGTAGAATAAAGACTTTTTTATTGACATTAGAGATAAATTTTTTAATAGTTGCTTTCATGCGAAAATGCATCCCCTCGCGGAGATGTATCACCGAAGGAGCAGGAGTTCCCAGATGAGCGAGTACAATATCGGCGCGAAGCTCAAGAGCCTTCGCCTTTCCAAAAAACTGACACTGCAGGCCGTTGCCAAGGAAACCGGCTTTTCACCGGCCCTCATTTCCCAGATTGAAAACAACAACGTATCACCTCCCATAGCCACGCTTTCCAGGATCGCCAAGTTCTTTGACGTGAAGATCGGCATGTTTTTTACCGAGAGCGAGGAGGAGTGCAAGTTCGAGATAGTCCGCAAGTCCGAGCGGAAGGAGATCCCCAGGGTCATATCTCCCACCGGTACAAGCCACGGCTATTCCTATGAATCTCTTTCCTACAGGAAGCAGAGCAAGAAGATGGAGCCGTTCATCCTTACCCTGAACGACACGGTGTCCGAGTACACTACATACAGCCACGAGGGTGAAAAATTCCTTTATATCCTGAAGGGCACGGCCGAGATCTGGCTGGACGACGAACGAGTTACCCTGGAAGAGGGCGACAGCATCTATTTCGATTCAACACTGAAGCACCGCTTCCTCTCCAAGGATGGTTCCGAGGTCAAGATCCTTTCCGTGGTTACCCAGTAATAATTTCTTAAATAGTACGCATAACCAGCCGCTACAAGCCGCGCTCCGTCAGTGGGCGCGGCGTCTTGCTTTCTCTACATGGTTTTTGCCCCTTATTTCCCCCGCCTCGCCGCCTTTTTTTCTTGACTTCTCCTCTGATAACCAATTAATGTTCTGCACATTTCCGGTCAATTCAGGTCTTCGGTTCCGCACTTACCGACGATTTCGCCGTGTTCCATGCTTTAACGCGGCCGTACGAAAAGACCGGGTTCGCGTATCTTTTATTGATACGAATCTTGCCCCGGCGTGGTGACTGCCTTTGCCGGCGATTTCAGGGAGGGATCAAGTGATCAATCGTGCGGCGTTAATGATATTCTCATTCTGTTTTCTTGCCGGTTGCGCGGCGAATCATGGCGCGATTTCCTCATCCGAGGAATATGTCGAGATAGAAAATCCAGCATTTACCATGTCTCCTGGGGCTTCTCCCACCATCTGGGTGCCGCGGAGTTATGTGGACAGCGGGATTCCCCGAGGGGGCGAACTCATTGAAAAAGGGTACGAATCTGTCAGGGGAAAGCTGTCAGACGGCGCGCGCCAGACGGCTGCCGGCGCGCCTTCGCCTGTTCCCGCTTCTCCCGTGGCTTCCGCTACTCCCTCCGTTCCAGCCGCTTTGCCGGTCTCACCTCCCGCTGCCGTTCCCGCGCAGCCTATCGTGAAAGCTGCTGAGGCGCCCTTTTTCAAAAGCCGCATCCTTATAATCGAGACGGAAAAGAACGAACTTTCAGGAAGTTTCGGCGAGGCCTTGAAGCGGTTGTCCGTCGGCACGGTCCTCGACCCGGCGCCGGCCGCCTTTGTCGCTCGTTATGCCAGTCTCGGCACGCCGGCGGAGCGATCCGCCCTGGCGGTCAAGTTGCAGGAGGATTTCGGCGCCGGTCTCGTCATATTCCTTTCCGCCCCCAACGGGACGCTGCCGGGGAAAGCGGTTAACGCCGAGGTGCGCGAGGGGTATGGCGGAACCATGCTCAGGAAGCTGGTTGAGGTGCTGCCTCCCTATCCCGTGAGTGACGCGAACAAGCGGGACGCGGCCATTATGTCCTCCCTGCGCGGGCTGGCAGCCGGGGTGAAGGAACTTGCCGGCCTCGCTCCCTGGTACGGCAAGGTGGTCTCCGTAGAAGGCGAACGGGTTTACATCAATGCCGGAAAGGAAACGGGAATTGAGACAGGCCGGAAATTGAACCTGTATCGAAGCGGAAAGGTCGTGGAAAAACTGGGTTTCGCTCCAGGCCAGAAGGTGGGCATTGTCGAGATAACCGGTTTTGTAGGCACGGACGGGTCGTTCGGCATTGTAAGGCAGGGAGAAAAGGCGCGGGCATCCGATCTGGTTGGAATGGAATAGCCATACTTGCTCGGTGAGCGGAGCCGAAACGAGCGGAGCCGGCATATCCCATGCTTTGGATGTCTTCCTGTCCATCGGTATATAACATTGAGCCGGAACGCCCGGGCTGGATTTTTTGCTGTGATGATATTCATGATGGACCGGCTTGCGCCGTCCATCTATTTTCCATGAGGAGGCAGTCTATGAGAAAAACGGTTTTTGTTTCACTGGCGGCCGGTCTGCTGTTGGCGGCCCCGGTCCTGGCGGCGGATGCTCCCCAGGCAACCGCTCCGGCGTACAACACCGGCTACCAGCCGTCACCCGAGGTCGCGCCCGGCGTATACGGCAAGATGGAGACACCGGTGACCAGCAAGTTCAAGCTCTCCATCGGTGGTTTCGTGAAGCTTGATTATGTCTATAATTCCGATAATTTCGGGCCTTCCGGGGCGCTGACCCCCGGAAGCGGCAGGATCCCCAAGGCCAGCAGTATTGAAGGCCGGACGGATCAGTCCATCTTCACCGCCCGTCAATCCCGTTTCTGGCTCAAGATAGCCGGTCCCGATTTTGCCGGGGCAAAGACAAACGCGCTTATCGAGGTTGATTTCTACGGTGATCCTTCCGCCGCCGCGGAAAGCCCTCAGGTCCGGATGCGCCAGGCCTGGGGCGCCATAAATTGGCCCAAGACCCAGATTCTGTTCGGTCAGGCCTTCGATATCTTCGGGCCGATGGTTTCGTCTACCGTTGACTTCCGCCATGGCGCCGCCTACGGTACGCCGAACAATCCCCGCGTCCCTCAACTCCGGCTTACCCAGAAGGTGGACCTGACCCGGGATAATTCGCTGAAACTGGTGCTGGGCGTTCAGGACCCCAACCAGAACGGCAACAATAACGCCGGCGGCACCCTGGCAACCGGCTCATTCGGTTCGGCGGTTAACGTGGCGGGCCAGGCCATGTTCGTAAGCAAGGCCCTCGGTGTCTCCCCCGGATTGTGGGGCCTTTCCATGAATCCCCTTTCGGCGGGATTCTTCGGCCTGTACGGCAATGAAAAGGTGCTTTTGGGCGCGGATAATAAAAAAGAGTCACTGGATTCATGGGGCTGCGGGTTCCACGCCTTCGTTCCGCTGCTCAAGTCGGCGGACGGGAAAAGCAGGGCAATGACCATGTCCTTTGAAGGACAGGCCTACATGGCCGCGAACATGGCCTTCAACTCCGCGACAGCGGATACCCTGGTGGGCACGACCGCCGATCCGAAGGCCGCTAAAGGGTATGGATTCGCGACCCAGTTGATATTCTATCCCATTCAGGACCTGGGATTCACCGCGGGATATCAGAGACGGGGCGCATCCAACTATTCCGACTACTCCAACCGCAATATAGCCCTCAATTCACAGCCGTCCAAGACCCTTTCCGGAGCGGACTTCGTCAAATTCAGCAGCAATGTCTATTTCAATGTCGCATACGACCTTAACGCCGCCATACGTCTTATGGCGGAGTATCAAAACGTGAATACCCGTTACGGCAACAACCCCGCCGGCACGTCCGAATCAGGAACCGCCAATATAGCCCGCATGGCATTCCTGTATTTCTTCTGATATCGATGACCAGTGCGTAATTACAACGGGGAGCCTTCAAGCTCTCCGTTTTTTTTGAAAGAAATTCGACACCCCTGATTCATCTCAGCCAGGCCATGTTTCGAGAAAGAAACGCGCGGTATTGAACGTAGCCGGAAGGCGCGCCGGTTATGTAAAGGAAAGTGAGTGTATGGAAAACAAAACCCTTACCCCGTCGGAATTGCCATTGCGGGACGGCAGGGTATATCACCTTGATCTTGCCCCCCACGAGTTGGCTCGTAATGTACTGATTGTAGGAGATCCGGACCGGGTTCCCTTCTTTTCCGACGAGTTCCTGGAGGAACGGGAAACGGATCGCCTCCACCGGGGACTGCGGACCATTACCGGGCGCGCCCGCGAAACGGGACAGCGGATAACAATCACCACGTCAGGTATGGGTACTCCCTCCATGGAGATCGTGCTTAACGAACTGGTGGCGTTGAATGAGCTGGATTTGTCGACTCGAAGGAGGAAGGACTCCTTCACCCCCTTGACCATTGTCAGGGTAGGCACCAGCGGAGGTCTCCAGCCTGAAACCGAACCCGGCGCCCTTGTCATCACGGATTACGGAATCGGACTCGACAATACCGGCGCGTATTACGACGTTTCCATGCCGGATGCGGAATGCGGGATGCTGGAGAGACGGGCCGGATCCCTGATCGAAGAGGCGCTTTCTCCGGATGCCCGTTTCCGTGGCGGCTTCCATCCCTATGCCGCACGGGCGGATGCCAGGTTGCGGGTCGCCCTGGAGAGGGAGGCCTTGCGTCTGGGGGCGCCGTGCAAGAGAGGCGTGACGGTTACCAGTCCGGGGTTTTTCGCTGAACAGGGTCGCGGTATCAGCCGAATATCCCCCACCGTTCCGGACCTGGCGGAGCTCATGGCTTCTCTGGACACGGGCCTGCCTGGCCTGAAGGTGGAGAACATGGAGATGGAGGCAAGCTTTTTTCTCCATTTTCTGGGGGGGCTGGGTTATCGGGCCGGGGTCGTCTGTGTCGTGATCAACAAACGCAAGGAGGGAAGCTTTCTTGCGGACTATAATGAACATGTTCGAAATGCCGGGCTGGTGGCCCTGCGGGCATTAGCTGTTCTGGATACCGTCCGCGATCTTCACGCGGGGATATCCTGAACAGTGATAAAGGGAGGTTTCATTTATGGATGATAAAGACCTGGAACGTATACGCGGGTGGTTTGCCGGATACTGCCAATCCTTTTACTCCGAGGACATGGATGATCAACGCAATATCCTTCTCAAGGAAGAACACACTCACCGGGTCTGCGCGAATATCATCAGGATTGCCGCGGCGGAAGGTCTGGGATCGGAGGACCTGAAACTGGCGGAAACCATTGCCTTGCTCCATGACGTGGGGCGCTTTGAGCAGTACCGCCAGTTCCGCACGTTCCGTGACGCCGTTTCCGTAAACCATGCCGCTCTGGGGGCGGAAATCATCCGTGACGTGGATCTGCTGGCCGGGCTTTCTCCCCGTGAACGGGATCTGGTGAATGATTCGGTAGAGGCCCATAATGTATTCAAAATCCCCAAAACAGTCCAGGGTGAACACCGCTTTTTCCTCCAGCTGATTCGTGATGCCGATAAGCTCGATATCTGGCGGGTATTCAGTGAATACTACGGGCAACCGGAAGGCGATCGATCATCCGTTGCGGGACTTGGTTTTCCGGATCTTCCGGAGTGTTCTCCCGAAGTGCTGGAAAAGGTCGCGGGCCGGGAGGCGGTCAGGCTTTCCCATGCCAAGACACTGAATGATTTCAAGCTATTGCAGCTTTCCTGGATCTTCGACCTCGTATTTCCGGAATCTTTTAAAATGGTTGCCGAGAGAGAAATAGTTAACGGCATTGCCTGTTGGCTTCCCGACACGGAAGGCGCGCGGCTTGCCGTAGAAACTGTACGGTCCTTTGTCGATGAGATGAAGCCGCTTTATTCAGTGGGCTCCGTAAAATCCGTACCCCAATTATCTTGACAGACAAGTTGCTTGAGGGTAAGAAGGTTCTCATTCAACTTTTCATAAATAGCCGAAACTGCCGGAATACAGTCTGGGAACCGCCATGCCGTGGAGAACGGAACGGAGGGGAAGAAGATGACGCATGATTATTCCCGTCTCAGGGCCTTCTATTCTTCGATTAACAAAGAACTGATCATTATTTTTCTGCTGGTTGCCATTACCGCGGTCATCTTCTTTTTTGTCTCCAACCAGAGGGCATTTCTGAACTTCATGTACCTGCCGGTGATTCTCGGCGCCTATTTCTACGGAAAGCGCTACGCGACCCTGGCGGCCCTCCTGTCACTCATTTTGATCTCGGTTGTTGCTTACGTGTATCCCTCAACCTTCAGTTCCGGGGGCGCCTCCCCCATGCACCGCTGGCTTGATATCGGGACATGGGGAGGATTTCTCCTGATAACCGCCTATCTCATGGGCGTTCTTTACGAGAAAAAGGAGCGGACGAAGAGAGAGATCCGTAATACCTACCAGGGGATAATAGAGATGCTCTCTCTGGTGATTGATTCCGTTGACCAGCACACCCACAGCCACTCCTACAGGGTCTCCGTTCTGGCGGAAAGGATCGCCAGGGCAATGGGATGCGCCGAACAGGACGTGGAAAACATCAGAATAGCGGCGCTGCTGCACGACCTGGGCAAGATTGGGGTCAGCCGTGAGATACTGGTGAAGGCCGGCGAACTGACCCGGGAAGAACGCGAGCACATCAAAGGACATACAGTCCGTGGGGCGCATATTCTGAAACCGCTGGGCGGGAGGGTAACGGACCTTTTGCCCATGATACTGGGTCACCATGAGAAATACGACGGCAAAGGCTACTATTCACTGGTGGGCGAGGATATTCCCCTTGGCGCCAGGATTATTGCCGTTGCGGATGTCTTTGACGCTCTGACGTCGGATCGTCCCTACCGCGAGGCCATACCCGCGTCTCTCGCAAAAGAGGAAATCGTCGCCGGCGCCGGGACCCACTTCGATCCGGGTGTTGTCAAGGTGTTTGAGAACATCTTTCCCCTGCTGGGAGCGGCGGGCGCCCCCGGCGCACGGGCCCTTCAGGCATGAACGCTTTTTCGGGGGTCCGGACGCGCTTAGAATTGTGTTGACAAATGGGAATAGAGCGGTTTATATAAACCAATTCCTCAACAATCGCCCGTGTTCATACCTGTCAGAATCATCCCAAATCAGCGAAACATAAGCCTCGACATCGATAGTTTAGAACCAGAATGACCAATACCCTTTAAAGCGGAATACCCTTGCGATGACACCCCGAACAGGCTGAGTCCCGCCGTCCCTATGTTTCCGAAACCGCCTTTTGCTTATTTTCTTATGGAATATCGTTCATGCATAATCACGGCGCTTTCTTCACCGGTTGAATGACGCCCCGTATTGCCGGATTAGAGGCCCTTTTCCGGGTTTTCATTACCGGTTTCCGGGAAAAGGGCCGCGTGTGACGGACACGAGCCGCTGACCCGTAATGATCGCCCGCCTTACAGGTGCCCCTCATGCCCACTAACAGATAGTCGAAACCATCGGTTACGTCTGAATTAATAGATATGCAGGCGCAATTTCGCCGGCAGGAGAAGAGATGAATTTACAAGAGTTGAAAAGCAAGAAGATAAACGATCTGACCTCAATCGCCAAAGGCCTGAGCATTGAAGGGGCGTCAAGCCTGCGCAAGCAGGATCTGATCTTCGCTATCCTGAATGCCCAGACGGAAAAGAACGGCATGATCTTCGGCGAAGGAGTCCTGGAGACATTACCGGACGGTTTCGGCTTTCTCAGGGCGCCTGATTACAACTACCTGCCCGGCCCTGACGATATATACGTGTCGCCCAGTCAGATAAGGAGATTCAATCTGCAGACTGGTGATACCGTCTCGGGCCAGATACGGCCACCCAAGGAAGGGGAGCGCTATTTCGCCCTTCTCAAGGTGGAAACGGTCAATTTCGAGCCCCTGGAAGGGATAAGGGACAAGGTCCTTTTCGACAATCTGACACCGCTTTATCCCATGGAAAGGCTCAAACTGGAGACGGCGCCTGATAATCTCCCCACAAGGGTCATGGATCTTATCGCCCCCATAGGCAAGGGGCAACGTGGGTTGATCGTCGCCCCTCCCCGTACCGGCAAGACCATGCTTATCCAGAACATCGCCAATTCCATAGCCCTGAATCATCCCGAGGTCTACCTCATCGTCCTTCTCATCGATGAGCGGCCGGAGGAGGTTACCGATATGCAGCGTTCCGTCAGGGGCGAGGTTGTTTCCTCCACCTTCGATGAACCGGCGGCCCGACATATCCAGGTGGCTGAAATGGTCATTGAAAAGGCAAAGCGGCTGGTGGAGCACAAGCGTGACGTGGTGATTCTCCTGGACTCCATTACCCGTCTCGCCAGGGCATACAATACCGTCATACCCCCCTCCGGCAAGGTGCTGTCCGGAGGTGTCGATTCCAATGCCCTCCATAAACCAAAGCGTTTTTTCGGCGCGGCCCGCAATATCGAGGAAGGCGGTTCGCTTACCATCATCGCCACCGCCCTCGTGGATACCGGCAGCAAGATGGATGAGGTGATCTTCGAAGAGTTCAAGGGGACCGGCAATATGGAGCTGCATCTGGACCGCAAGCTGGTGGAAAAGAGGGTCTTCCCCGCCATCGACATGAACAAGTCGGGCACGAGAAAGGAAGAGCTCCTTATAGACAAGACAGCGCTTAACAGGATATGGATTCTGCGGAAGGTGCTCCATCCAATGAACGTGGT
Organism: uncultured Geobacter sp.; assembly: GCA_964389825.1. Lineage (GTDB taxonomy): Bacteria > Desulfobacterota > Desulfuromonadia > Geobacterales > Geobacteraceae > RPRC01. Next base: position 120,490 of record CAYMFO010000002.1, on the reverse strand, counting down.
CGACAGTATGGAGTTTCTTCTCGGCAAGCTGGTGGAAGCGAAGACGAATCAGGATTTTCTCGACTCCATGAGCAGGTGAAAAATAGCTTGATAAATAAAAATGGAGATGGTAACGTTCCATACTTCTGATGTATCTTAACGAGATGATAAAGTAGTCTGCTTGCGCGAGGAGGAAGCAATGAAAGAGGGAATACACCCGAAATATCACGAGGTAACGGTGAAGTGTCTGTGTGGCAATACGTTCCAGACCCGTTCCACGAAATCCGAGATTACGACGGAAATATGCTCTGCCTGCCACCCGTTTTTCACGGGTAAGCAAAAGCTGATCGATACCGCCGGCCGCGTCGAGAGGTTCAAGAAGAGATACGGAATGTAACCGGTCTTCCGGTAGCGCGGATGGAAAGAAAGGGGATTTTGTCCACGGCGAAATCCCCTTATCTGTTTCTCGCCGGGACCAGTCTGCCGCCGAATCCGGGACCAATGGTCTACGCATCTGAAGGACACCCATGCAGGTCACACTTGTCAGCCACACCCCTGAGCCCGAGCTGACCGTAGCCCTTGCGGCCAGGCTCTGTTATTCTCCAGTCTCCATCACTGATTTGAGGGATCGCCTCTCGGGTTCCGATATCAGGAAATTTCTGGAAAAGATCCTTACCCTCGGCCACCTGTCCGTTCTGGAACATGCGTCTTTCACCTTCGGAATCGAGGGTATTTCCAGGGTTACCACACACCAGCTAGTGCGGCACAGGCTCGCTTCCTTTTCCCAGCAGTCCCAGAGGTATGTAACCCACAAGGAGATGTTCGAGGTGGTGGTCCCCCCGGCTGTCTCCGCTGATCCCGCGATGGAAGAGAGATTTTTGTCGCGGGTGCGGGATCTGCACTGCTTCTATGCTGAAATGGTCGAAGCCGGAATCCCGGCGGAGGATGCCCGTTATATTCTTCCCAATGCCACGGAGACGAAGATTCTGGCTACAATGAACGCCAGGGAGTTGCTTCACTTTTTCAGTATTCGTTGCTGTGAACGCGCCCAGTGGGAGATCAGGGCCATGGCCGTCGAGATGCTGAAGCTGGTGAGGTCCGCGGCGCCCATTCTCTTTGAAAAAGCCGGCCCTGGCTGCCTTTCCGGTGTCTGTCCGGAGGGAGAGATGACCTGTGGCCGGATGGCGGAGGTCCGTGACTTTTTTGGATCTATCCTGTAGCACGCGCCCCGGTAGACGGGGGGGGAAGGCTTGAGGTCGATGGAGAAGATAAATATCGGAGGACAGGCGGTAATTGAAGGTGTGATGATGCGAGCCCCCCGCTCCATTGCCATCGCGGTTCGCAGGCCGGACGGCGAGATTGTGGTGAAAAGAAACCAGGTGGTTCCACTTTCCGAGCGCTGTCCGGCGCTTAAGCTCCCTCTCCTGCGTGGAGCCGCGGCCCTGTTTTCTTCACTGGTTATCGGCATCAAGGCGCTCAACTATTCCGCCAATGAGGCCATGGCGGAAGGGGAAAAGAAAGAGGAGATAAGCACTCTCGCCATGGGCGGGACCATGGCGGTCGCGCTTCTCTTCGGCATCCTCCTCTTCTTTATCCTGCCACTCTACATAACGAAGCTGCTCGTTCCGGTGATTGGCGATTCAAATCTCGTCTTCAATCTGGTGGACGGGGTCATTCGGGTCATCGTCTTTCTGCTTTATATCCTTTCAATATCAAGGATGAAGGATATCCAGCGGGTATTTCAGTACCACGGAGCGGAGCACAAATCCATCTTCGCCTTCGAGTCGGGTCTGGCCCTTACAGTGGAAAACGCAAAACGTTTCAGCCGGTTGCACCCCAGGTGCGGGACCAGCTTCCTGCTTATCGTGATGCTGGTGAGCGTTTTCGTATTTTCCCTGATTCCCGAAACCTGGCCGTTCTATCTGAAGGCAGGGGCCCGTGTGGTCCTCCTTCCGCTGATTGCCGGGATTTCCTATGAATTTCTGAAATGGAGCGCCAGGAACGACAGCTCTTCCCTGGTCAGGTTACTTATAACCCCCGGACTTGCCCTTCAGAAGCTTACAACCCGTGAACCGGATGACGATCAACTGGAGGTGGCCCTCCGCTCCATGCAGGAGGCCCTGGAGGAAAACGGCGGTCATAAAGACGACAGACTGGTGGTTTAGGAAAAGATATGCTGCATAAGATTGAAGAACTGGAAAGGCGATTTGATGAGCTGGAATCCTTCCTCGCGGACCCATCCGTGCTGGGGAACCAGGTCGAGTTCCGTCGCCTCAGCAAGGAGCATTATGACCTTTCGGCCCTGGTGTCCGCCTATCGGGACTACAAAAAGATAGTCGCGCAAATGGACGACAACAGGGAGCTTTTGAACGAAGCTGATCCGGAGATGCGCGAGATGGCCGAGGCGGAACTGGAGGAACTGGAGGGGAACAGAGAGCGACTCGAAGAGGAGATAAAGCTCCTGCTCCTGCCCAAGGACCCCAATGACGACAGAAGCGTGGTCCTGGAGATACGCGCGGGCACCGGCGGGGATGAGGCCGCCCTGTTCGCGGGCGACCTCTTCAGGATGTACAGCCGCTATGCCGAGTCCAACCGCTGGAAGGTGGAGATAATCTCTTCGTCAGAGTCCGCCCTTGGTGGCTTCAAGGAGATTGTGGCCCTGGTGGAGGGGCAGGGTGTTTATGCCCGTTTCAAGTATGAATCAGGCGCCCATCGCGTGCAGCGGGTTCCGGACACGGAGGCCCAGGGGCGCATCCACACCAGCGCCTGCACTGTCGCGGTCCTTCCGGAAGCGGATGATATCGACATCGATATCAATCCGGCCGACCTGAAAATCGACGTCTACCGTTCGTCAGGCGCGGGCGGCCAGCACGTGAACACAACCGATTCCGCGGTGCGCATTACACACATCCCCACGGGCATAGTTGTCGCCTGCCAGGAAGAGCGAAGCCAGATAAAGAACCGGGCCAAGGCCATGAAGGTCCTGAAGTCGAAGATGATGGATATCATGGTGAGCGAGCAGAACGCGAAGATGGCCGCGGACAGGAAGCAGCAGGTAGGGAGCGGCGACCGGAGCGAGCGTATCCGGACCTACAACTTTCCACAGGGACGCATGACCGATCATCGTATCGGATTGACCCTCTACCGCCTTGATTCAATCATGGCCGGGGACATCGGCGAGATAATAGATTCCCTTCGCGCCCATTATCAGATGGAAGCGCTGAAGGCCCAGAGCGAAGCCGCCTGATTCATGAGTGAGGCATGGACGATTCTCAAGGTGCTTTCCTGGACCAGGGAGTACCTGGCCGGAAAAGGCGTCGAGAATGCCCGCCTCGAGGCGGAATGGATGCTCTGCGCCGCCCTGGGAATGGACCGTGTCGGACTGTACGTGAACTATGACAAGCCCCTTACTTCCCCTGAACTGAACGGATTCCGCGGCATGGTCGGCCGCCGGGCGAAAAGGGAACCGCTCCAGTACATACTGGGAAGCCAGGATTTTTTCGGGCTGGATTTCGAGGTGACTCCTGGAGTCCTGATCCCGCGCCACGACACGGAGACTCTGGTGCGGGAGGCCCTTGCCAGGGCGCCTGGCGCCGCGACAATTCTGGATATCGGTGTCGGCAGCGGATGCATAGCCATTGCTCTGGCCAAGAATCTCCCCGGCGCCGAGGTCTCCGGCGTGGACCCCTCGCCCCGGGCGCTGGTCCTCGCGGAAAGAAACGCGCACCGGCATCAGGTCTCCCTTGACCTTCTTTGCGGTTCCCTGTTTGACCCGGTAAGAGGCCGGCGTTTCGATCTTGTCGTCTCCAATCCTCCCTACATCCCCGCGGCTGACCTGGCCGGGCTCCAGCCGGAGGTGCGGGACTACGAGCCCAGGGAAGCGTTGGACGGAGGAGGCGACGGTCTGGATTATTACCGACGGATCATACCCGCCGCGGCCGCCCATCTCAACGCCGGAGGCTGGCTGATCGTGGAGATTGGGATTGGACAGGCACGGGCTGTCCTTGAGCTGTTCGAGAAAGCCGGTGATTTTTCAGAGGTCTTTACTGCCAGGGACCCGGGAGGGATCGAACGGGTGGCCGGCGGAAGGTCAAGGTAATGGCGCGTAGACGCCGGTATAGAATATTATGAGGTAAATAATTGGACAAGCTGATTATCAAGGGGGGTAAAAAACTGGCCGGAGACGTGACGGTCAGTGGTTCGAAAAACGCATCCCTTCCCATCTTTATCGCCACCATCCTGGCGCCCGGCGTTCATGAAATCAGGAACGTGCCGTTTCTGCGGGATATCAACACAACCATAAAGGTCCTCGAGAGCATCGGCGCATCCGTTGAAGGCAACGGGAACGTGGTGAGGATCGACACCTCGCGCATCGCCAGTCACGAAGCCACCTATGACCTGGTGAAGACCATGCGGGCGTCGGTGCTCGTTCTGGGACCCCTTCTGGCGCGATTCGGAAAGGCCCGTGTATCCCTGCCCGGAGGCTGCGCCATCGGCGCCCGTCCCATAAATCTCCATCTGAAGGGATTGGAGGCCCTGGGGGCGGATATCAGCCTAGAGCATGGTTATGTCGAGGCCAGGGCGAGACGGCTTCGCGGGGCGCGTGTCAATTTCGATATTTCCACGGTCGGAGGTACGGAGCAACTGCTCATGGCCGCCGCCACCGCCAAGGGAGAGACCATCCTTGAGAACGCGGCCCGAGAGCCGGAGATACTGGACCTTGCGGAAATGCTCTCCAGGATGGGGGCGAAGATCGACGGCGCCGGCACGGACACCATCCGCATCACCGGCGTCAGCGAGCTTCAGCCCGTTACCCACTCGGTTATGCCTGATCGCATCGAGGCGGGAACATTCATGGTCGCGGCCGCCATTACGGGCGGAGATATCCGCATCCACGGGATGCGCCTCGACCATCTGGATGCCCTGGTATTCAAGCTGCAGGACGCGGGCGTGGAAATAACCCACAAGGACGACGTCGTCCGGGTGAAAGGTCCGAGAAGGATCCGGAGCGTGAATATAAAGACGCGCCCCTACCCTGGTTTTCCCACCGACATGCAGGCCCAGTTGATGGCCCTGATGACGGTTGCCGAAGGAACCAGCGTCATCAGCGAGAATATCTTCGAGAACCGCTTCATGCATGTCTCCGAGCTCCTCCGGTTCGGCGCCGATATCATCATCGAGGGAAACACTTCGACGGTAAAGGGCGTGAAAAGGCTTTCCGGCGCTCCCGTGATGGCGACGGACCTGCGCGCCTCTGCTTCACTGATTCTGGCCGGACTGGCGGCGGACAATACCTCCGAGATCTCTCGTATCTATCACCTGGACAGGGGCTACGAGTCCATCGAGAAGAAACTTTTCGGCCTGGGAGCGGATATAAAGCGTGTCAAGGAGTGAACCGGGTGGCGGAGGGTACGGACAAATGACCGAACAAATTACCATTGCAATTCCAAAGGGGCGGATCCTGCGGGACTCCGTCGCCTTGTTCAAAAAGATCGGTATTGATTGCGAAGAGCTCCTTTCCGACACCCGCAAGCTCATCTTCGAGAACGCGAAACAGAAGATGCGCTATATGATTGTCCGCGCAACCGATGTTCCCACCTATGTGGAGTATGGATGCGCTGATCTCGGGATAGTGGGCAAGGACACCCTCCTGGAGCAGCGGAAAGACCTGTACGAACCGCTTGATCTGAAGTTCGGCTACTGCCGCCTGGTTGTGGCGGAGCCGGCGGAGCTTTCCCGCACCGATGACCCGACAAGCTGGACGAATATCCGTATCGCCACCAAATATCCCAATGTCACGGAGAAGTATTTCGCGGCCAAGGGGGTTCAGGTGGAGATCGTAAAGCTCTACGGGTCCATAGAGCTGGCGCCGCTGGTGGGACTTTCGGAAAGGATAGTCGACCTGGTTTCCACCGGCGAGACCCTGCGTCAGAACGGTCTCGTGGAGGTGGAAACCATCGCGGATATTACCTGCCGCCTGATCGTCAACAGAGGAAGCCTCAAAACCAAATACAAGCGGATCTCCAGGATACTGGAAGGTCTGGAAAAGCACATCTGAAGGCCTGGTTGTGAAGGGATTCTTCCATGGCCGCGGAGTTGAACTGTTATGAAATTTCTCCATATCCAGGATGCGGATTTTGAGTCCGGCTTTGCCTCCATCCTTGAGCGGAATAAAGATACGGACAAGGCGGTGGAAGCGGCGGTTCAGGAGATCATCAACGATGTCCGCTGCCGCGGGGACGAGGCCCTGCTGGATTACACGCGACGTTTCGACCGGCTGGATATTGAAGCCCGGGGGCTGCTCATCACCGAGGGGGAAATCGACCGCGCGTTTCAGGAGGTTGAGGCCGGGGCGCTGGCTACCCTGCGTCTCGCGGTCGAGCGGGTCCGCCGGTTCCATGAGAAACAGAAGCGGAAAAGCTGGCTGGATATGGAAGAAGACGGCGTTCTCCTCGGCCAGAAGGTCACGCCTCTGGAACGGGTGGGGATTTACGTGCCGGGAGGCAAGGCGAGCTATCCCAGCAGCGTGATCATGAATGCCGTTCCGGCCCGTGTCGCGGGTGTTTCCGAGATCGTTATGGCGGTCCCCACCCCCGATGGCGAGATCAATCCGCATGTCCTTGTCGCCGCGCGTCTGTCCGGTGTTGACAGGGTCTTCCGCATGGGTGGCGCGCAGGCGGTGGCTGCTCTGGCCTATGGCACGGCAACCGTTCCCAGGGTGGACAAGATAACCGGACCGGGCAATATATATGTCGCCACCGCGAAAAAACTGGTTTTCGGGCAGGTCGGGATCGACATGATCGCCGGACCCAGCGAGATTCTGGTGATCAACGACGGCAGCGGCAATCCGGCCCATATCGCGGCGGACCTCCTTTCCCAGGCCGAGCATGATGAGATGGCTTCCGCCATGCTTATTACCACCGACCGGACCTTCGGCGAGGCGGTTGCGGCGGAGGTAGAGAGGCAGCTTGCCCTTCTCCCCCGCGCCGGAATCGCCCGCGGGTCATGGGACGATTACGGGGTCATTATCGTGGCCGGGGGGGTGGCGGAGGCGGTTTCCTTTTCCAACCGCCTGGCGCCGGAACACCTGGAGCTGGCGGTTGCCAATCCCTTTGAGATCCTGCCTGCAATCAGGAATGCCGGGGCTATCTTCATGGGGCATTTCACCCCCGAGTCCGTAGGCGATTACCTGGCCGGACCGAACCACACCCTTCCCACCGGCGGTACCGCCCGGTTCTTCTCTCCCCTTTCAGTGGACGATTTCGTGAAGAAATCGTCATTGCTCTATTTCTCGGAATCAGCGCTGGGCGCTCTGGGGGAGGATATCATCCGCCTCGCCGGGCTTGAGGGCCTCGAGGCCCATGCCGCATCAGTGAAAATACGAATTCCAGACAGGAAGTAATCATGAGTTATCTGCGTTCCAACATATCCTCCATGGCGGGTTACGTGCCTGGATTTCAGCCTCCCGACGGCGAATCATTCATCAAGCTCAACTCCAATGAAAATCCCTATCCCCCGTCACCGGCCGTGGTCCGGGCGATCCTCGCGGAACTGGGTAAAGACGGGTCGACGCTGCGTAAATATCCAAGCGCCTCCAGTGACCATCTGAGACGGATCGCCGGCGAACTCTACGGGTTCGACCCTTCATGGGTCATTATGGCCAATGGCTCGGACGAGGTGCTGAACAACCTGATCCGCGCCTGCGCGGGAGAGGACGAGGAGATCGCCTATGTGCATCCTTCCTATTCCTACTATGTGACCCTTGCCCAGGTCCAGGGCGTGAGGGTCCGTACCTTTGGCCTGACCGGAGATTATCGCGTGGCGGACTTTCCGGACCGCTATGAAGGAAAGATTTTTTTCCTTGCCACGCCCAATGCCCCTTTCGGGTTTTCTTTTCCCATCGACTACATCGAGGAACTGGCGGGACGCTGTGCGGGTATCCTGGTGGCCGATGAGGCCTATGTTGATTTTGCCGACGAGAATGCCCTGGAACTGGTCAGGAAATGCGACAACGTGGTTGTGACCCGCACACTTTCCAAGAGCTATTCCCTTGCCGGTATGCGTCTGGGACTGGCCATCGCGCGGCCAGGGATAATCGCCGCCCTGGACAAGATCCGCGACCACTATAACCTTGACAGGCTTGCCCAGGCGGCCTGCGGAGCAGCCCTGTCCGACCAGGGATATTTCCGTGACTGTGTCCGGAGGATCAGGGAGACGCGGGAGTGGTTTTCCGCGCAACTGCGTGACATGGGCTGGGAGGTGGTACCGTCCCAGGGAAATTTCGTGTTTGCCTTGACCCCGGACGGGAACGGGCGCGGGGTTTACGAAGGGCTCGCGGAAAAAAGGATTCTGGTGCGTTATTTTTCCGATCCGTTGCTTTCTGGCGGACTGCGGATCACCATCGGCAGCCGCGCCGAGATGGAGACGACCGTTGCCGCGTTGCGGGAAATCGCCTGATATCCAAAGGAGGCTTACATGTCCAGAACCGCCGTAGTGGAAAGGGTGACCAAAGAGACCAGCATCCGCCTGTCACTGGGCCTGGACGGGACAGGTGAATCCAGGGTAAGCTCCTCCGTGCCGTTCCTGGATCATATGCTGGACCTGTTTGCCCGCCACGGGCTCTTCGACCTCCAGGTGGAGGCCCGGGGCGACACAGATATCGATTACCATCATACGGTGGAGGATGTGGGGATCGTCCTTGGTGAGGCGTTGAAGCGCGCCCTTGGCGGCAAGGAGGGTATCCGGCGCTACGGCCAGGCCACCGTGCCCATGGATGAAACCCTGGCCTCGGTGGTGATAGACCTGTCCGGCCGTCCATACCTCTGCTATAACGTGCCCCTCCCCAAGGTGAAAGTCGGAGATTTCGACGTGGAACTGGTTCGGGAGTTTTTCCAGGCTTTCGCCAACAGTGGAGGCCTCAATCTCCACGTCAACCTGCTGTATGGAGAGAATATCCACCACATTATTGAGGCATGTTTCAAGGCCTTCGCCCGGGCCCTTGACGGGGCGACCCTTATCGATGAAAGAATTACGGGCGTGCTCTCTACCAAGGGCAAGCTTTAGCCGGGGATTTCAATCTAAATGAAACGCGGGCCGCTGATCCTTGTGAAACGGCCGGAAGGCATCAGCGCCTGATTCCGCGAGGTATTGATGATAGCTATAATCGATTACGGGATGGGCAACCTCCGTTCGGTTCAGAAGGGGTTCGAGAAGGCCGGCTTTGAGGCGGTTGTCACCTCCGACCCCAAGGCAATCCTGGGGGCGGAGCGGATTGTCCTCCCCGGCGTCGGGGCCTTTCGCGATTGCATGAAGAACCTGGAGCAGGGCGGATTCATCGATCCTATCCTGAGGGTGATCCATGAGGGGCGGCCATTTCTCGGCATCTGTCTGGGGCTTCAACTCCTCTTCTCCGAGAGCGAGGAGTTCGGCCTTCACAGAGGTCTGGGTCTTATTCCGGGGAGGGTGCTCCGGTTCCCGGCCGGGATGACCCGGGAAGGGGAAGAGCTGAAGGTCCCTCACATGGGGTGGAACAGGCTTTCCATAAAACGCCGTGACGGCTTGTTCAACGGAATACCGGACGGCGCGTATTTTTATTTCGTCCACTCATACTACGTAATGCCGGAAGATCCGTCGGTAATTGCCGCAACTACTGATTACGGCATGGAGTTCTGCTCCTCCGTCAGAAAAGACAACATCGTCGCTACCCAGTTCCATCCGGAGAAATCCCAGGAACGGGGACTTGCTATTCTCAGGAATTTCGGGGAGATGAAATGATAGTTATACCGGCCATCGATTTGAAGGACGGGCGGTGCGTCCGCCTGGAACAGGGGCTGATGGAAAGGGACACGGTCTTCTGCGACAGCCCGGCGGAACAGGCCTTGCAATGGCAGGGGCAGGGAGCGGAGTTGCTTCATATTGTGGATCTGAACGGCGCCTTCGCCGGTGAGCCGAAAAACCGTTCGTCCATCGAGGCAATTGTAAAGACCATAAGCATTCCGACCCAGCTAGGGGGCGGCATTCGCGACATGAAGACCGTCGAGGCGTATCTTTCCCTTGGTGTCGGGAGGGTTATACTGGGTACGGCGGCCCTTCGCAATCCCGATCTTGTGAAAGACGCGTGTAAAAGTTTCCCCGGCAGGATTGTGGTGGGTATCGACGCGAAAAACGGGATGGTTGCGGTACAGGGATGGGCCGAGGTTACCGATATCCGGGCCGTGGAAATGGCGCGGAAATTCGAAGGCTACGGCGTCTCGGCCATCATCTACACCGATATCAGCCGTGACGGCATGCTGAGCGGTCCCAATATCGAGGCCACCAGGGAGCTGGCCGAGGCGATCTCCATCCCCGTCATCGCCTCGGGCGGCGTGTCCCGGATGGCCGATATCGAAAATCTTATGGCAATCGAGGAGAGCGGTGTAATCGGTGTTATTACCGGCAGGGCAATCTATACCGGCGCCATCAGCCTCGCCGAAGCGGTGGCCTTTATCGGATCGGCCAGAAAAGCCTGAAATAATTAATATTCTGGAGAGGGCTGATGCTGACTAAACGAATCATACCATGTCTCGATGTCAAAGGTGGGCGCGTGGTAAAGGGGGTCCGGTTTCTCGAATTGAGGGACGCCGGCGATCCGGTCGAGATAGCGGAGATGTATGACCGCCAGGGCGCCGATGAGCTTACCTTCCTGGATATTACCGCATCTTCCGATGAGCGCGACATAATCATCGACGTGGTGCGCCGGACCGCGGAAAGGGTCTTCATGCCCCTGACCGTAGGAGGCGGTGTGCGGACGGTAGAGGATATCCGTCGCCTTCTGAACGCGGGAGCGGACAAGGTTTCCATCAATACCGCGGCCGTCCATCGTCCGGAGTTCGTGAAAGAGGCCGCCGAGCGCTTCGGTTCCCAGTGTACCGTGGTGGCCATCGACGCGCGCCGGGTCCAGGGCGAGGATCGATGGGTAGTCTATACCCATGGGGGAAGGAATTCGACCGGTCTTGATGCCGTGGAATGGGCGCAAAGAATGGAGGAGTACGGTTCTGGGGAAATACTCCTTACCAGCATGGACCGTGACGGGACCAGGGACGGCTATGACCTTTCCCTGACGCGCACTGTCGCCGATGCGGTATCGATTCCGGTTATTGCCTCAGGCGGAGTGGGCGGTCTGGAACATCTTTACGACGGCTTTACAAAAGCCGGCGCGAGCGCCTGTCTTGCCGCGTCAATCTTCCACTATCGGGAATACACCATTTCCCAGGCCAAGGAATATCTGGACCAAAGGGGTGTGGCGGTGCGCATATGAATGAATCCGCGACTTCAACCGGCCTGTCAACGGAAAAGGACGCCATTCTGGAACTCCTGTACCGGGTCATCCGCGAGAGAAAGATCAATCCCGAGGAGAAATCCTATACGGCTTCACTCTTCAGAAAAGGGCTGGACTCGATTCTGAAAAAGACGGGAGAGGAGGCGACGGAACTGGTCATCGCGGGGAAAGGCGGAAAGAGGGAAGAGATTGTCTATGAAACCGCGGACCTCTTTTATCATGTTCTGGTTCTTCTGGGGTATTACGAAATAGAGCCGGAAGAGGTGTTCGCGGAACTGCGCAGGAGATTCGGGACATCCGGAATAACGGAAAAGGAGTCAAGGCGGGCGTGAATGCCTGAAGATTGTCCGTTATTACAACGCATATTCGAATATTTCGCTTGACAAGATGAAATTGGGTGTTAAGATACGACTTCTTTACGCTGTAACCCCCTGTCTACATCTTAAGTTCTTCATATAAAGCACGAAAAATTCAAATATAGGAGGGAGGGGAATATGGATGCCGGGAGTAAGGGTAAAGGAAAATGAATCATTTGAGCTCGCATTGAAAAGGTTCAAGAAGCAATGCGAGAAAGCCGGAATTCTTTCAGAGGTCCGGAAGCGTGAACATTACGAAAAGCCGAGTATCAAAAAGAAGAAAAAGGCTATTGCCGCCCGCAAAAGGGCTCTGAAAAAACAACGGAAGATCACTGAGTAAAATACTGCGGTGGTACTTGAAAAATCTCCGGGAGAACCGCGCGTGCGCGATACATGTTTCGACCTCCCGGTACCATGTTTAAATAGGTAGATGCACTGTGGGGGCGATCTGATTGATTCGCCCCTACTTTTAATTTCAGGACTGACCAGAGAGTGTGGGATGAATTCCGTTGATGTCCTGATTTGGATTGTTTTGCTGCTTTTCGCGGTGAAGGGATTCATGAAGGGATTAGTCAGAGAGGTTTGTTCATTCGCGGGGGTCTTTCTGGGCGGGTGGACCGCCTTTGCCTGCCACCGGTCGCTTGCCGAAGTCCTTTCGCCCAGGATTAACCTTCCAGCCGCCGTGATTCCTTTCCTTTCCTTCGCCCTGATCTTCGTGGGGCTCGGCCTGCTTTTCATTTTACTGGGACATCTGTTGACCGCTGTTTTCAGAATGGTATTTCTTGGGGGAGTTAACCGGATTGGCGGTGTCTTGCTGGGGTTGGCGCAGGGGGCTCTTGTGCTGTGCCTTGTGCTTCCTTTGGCATGCGATAAACGGCTCCCGTTGAATGTCACCGCGACGATAGCTTCATCCCGTGCCGCGCGTCCCTTTCTTGTGTGCGGAAAAGGGATTTTCTCGTGCTGGCGGTCCGGTGGCGGGTTGCTTGAGCCCGGGAACACCTTACGGAAGGGCCACGCGCCTGAGAATCCCCGCGGCATTTGAGGTGAGATCCAAAAAATCGGAACAATTCTAAATGATTCCAGACGAAAAAGTTCGGGAGATTCGGGAAAGGGCATCGATACTCGATGTCATCTCCGACTATGTCGGATTGAAAAAGACTGGCGCCAACTATCTTGGCCTTTGCCCTTTTCATGCCGAGAAGACGCCATCGTTTACCGTCAATGCGGCCAAAGGCATGTTCTATTGTTTCGGTTGCGGCGCCGGCGGAGATGTGGTCAGCTTTGTGATGCGTATGGAAGGCCTCACCTTTCCTGAGGCGCTGAGGAGTCTCGCCCGGAGGGTGGGGGTGGATATGGAGGAACGCCCTCTGACCCCGAGAGAGATGCGTCTGCGGGATGAGCGGGAGACGTTCTTTCAGCTTCACGAGATGGCAGCGCGTTTTTACGAAAAGATATTGATGGATCATCCCGAGGGTGATCGCGGACGAGCCTATCTTGTGAAAAGAGGGGTGGACGACGAGACGGCCCGGGCCTATCGCCTCGGTTTTGCGCCTGATGCGTGGGATACTTTGGCGCGTTTTTTGAATGAAAAGGGTGTTCCGCTGGATACCGCGGAGAAAGCCGGGCTTCTAAGGAAGAGGGACAGCGGAGGGTTCTATGACGGCTTCAGGAACAGGCTTCTCTTTCCCGTCACCGATATCCAGGGCCGCCCCATAGGATTCGGTGGACGGGTACTGGACGACGCGATGCCCAAGTACCTGAACTCACCCGAATCTCCGGTATATCACAAAAGTGACGTCCTGTTCGGTCTCGGAATGGCAAAGCACGCCATCCGTGAAAAAGGCGCGGCATTCATAGTGGAAGGCTATTTTGATCATCTGGCCCTCTTTCGCGCTGGATTCGGCAATGTGGTCGCCACCTGCGGAACGGCGTTGACGTCAGGCCATGTAAAAGCCCTGCGACGCTTTGCTGACAAGGCCTATCTGCTTTTTGACGGGGACAGCGCGGGGAAAAAGGCCGTTGCGCGTTCGATGGATATTTTTCTGGAGGAGAATTTCCCGGCATGGGTAGTACAGTTGCCGGACGGAGAAGACCCTGATTCCTTTATTGAAAAATACGGCGCGGACGCTTTCTCCGGGATTGTAGCGGATGCGCTCCCGGTTTTCGAGCACTACTTCAAGGCCCTGTGCAGGCAAAGCGACATTTCCGGAGTTGGAGGGAAAATAGCCGTACTGGATGAATTGGCCCTCCGAATAAAAAAGATTTCCGATGGAGTAGAGCGGGATTTGTATGTCAGAGAAATTGCCCGTTTTCTTGGCGTTGAGGAAATTGACGTAAGGAGGAAGCTGGGGAAGGCCGATCATGGGCGCGCCGCCGCGCCTGTACGCCGCGAGCGGCGCCGCGCCGGGTCGACACCGGAAGAGATGCTTTTGTGCCTCATGGGGAAATATCCGGAGGTCGTGCGTATCATTGCCGATTTCGGACCGGACAGGATATTCCGTGAGGAACTGCTCAAAATTGCGAACGGTATCATTGAGCGCTCTGTCGAGGGTGATAGAATTGACTGGCAGCGAATCCTCGACACCGTTGACGTCAGGGAGGAACGCGGACGTCTTGCCGCCTTGCTTATTGAGGAGGGGCATCTGGAAGGGATGGATGTGAGAAAGGCGTTCGAACAGTGCCGTCGCGCTCTCGACAGAATTGCCTTGAAGGAGATAAAGGAGTTGAGCCTGGAACTGGCCAGGACGGAGACCGACAGTGACGCATATCATGCGTTGCTGCGACGTATAGACGCATTGCGGGCGAGAAAGTCCCAGTTGACATAGGCGGGGCGGGGAATCCAATCGAAACCGATTGTTTTTTTTACTAAGAGGTGAACTGGATGGCAAAAAAGAGTATGGAAGAGGTTAAACATTTGATTGACCTTGGGAAAGAGAAGGGGTTCCTGACCTACGATGAGGTCAATGATCTCCTTCCCCCGGATATTGTTTCCTCTGACCAGATTGATGATGTCATGAGCATGTTCGGCGAGATGGACATAGAGGTCGTCGATTCAGCCCAGAAGGTGAAAATCCCGAAGGTGAAACTTGATCTTGAGGATGAAGAGGAGATAGAGGGAGAGCAGGAGGAGGTCGAGTTCGAACCCGGAGTCCTTGGCCGAACCAGCGACCCCGTGCGCATGTACCTGCGCGAGATGGGGTCCGTTTCCCTCCTTACCCGCGAGGGTGAAGTGGAGATTGCAAAGCGCATAGAAGATGGCGATCGTGATGTGGCCAGGGTAATCTATACAACCCCCATTACCGTGAAAGAAGTAATTGCTTTGGGCGATATGCTGGAGAATTGCCAGGTTTCCGCCGCGGAGATAAGCAAGGAGGTGGAAGAGGAGGAACTGGAAGAGGGCGAGGAAGACGTCCAGAAAAACCGTCTGCTGGAGGTCATCGGCATTATACGCACGCATGACGCAAGCATGGACGAAATCCTGATATCACTTGCCAATCCCGAGCTTCCCCACGAAGAACGTGAAAGGGTTGAGAGGGAACTGCATGAGCTGAGGGAGAAAACCGCGGAGCTCCTGAAATCCTTGCGACTCAAGGACCGGCATATTGAGAGAATCGCCCAAAGGCTTAAGGAACTTTCCGGTAAGGTAGAAAGTGTCGCGGAGGAGATCCGGGAACTGGCCGAGGATAATGGCATGCAGTTTGAGGCGCTGATTCATGCCTGCCAGTCGCCGGCTGGATGTGGAGAGATGCGCGCCCTGATTCAGTCAGTGATTGAAGGCACGCCGGAAGATGTTGAGAGGCTGGAGAAAAAACTCAAGTCCGTGCGCAGGAAACTTGAGAAAGTTGAGCATGAGTCGGGGTTTCAGGCGGTTGAGCTGGCCAAGGAGATAAAGGCCATAGAAGAAGGTGAGAGGAAGGCCAAGGAAGCCAAGTCCGAGCTGGTGGAGGCAAATCTGCGTCTGGTTGTCTCCATCGCGAAAAAATATACCAATCGCGGTCTCCAGTTTCTCGACCTCATCCAGGAGGGTAACATCGGTCTCATGAAGGCCGTTGACAAGTTTGAGTACCAGAGAGGCTACAAGTTTTCCACCTACGCGACCTGGTGGATCCGGCAGGCCATAACCCGCGCGATAGCTGACCAGGCCAGGACGATACGTATCCCCGTTCACATGATTGAAACCATCAACAAACTTATCCGCACCAGCCGCCAGCTTGTTCAGGAGATCGGACGTGAACCGTCGCCTGAAGAGATAGCGGAACGGATGAGTCTCCCCCTGGACAAGGTACGAAAGGTCCTGAAGATAGCCAAGGAGCCGATTTCCCTGGAAACACCCATCGGTGAAGAGGAGGATTCGCACCTCGGCGATTTCATCGAAGACAAGGGCGTGGTCTCTCCTCTGGAGGCCGTTATCAAGGCAAACCTTTCGGAACAGACGGCCAGGGTTCTTTCCAGTCTGACTCCGCGCGAGGAGAAGGTGTTGCGCATGCGTTTCGGTATCGGCGAAAAGAGTGACCACACACTTGAGGAGGTTGGCCAGAACTTCGAGGTGACACGTGAGAGGATTCGCCAGATTGAAGCAAAGGCTCTCAGAAAGCTGCGCCACCCCAGCAGAAGCAAGAAGCTGAAGAGTTTCGTGGAATAGCAGTTACCCCGTCCGTGAAAAGGGTCGCGTCGAAACATACGGCGCGGCCTTTTTTCATGCCGCCCATATGGAAAGGCTGGTAGATGCATGGAGATGGAATATTTCGCCACCGCGGCAAAGGGTGTTGAGGAGGTTCTTGCCGCGGAAATCCGTTGTCTCGGTATCCGTGATCCTCTTGTGGAAAAGGGAGGGGTCCGATTCAGGGGCGATTTGGCCAAGTGCTACAAGGCAAACCTGTGGTTGAGAACAGCCCAGCGAATCCTCATGCCGGTTGCCCGGTTCCACTGCGATTCACCGGAAAGCCTTTACGAAGGGGTGCGATCCGTGCCTTGGGACGACCATATCACCCCGGACATGACCCTGGCGGTATCCTGCAATCTGCGGGATTCCGCCATAACCCACTCTGGATTCGCGGCGCTCAAAACCAAGGATGCGATTGTTGATTCCGTCCGGGATTCCAGGGGACGCAGGCCCAACGTGGACACCGGTGACCCGCATCTGCTCGTCAATGTTCACCTGTCGAGGAACCAATGTACGGTCAGTCTGGACACATCGGGCGCAAGCCTTGACAAACGTGGATACCGGCTGGACACAAAAGACGCTCCCCTGCGCGAAACGCTTGCCGCGGCTATTCTGGAACTGTCGGACTGGGACGGTTCTTCTACTCTTCTGGATCCCATGTGCGGCTCAGGTACCATTCCCATCGAGGCTGCCCTCAAGTCGTCCCGACGCGCCCCCGGGCTCCTTCGTTCACGATTTGCCTTTCAGCGATGGCCGGGGTTTGATGACTCTCTTTGGCAAAGACTGCTAAGTGAAGCCAGCGAGCAGGCGCTTGCAAGGCTTGATTTCCCGCTCCGCGGATCCGACTCTTCGGCCGGGGCCATAAGGAACGCCCTGCGCAATGCCAGGCGCGCCGGCGTAGAGCGTCTCGCCAGCTTCAGTAACCTGGATTTCGGAGCTGTGGTTCCACCCCCTCCCCCGGGGATTGTCATATGCAATCCCCCATATGGGGTCAGGTTGAGTGACGAAGAGGCGTTGAAGCCTCTCTACGGGAGACTGGGGGATGTGCTGAAGAGACGCTTCAGCGGTTACACCGCGTACCTGCTGGTGGGTAACTCCTCCCTCGCTTCCTGTATCGGGCTCAGGCCATCCCGCAGGATCGTCCTTTTCAACGGTCCCATCGAATGTCGTCTCTTGCGCTATGAGCTGTACTGAACATCTTCTGTTCCTTTGCCGTCAAACAGCGGACAGTGCGCCGGAAACTGTTCGATAATAGAAATATGTTCTGAAAAATAACATTCATTTCCCTTCCCCGTCGTTCCAATGTTTCTCGCCCCGCTTGCGTGAATCACGGAAAACGTCCCTAAATTGAACATCGTTTTGATTCTTTTCGCGATATCTGGCCCCACTTTTTTTTATCCCTTCTTGGCACCTTAATTGCTATCTACAAAACAACGTTTTGCCTTCCTCGGATTGCCGGTTAATGATTCACGCTCACATTTGTCTGTTATTTAAAGATGTCGTTGCCGTTCCGAGGTGATGGTTTTTCGGTCAATTTTTATGGAAAGGAGGGTAGAGGGCGTAGTTAGGGTTTGATGTGTTGTTGATTCTTCATTTCAAAGCTTGTCTTGGTTGGGGAAATCTATTTTTTATTGAGGGAGGAAAAAAGGATGACATTAGTACTGCTTGCGACAATCGCGATGTTGTGGTTCCCGATCGGTTTGTTTTACCTTGGCCATGGTGAAGGGCGGACCTGCGGTTTTATCGCCGGTGTTGTTGGAGTAACCACGATCGTTGGCGGCCTCATGCACGCCACGCCCATGTTCGGCAGCGATGCATTTACAGCTACCCTGTTGATTCCTTTCGGCGTAGTGTACTGCACAATCTGCTATTGCGTTCTGGCTGGTGTCGAAGACCTGCGTTCCCTGGGTTGGCTATGTATCATGATGACGGTTATTCTGGCAATCGCTTCATACTTCTTCTTCACCGGCGCCGGTGTCAAGCCTGATGGCACGACGTTTATCGGTGTCAGCAACTTCTTTGGCGCCGCAATGGGTATCTTTGCCATCCTGACGATCGTTATCTGGATGGTTACTTATGGCAAGGCATCCGCCAAGCTGCTCGGCTGGATGCTTATCATCCTGTCACTGGTCGGACTTATTCTTCCTACTTATTCACTCCTTGGTTACGGCAAGCTGCCTTTCTGATTTTCAAATAGAGTTGTTTTGTCATATATTGCTTCCGCCGCTTCCCATTTTTTGGAGTAAGCGGCTTTTTTTGTTTTTCATGAGAAAATAAATTTGATTATGTGGGGCTACCTGCTAGTATTTCCAGAACGGAAGGCGCGACGCGCTGTCTGTAAACCAAACGTGGGGGGGAGGCGAATCAATGCCGAAATATGTAATCGAGAGAGAGATTCCAGGCGCGGGGAACATCGGTCCTGAGGACATGCAGGGGATTTCGCGGAAATCCTGCGCTGTCCTGAAGGAGCTGGGTCCCCAGATTCAATGGGTTCAGAGTTATGTTACCGAGGACAAGATTTACTGCGTCTATATCGCGCCCAACAAGGAAATGGTGCTGGAGCATGCCAAAAGGGGCGGATTCCCCGCGAACAGTGTCTCCGAAGTGAAGAGGATGATAGACCCAACAACCGCTGAATAACCGGTTGGCGGTTAGTGTCCGGAAAAGGCCCGCAAGTCATGCGCGGGCCTTTTTATATCTGATGGCGATGTAAAAAGTCATTTTCCGAGCGCTTCTGATCGGAAACCGGGTTGTGATCACCTGAAACCACTGATTCCCGATAGCATCACTCGTGCATGACGATCTGATTCGGGCATGCGGCATACCGCGAATTTCCGACTCTCCGTGCGCCAATTTGCGTCCTTCCCTTCATTGATTGACAAAAGAGGATAAGATAAGCTAGTTTTACCGGCAAATTGTCTGCTTGCTTTCATGCCGCTCCCCAGTTCTTGGGTTGAACGGCAATATTTTAAACAAGTCCGGGTTTGGCGCCTCAAGGTAAAGAGGCTTGCCGCCCTGATTCTGGAGACTACATGCGCGTATCCGGTCACGGGGCGGAAAGCCTCAGGGACGTCAGAATATCAAGAAACTATACAAAACATGCCGAAGGCTCGGTACTGGTTGAGTTCGGTGACACGAGGGTAATCTGTACGGCTTCCATAGAAGATGGCGTGCCCTCATTTCTCCGGGGAAAGGGGACCGGTTGGTTGACCGCTGAATACTCCATGTTGCCAAGGGCGACCCAGACCCGTTCGCCCCGCGAGTCTTCCAGGGGGAAAGTGGGCGGTCGCACCCATGAGATACAGCGCCTCATCGGCCGCTCTCTCCGGGCCGTAACCGACCTGGCTCTTCTGGGTGAACGCACGATTTTTATCGACTGCGACGTTATACAGGCTGACGGTGGAACCCGTACCGCATCCATTACCGGAGCATACGTCGCACTCGCGGATGCCGTGGGAAAGATCTGTTCATCCGGCGTTTGCCGCGCGTTTCCCGTGAAAGAAGCGGTTGCCGCCGTGAGCGTGGGAATAGTGGGCGGTGAAATCCTGCTTGATCTCAATTATGAGGAGGATTCCGCCGCTGAGGTTGATATGAATTTTGTCATGACCTCATCCAATCGTTTCGTTGAGGTCCAGGGTACCGCTGAAGGAATGCCCTTCGGAATCAGCGAGATGGATGCCATGAGGGACCTTGCCATCCTGGGTATCACACGGCTGTTTGATATCCAGAAAAGGGCGCTTGGACAATGAAGGAGCTTCTTGTCGCCACCCAAAACAAGGGGAAGCTGGCCGAGATTACCGAAATCCTGAACGGGTGTGTCGAAAGGTTCTATTCTCCCTCGGATTTTCCCAATCTTCCCCCCGTGCTTGAGGATGGTGAAACCTTTGAGGACAATGCCCGCAAAAAGGCCCTCTCCGCCGCTCTTGCCACGGGCATTCCGGCTTTGGCGGATGATTCGGGCCTGGTAGTGGATGTCCTTGGCGGCCGTCCGGGGGTCTACTCGGCGAGATTCGCGGGAGATGGAAGCAGCGATGCCCGGAACAATGAGAAGCTGCTTCAGGAGCTAAGCGGTGTACCCGCCGTGAAGAGGACGGCGGCGTTCCATTGCGCCGTTGCGCTTTGCTTCCCTGAAGGGAATTGCGGGATATTTCACGGCGAATTGAAGGGTATGCTGCTCGATCGGCTCAGGGGGCTGGGCGGCTTCGGGTATGACCCTCTCTTTGTCCCCTTGGGACATGACAAGACCCTTGCGGAGCTTGATCCGGATCTTAAAAACGGAATCAGCCACAGGGGCAAGGCTCTGGAAAGTTTGCGAAAATATCTTTCCAGCCCATAATACTCGCGAAAGAGCCGGTAAAAGTGCTTGCACTCTGATAAACCTCGTGGTATAAAAATGCTCTTTTTATCGGGGTGTAGCGCAGCCTGGCTAGCGCACCTGCCTTGGGAGCAGGGGGTCGGAGGTTCGAATCCTCTCACCCCGACCAACAAGCGCCTGTAGCTCAGTTGGATAGAGCAACGGACTTCTAATCCGTAGGTCAGAGGTTCGAATCCTCTCAGGCGTGCCAACTTATGTTTTTATGGTGGCTGTGGTGAAGCGGTTAACACTAACGACTGTGACTCGTTCATCCGTGGGTTCGAATCCCATCAGCCACCCCATTTAAGAAGAGGCCCCGTGACCGCGGGGCTTCTTTATATAGAAAAGGCAATGAGCCGCGAGAGTGGCGGAACTGGCAGACGCACTGGACTTAGGATCCAGCGGGCAACCGTGGGGGTTCAACTCCCCCCTCTCGCACCAACCAACCGTCCTTCCTTGGACCAGCCCACCGGAAAGCCGTTGTCATTTACCTGTTTTTTCTGATATTCACATAGCAAAATACCGAATAATGAGTGAGGTCATGCCATGCTTGTCACCGTAGAGAATGTGAGCCCTGTAAAAAAGAAGATTTCACTTGAAATTCCGTCGGAAGATGTTTCCCGGGAAATCGACAAGGTTTATGGAGATATCCGTAAAAGCGTTTCCATCAAGGGGTTCAGGAAGGGGAAGGCGCCCTGGACCGTTATCGAGAAGCATTACAGCGATAGAATGGAAATGGATGTCATGAAGAACCTGGTTAACGTCTCCTATCCGAAAGCCCTTGCGGATAACGGAATCGTGCCTGTCTCGACGCCGGAATTTGAAAATGATTCCCTGAAACGTGGTGAGCCTTTCAAATACACCGTTACCGTTGAGATCGTCCCGCGGATCGAGCTCAAGGAATACCGTGGCCTCGAGGTTAAGAAGCGCAAGTTTGTGCCTGATGACGCCGTTATTGACAGCCGGATCAAGGAGATGCAAAACAGTATAGCGCAGTTGAAGTCCATTGAAGAATCCAGGCCGGCAGTGGAAGGAGATATTGTCATAATTGATTTCAAGGGCCTTCTGGATGGAGCGCCTTTTGAACGAGGCGCCGCTGAGAACTATTTGCTGGAGCTGGGCTCAAAACAGTTCATTCCCGGATTTGAGGACCAGGTTATCGGCATGTCAACCGGTGATTCGCGGGACATATCAGTGACATTTCCGTCTGACTATGGCTCCGCCGAGCTTGCCGGCAAGGCC
The DNA here is from genome assembly GCA_964389825.1 of uncultured Geobacter sp. Classification (GTDB taxonomy): domain Bacteria; phylum Desulfobacterota; class Desulfuromonadia; order Geobacterales; family Geobacteraceae; genus RPRC01. Next base: position 98,579 of record CAYMFO010000002.1, on the reverse strand, counting down.
GTTGTCTTCGAGGTGGCGCTCAAGGAAATCAAGGTAAAGGAGCTTCCCCCCCTTGATGATGATTTTGCCCGCATGTTCGGTCCCTATGACAATATGGAGCAGTTGAAGTCCAGGATAGCTGAGGTGTTTTCAGCCGAAGAAATCCAGAAGATCGAGAACGAGGTCAGAGACGCCGTGGTGAAGGCGCTCATTGATACCCATGATTTCGAGGTTCCCTCCGCCATGGTGGAGAAGCAGCTTTCCGTTCTCGTGGAAAACATGAAGCATAATCTGGCCTCCAAGAATCTTACCCTGGAACAGATCGGCTCCAGCGAGGAGCAGGTCAGGAGCCAGGCGTACAGTGTGGCTGTAAGCCAGGTAAAAGGTTCTTTACTTCTTGCCGCCGTTGCCGATAAGGAAGGTATACACATTGACGACGCCCAGCTTGAAGAAAAGTTGCGGGACATGGCGGCTCAGGCTAACAAGGACTTTGAAGTGATACAGGGAATCTATCTGAAAAACCCCTATGCAAGGGATTCTCTTGTCATGCAGTTGCGAGAGGACAAGGCTATCGATTTTCTTCTGAGCCACGCGGCCCTGAAAGAGGTTGAGAGTATTTCCGAGAAACCCTAACGTCAGTAAACGGAGGATGGCATGTTGGTACCCATTGTTGTCGAGCAGAGTGGAAGGGGCGAACGTTCCTATGATATCTATTCGAGGCTCCTGAAAGATCGGATTGTATTCCTCGGCGGCTCGATTGACGATCACATGGCGAATCTGGTAATCGCGCAACTCCTTTTTCTTGAAGCAGAGGACCCGGACAAGGATATACATCTATATATAAACTCACCAGGAGGGGTTGTAACGTCGGGAATGGCCATTTACGACACAATGAGGTACATCAAGGCGCCCGTTTCGACAATATGCGTCGGTCAGGCCGCTTCCATGGCCGCGTTGCTGCTGGCCTCCGGTGACAAGGGTAAAAGATTCAGCCTCACCAACTCAAGAATTATGATTCACCAGCCCATGGGGGGGTATCAGGGGCAGGCAACCGACATCCACATCCATGCCCAGGAAATACTGCGCATGAAGCAGACGTTGAACCAGATCCTCGCCGATCACTCAGGGCAATCCTTTGAGAAGGTGGCCGCTGATACGGAACGCGATTACTTTATGTCTGGTGAAGAAGCAAAAAGCTATGGTATCATTGACGATATAATTTCACGGAATATCATAGCGGGAGGTCCCTGATGAACAGACGGGATGACAGATCCAATAATCTTACGTGTTCATTCTGCGGCAAGAGCCAGGACGAGGTGAAAAAACTCATTGCCGGTCCGACTGTTTATATCTGCGATGAGTGCATCGAGTTATGCAATGACATTATCGCGGAAGAAACGAAGTTGGAAGAGGCCATGGGGCCGGACGTAAAAAATCTTCCCAAGCCGCAGGCCATAAAGGAAGTGCTGGACGAATACGTTATCGGCCAGGAGCGCGCCAAGAAGATTCTCGCGGTGGCGGTTTATAACCACTATAAGCGGATTGAGATGGAAAAGAAGCCTGGTGACGTGGAGATGCAGAAGAGCAATATTCTGCTTCTCGGTCCAACGGGGTCGGGAAAGACACTCCTGGCGCAGACCCTTGCCCGTATCCTCAGGGTTCCGTTCGCCATGGCCGATGCCACGAATCTTACTGAAGCCGGCTATGTTGGCGAAGACGTGGAGAATATTATCCTTAATCTCCTGCAGGCCGCCGATTATGATGTGGAGCGGGCTCAAAAAGGCATTATTTATATAGACGAAATCGACAAAATCGCGAGAAAGTCTGATTCACCATCCATCACCCGCGATGTTTCCGGAGAAGGGGTGCAACAGGCGCTCCTGAAAATAATCGAAGGCACAATCGCCAGCGTTCCGCCGAAGGGGGGACGCAAGCATCCCCAGCAGGAATTTCTGAAGGTTGATACCACGGACATCCTTTTCATCTGCGGTGGCGCATTTTCCGGACTTGACAACATCATTCAGCAGCGTATCGGGGTCAAGACCCTCGGTTTCGGCGCGGATGTAAAGAAAAAGGTTGAGAAGAAGGCCGGTGAACTTCTCTGTGAGTCGACACCGGAAGACCTTTTGAGATTTGGTTTTATCCCGGAATTCATCGGCCGTCTTCCTGTACTGGCTACTCTCAGTGAGTTGGATGAAGAGGCAATGGTTCAGATCCTCAAAGAGCCGAAAAACGCATTGGTCAAGCAGTATCAGAAGCTGTTTGAGATGGAGCATGTGAAGCTGAAGTTTACGGACGGGTCCCTCGTTGCTATTGCCAAGGAAGCGCTGAAAAGGAAAACCGGCGCCAGGGGTCTTCGTTCCATCCTGGAAAATGCCATGCTTGATGTCATGTACGATATCCCTTCGCAGTCCCTCGTGAAAGAAGTGGTTATCCACGAGGATGTTATCTACAACAAGGAAAAGCCGATAATTGTCTATGAAGGAGTGGCGGAATCCGCCTGATACGGGATAGTTCATGACCAAGAATCTGACTGATGCAGAAAAAAAGAGAGGGAATCCCGAGGGATTCCCTCTCTTGCCATTACGGGATATCGTAGTTTTCCCCCACATGGTGCTGCCGCTTTTCGTGGGACGGGAAAAGTCCGTTCTTGCCGTGCAGGCCGCCATGGAAGGGAAAAGGCATATCTTTCTCGCCACACAGAAAAATCCGGAAACCGACGATCCGAAGCTCAATGAATTTCATGAACAGGGGACTGTCTGTCGCATTATTCAGCTGCTGAATCTGCCGGACCGGACGGTCAAGGTCCTGGTGGAGGGGAGGTGTCGCGGGGCTATAGAACGCGTTCTTTCGGAGGCGCCCTTTTTCCGTGTTGAAATAGACGAAATATGCGAAAACGTTACAGTCGATGCCGAGCTGGAAGCGATCATGCGTCGCATCAAGAGCGGATTCGAGACGTGCGCGTCTCTCACAAAGAAGATTCCCCAGGAGACCGTCAATACCGTCATGGAGATCCGTGAGCCGTCCAGGCTTGCGGATACGGTTGCCGCGAATCTTAATCTTAAAGTGGAGCAGAAGCAGGAGATTCTGTCCCTGGTGGAGCCTGCAATCAGGTTGCGTCGTCTGCTGGAGATGATGGTTGCGGAGATCGAGATCCTTCAGATAGAGAAGAGAATCCATGCCCGCGTAAAAAAGCAGATGGAAAAATCCCAGAGGGAGTATTACCTCAACGAACAGATCCGGGCCATCCAGAAGGAGTTGGGATCTAAGGACGAAACAAGACAGGAGCTTGTCGATCTTGAGGAAAGGATTACTTCCGGACCACTTTCCCCCGAGGCCAGGGAAAAGGCTCTGGCCGAAATCAGGAAGCTGAGGTTGATGTCTCCCATGTCAGCGGAGGCCACTGTTTCCAGAAATTACGTGGACTGGCTGGTCTCGCTGCCGTGGGGATCTCATACAAAAGAGAACAGAGACATTGCCGAGGCGGAGAAGGTGCTGGAAGATGACCACTTCGGACTGGAAAAGGTAAAGGAAAGGATTCTGGAATATCTGGCGGTGACTTCACTGGTCGGGAAGATGAAGGGCCCGATACTCTGCCTCGTAGGACCTCCCGGAGTAGGCAAGACCTCTCTGGCGCGCTCCATTGCCCGGGCGACCGGCCGCAATTTCGTCAAGATGTCCCTTGGTGGCGTTCGCGACGAGGCGGAGATAAGAGGACATCGGCGCACCTATGTGGGCGCCATGCCGGGTAAAATAATCCTGAACATGAAAAAGGCGGGGAGCGCTAATCCCGTCTTTTTGCTGGATGAGATAGACAAGCTGAATGCCGACTTTCGCGGCGACCCAGCTTCAGCTCTCCTGGAAGTCCTTGATCCGGAGCAGAATCATTCCTTCAATGATCACTTTCTTGATGTAGATTATGATCTTTCAAGCGTGATGTTTGTTACCACGGCCAATTCGGTCCATTCTATTCCCAAACCTCTTCTGGACAGGCTTGAAGTCATTCGCCTTGAAGGATATACGGAGAAGGAAAAGCTGGAGATTGCCAGGCGATATCTTGTGGGCAAACAGCTTGCGGCTCACGGCCTTTCGGAAGAGATGGCGGCATTTACGGAAAACGCCCTGAAGGAATTGGTACGGTATTATACCCGAGAGGCGGGTGTGCGTAATCTGGAAAGGCAGATAGCAAGTCTGTGTAGAAAGGTTGCATACAGATCCGTTCGCGGCAAGGCAAAAAAGACCGTTCTCCAGCCAAGGAATGTTCGTGAACTGCTGGGCGTTCACCGTTTCTCCCATGGTGTCGCCGAAGAACGGGACCCCGTAGGTGTTGTTACCGGCCTGGCCTGGACGGAAACGGGAGGAGAGCTCCTTAGCGTGGAGGTTGCCGCGCTTCCGGGAAAAGGGAAGTTGACCATCACCGGCAAGCTGGGAGAGGTCATGCAGGAGTCGTCTCACGCCGCTGTTACCTATGTCCGGTCCAGGGCCTCCCAGCTGGGTCTGGAGAGAGATTTTTTTCAGAATATGGAGATCCATATCCATGTCCCTGAAGGCGCCATACCAAAGGATGGGCCGTCCGCCGGTATTACCATGGCAACCGCCGTGGTTTCCGCCATAACCGGCAAGAGCGTTCACGGGGATTGCGCGATGACCGGCGAGGTGACATTACGGGGCAGGGTGCTGCCCGTCGGGGGATTAAAGGAAAAGCTCCTTGCCGCCAAGCGTGGAGGCATCAAGAAAGTACTCATTCCCGAGGCCAATGGCAAGGACCTTCAGGAGATCCCACGGGATGTGCTGGCGGGATTGAAAATAGTGTGTGTAAATCATATGGATGCCGTCCTTGAGATGGCATTGCGCGGGATGAACCTGCATTTGAAAACCGCTGAAAATGCATGCGGAAAAGCTGAGTTGACTGAAGATTCACGGGTATGCGTCTGATTGTCCGGGATTCATTTTTTAGAGAGTAAATATTTCTTGACACCCGCTGGGCCCCTTGTTATAACTATGCCTCCGTTGCCGCTGGCTTCAGTGGCAGGCGGACATAAGGGGGGTCGTAGTTAAGTCGGTTATAACGCCGGCCTGTCACGCCGGAGGCCGCGGGTTCGAGTCCCGTCGACCCCGCCATACACAATCAAGGGCGAATAGCTCAGCTGGGAGAGCGCCAGCCTTACAAGCTGGATGTCACAGGTTCGATCCCTGTTTCGCCCACCATTTACTTCATCTTTATTTTCACATTATGCGCCAGATTCAAATGGGGTCGTAGTTAAGTCGGTTATAACGCCGGCCTGTCACGCCGGAGGCCGCGGGTTCGAGTCCCGTCGACCCCGCCAGAATCAAAAAAGCCATGCCTGAGCATGGCTTTTTTATTGAAACACACCTCTTTGCTTTCCCTTGACTTGGCGGGGGAAAAACCTTATTCTGCCTCTATCCTTTTCATTATATTCAAGTTTTCTCGATAAATTATATAGTTGTGCTTTGGTGCGGCAGGTAAGGCCGTGCTTTTTTGTGTTCCGTGAGCGCGATTAAGAAGGTTGAAACCCGTGGAAGTTTCCGTTGTAATCCCTACATACAATGAGCGTGAAAACATCTCCAGATTAATTCCGGAAATACTTCGACAGGACGACAGGATTTCGGTGCTCGTAGTTGACGACAACTCTCCTGACGGAACCGCTGACGTCGTCCAGGCTATGGCGGAAAAGAATAACAGAATACGCCTCCTCAGACGTCCTGGAAAGCTTGGACTGGGTTCCGCCTACAGGGAAGGATTTGCCTTTGCCCTTGCTCAAGGCGCTCATTACGTCATTGAGATGGATGCTGATTTCTCTCATGACCCTGATTCGATTCCTGAATTGCTCGCAAAGGCGGAAACCTTCGATCTGGTAATAGGCTCCCGCTACATGAACGGCGTCAGTGTGGTAAATTGGCCGATTAGGAGACTGCTCCTGAGTTATTCAGCTTCCGTGTATACGAGGCTCATTACCGGTTTGCGCATATCCGATTGTACAAGCGGATTCAAATGTTTCCGGAGAGAGGTTCTGGAGTCCCTGGACATCGCGAGTGTAAGCTCTGATGGATATTCTTTCCAGATAGAGATGAATTTTCTCTCCATGGAAAAAGGGTTCACCATAGGCGAGATCCCCATAATCTTTATCGACCGGCATGCGGGTACTTCCAAGATGTCCAGGAAAATAGTCCGGGAAGCGGTTTTTATGGTATGGAAACTTAAACTGGTATCACTTCTCAGGAGATTCACGGGAAGAGGTGAGCAACGTGTCACGAGAAATGTGGGCGCTCTTCTGTGAGCTGGGCTTCTGGGGGTGGACTTCCGCCTTCTGCGGGTTTCTGTTCTTTTCGTTTCCCAGCGGCGGAGTCTTTGCCGCAAGGCGAGCCTTTCCCTGGGGGATCGCTTTCCTTTTCTTCTTCGGCGCATGGATCGCCGGAATGCTGAATGCCTGATGGCGGCCTCAAGGTGGAAGACCCAAGAAAGCCTGTTTGTCTGTAGCCGACCATTTGATGAAGGACGGGAACCCGGGCGCAAGGGTTCCGCTCGAATGATCTCAGGAGCGCTTTAATGATCCAACTGCATAACGTCCACATGTCGTATCAGCGTGACGTATCGGCGTTGAGCGGTGTGACGATGAAGATATCCAAAGGTGAGTTCGTTTTCCTTACCGGCGTTTCCGGGGCGGGGAAATCTACCCTTATGAAGCTGCTTTATGCCGCTTTGCGGCCGACCAGTGGACAGATTATCGTTGACGGGGTAAACATCACAAAGCTTCCATCCTCCCAGATTCCACATCTGCGAAGAAAGGTGGGTGTGGTATTCCAGGACTTCAAGCTCCTTCCGAACAGGACGGTCCTTGAAAACGTGGCGATTACCCTGGAGGTTCTGGGCTGGAGCAGGAAAGATATCAATAAACGGGTCTACCATCTTCTCAAGCAGGTGGGCCTCGAACACAAGATTAACTCCACGCCGCTCCGGCTCTCAGGTGGCGAGCAGCAGCGGGTAGCAATGGCGCGCGCTCTTGTAAACGAACCGAAGATAATCCTTGCCGATGAACCGACCGGCAATCTTGATGAGACAACCAAGGATCAGGCAATGGATATCCTGAAAGAGGCCAATATACGAGGTAGCACGGTGGTGGTGGCGACCCATGACAGAAGGCTGATCGAGAGCTGTCACAAACGTATCATAGCTCTCGATAAAGGCCGTATTGTGGAGGATGCCGATGTCTCGTGACAAGACGGTTAAGAGGCCGAAACTGGCGCGGGAGGGGATTGGTGGGCGCTTTTGCTATTTCTGCGAGAGGGCTTTCCTGAACATCAGGCAGAACATCCTTGTCAACGTGCTTACCGTTGCCACCATATCAATTGCCTTTTTGATCCTTTCCCTGTTCCTCCTCCTGTATGTAAACCTGGAACGTGTTACTGAAAACTGGAGTGATCGGGTGCAGATTGCGGCTTATTTTGATCGTGAGCTCGCCAGGGACGAGATTGCTTCTCTTACCAGCAGGATCCGCAAGATAGAAGGCACCGCGGATGTCGTTTATGTCTCGCGTGATGAAGCTTTGAAAAGGTTTTCATCCAGGCTGAAGGGGCAGGAGGCCCTTCTGGACGGCGTTACTTCAGCTATTCTCCCTTCCTCACTGGAAATACATTTGAAAAAGGCCCATCGAAACAGTGACTCAGTCAGTTCCTATGTATCCAGTCTGAGGAAGTTCCCCGAAATCACGGAGGTGCAGTATGGTGAAGAATGGGTGAAGAGGTTTTCTGATTTCATGAGCCTGATTCGTTTCGCGGGGACGCTTGTGGGGGGCTTTCTTGTCCTTGCGGTCGTATTTATTGTAGCCAATACCATAAAATTGACTATTTTTTCCCGCAAAGACGAGCTGGAGCTGATGGGTCTGGTGGGGGCCAGCCGTTTTTTCATAAAGGCCCCGTTTCTGATTGAAGGCGTAATTCAAGGCTTCAGCGGTGTATGCCTGGCCCTCCTGATCCTCACTGGAGTCTATGCTCTGTTCCTGCACAATTCAGACATGTTTTTCAGCTTTAATACCGCGATTTCCGGCCTGGTATTTCTCCCTCCGCCCTATCTTGCCATCCTTCTGGCGAGCGGCGCAATGCTTGGTTTTCTGGGGAGTCTTGCCTCCCTGAAACGTTTTATCAGCATATAGCCATGTGGATCCGATTCGCTACAATCCTGATGCTTTCCTTCCTTTCCGCCACTTCTTCCTGGTCCGCCGATGCCAGGAAGGAACTTCAGGGAGTAACCAAAGAGATAAGGGAAAAGAAGCAGCTCATTAATAAAACCACCCAGCAAGAGACCAAGGTGTCCGCTGAACTCAGAAAGATTGATGACAGCTTGCGCGAAAAGGAAGCCACCCTTGTGGCGCTGAAACGCGACATGCTGAAGGTTGAAAACGGGATAGAAAATACCAGCGACGAGATATCCATCGTACAGGGGGAGGCGGAGGCGAAAAAGCTGCTGATCCAGAAGCGGCTGGTTTCCATCTACAAGGCCGGTGACGCCGGAAGCATCCGTTTCCTATTTTCATCTGACTCTTTTCCCCAGATGCTGGAGAATATGCGCTACATGAAATCGCTCCTCGAAAGCGATCGGAAACTGATCTGCGCATATGAGGAACGTATAGCGAAATTAAAACTATTGAAGAATGCGATGCTGTCGGATGTCCGCAAAAAGGAGAGACTGGGCGCCGATATCGAGTCGACAAAGCGTCAGATTGAGGCTGAAAAAAAATCCAAATCCAGTTTTCTCGTTCGGGTTCGAGAGGAGAAAAAGGCCTATCAGGCCTCCCTGCGGGATTTGGAGGCGAATTCAAGGCGATTGCAGTCTGTCGTGGCAAGACTTGAGGCGGAGAGAAAGCGGAAAGAGCTTGCCCGGAGGCGCGCGGAAGCAGCGAGGCGGAAGAAGATTCTTCAGGCCGAGGCGGCAGCGGCAAGACAGCAAAACAGGACCAGATACAGAGAGAAAGAGAGGGAGAGTCGCGGTCGTCGTTCGCATGTGGCGCCTCCAGCGGTTTCGCCACCTGAATCCACAAGCGGGTTTGCGTCCCAGAAGGGACGTCTTTCAATGCCGGCAAGGGGACGAATCGTCTCCTCCTTCGGAAGACACAAGCATCCGGAGTTCAATTCTTTCACGGTAAGTAACGGAATATCCATCGCGGCGCCGAGCGGCGCGGAAGTCAGGTCCGTCTATGATGGAAAAGTCGTCTTTTCCGACTATTTCAAAGGTTACGGCAATATGGTGATAGTTGACCATGGGGGCGGTTTCTTCAGCCTTTATGCCCACAACTCCAGACTGTTGAAGCGGAGCGGCGCCAGTGTCTCCAGGAACGAGGTCTTGGCGAACGTCGGTGATGTTGATTCTTCAAAGGGGTCTATTCTGTATTTTGAAATCCGCTACCAAGGGAAGCCGGTTGATCCCTCATCATGGGTCAGGTAGGTATCATCCGGAAGCCCCGGATTATAACCAGTTAAAAATATTCACGGAAAACACCGGCCGGGAGGAAAAATGGTGACGAAAAACAAAGGAAAAAAGATGGCCCTGCTGATTACCGCCGTTTCAGCTCTGATAGTTGTCGTTGGAATGGGCGTGCAGCATCGATGCGCCGCTGAGGGCGGCAATGACTATGAATCCATTGAGCTATTTACCGATGTTCTTAAAATCGTCCAGAAGAACTACGTGGAAGAGGTCGATACCAAGAAACTGGTTTACGGCGCAATCAACGGTATGCTTTCGTCGCTGGACCCGCACAGCTCTTTTCTCCCTCCGGACATGTACAAGGAGATGAAGATAGAGACAAAGGGGTCATTCGGAGGGCTGGGAATCGAGATAACGATAAAAGACGGCTACCTTACCGTTATCTCTCCGATAGAAGACACTCCCGCTTTCAGGGCCGGCATCAAATCCGGCGACCAGATATTGAAAATCGAGGATAAGCTTACCAAGGACCTGAGCATAGTCGATGCCGTGAAGCGCATGCGCGGTCCCAAGGGGAGCAAGATTACCATCACCATCATGCGTGAGGGTTTCGAAAGGCCCAAGGAGATTCATCTTGTCCGCGACATAATTCAGGTCAAGAGTGTAAAATACAAGACCCTTGATTACGGATACGGATATATAAGGCTCGCCCAGTTCCAGGAGAAGACCGATGAGGATCTTGTCAAGGCGCTCAAGGCTCTCAAAAAGGAGAATGGCGGCGTATTGAAGGGCCTTATTCTGGATATGCGCAACGACCCCGGCGGACTTTTGGACCAGGCGGTTAAGGTCGCGGATCATTTCATTGCCGATGGACTGATTGTCTACACGGAAGGCCGGGATCCTGATTCCAGGATGAGATTTGTCGCCAGGAAGGGTGAGAAAGAACTGGGCTACCCGATGGTCGTTCTGATCAACGGAGGAAGCGCCAGCGCATCGGAGATCGTGGCTGGAGCGCTTCAGGACCATAACCGGGCGGTAGTCCTGGGGACCCAGAGCTTCGGGAAGGGATCGGTTCAGACCATAATACCTCTGTCAGAGGATTCAGGCTTGCGTCTGACTACCGCCAAATATTTTACGCCCAAGGGCCGTTCAATCCAGGCAAAGGGTATAACTCCGGATATCGTTGTGGAGAATCTGGAAATAACCGCGGCGGAGAAGAAGGAGGTCCTTTCCATTAGGGAAAAGGATCTGGAAAACCATTTTGAAACAGATAAAAAAGACGAAAAGCCGTCCAAAAAGAAGGAAGAGAAGAAGCCGGCATTCACCATGGATGAGCAGATCAAGGGTGATTACCAGATATTAAGGGCGCTGGACCTTCTGAAGGGATGGGACATTCTGAAGAAGATTAACAAGGCCGGCTAGGCGGTTCCGCGCGGGCCGAAACCCTTGGTCGCGCAGGTAATGCGCCCAGGGTTTCGGCTCTTTCAGGACATGGTTTCTTCAGGCCTTTTTCTTGGGAGATTTTGTCTGTTTCGCCGTTGTATTCTTTTCCTCTTTCAGATTTGCGGCGCGGACTGCCCGCGCTTTGGCCAGGTTGTCGGCCAGGCCCCTTTCCTGAGCCATCTTTCTTCTTCCTTCCGAGAAGGACTTTGCGGTCAGCGGCTGATTCGATGGTATGTTGAATTTTTTCCGGTACTCACCGGGTTTGATTCCGTGCGCCTGGGACAGGTGCCGGGACAGGGTCTTCATTCCTCCTCTTCCACAGATCATGCAATACACCTGGTCTGTCTGGAAGGCCTTCTTGAGGCTCATAACGGGTGTCTTGGATTCCGTTTCAACCGCAGCGGCGGCTGTGCCGGAGGTTTCAAGTTCCTGGAGCGCCCCATATACTTTCTGGATTTCCTGAAGAAGCTCTTCTGTCGACATCTCATTGACAGAGGCATGGGATGAGACAATGCTTGCCGCCAGTTCTACTAATGTTGATGGCATTACTTAATCCTCCTGGACATTTATTTTGAAATTTATACTATTTAACCGCAAAAGCGCTTCAAATCAAGAAGAAAACCGATATTACCATAAGAAATATTGACTTGTAATTTAATCCTTTGATCCGCGAATGTCATTCCGGCTATGTGTGTCATATATCAATTCAAGGAATCGTGAAAATGGCTAAAATCGAAATTGATGAACTGAGATGTAAGGGTTGTGGGCTCTGTGTCATAGCTTGCCCCAAAAAGCTGATAGCCTTGAGTAATCATATTAATTCTCTTGGCTACACTCCCGCTGTTTTTAACGAAGATGAAGACAGATGCACCGGTTGCGCTCTCTGTGCCGAGATGTGCCCTGACGTGGCCATAAAGGTTTTCAAATAACCCCGCGTTCCGGATTTGCCGATACTGATACTGTTGCCAAAAGCTGATAATAATGCTAAATCCATTCAGCCGATTCAGCTTTCAATTTTTTCCGGTGTCAGAGACGGTCATTCGCGAATGCCCGGATGTTAATGGAGGAAAAATTGTCAAAGCGTTTACTTGTAAGAGGTAATGAGGCCATTTGTAGGGGCGCCATCGAGGCGGGCTGCAGGCATTACTTCGGGTATCCTATTACACCACAGAACGATATTCCCGAGTATATGTCCATGGTTCTCCCGGAACTGAATGGGGTATTCATCCAGGCGGAGAGCGAGATTGCCTCAGTCAATATGGTCCTTGGCGCGGCGGCTACCGGCGCCAGGGTTATGACATCCTCTTCCAGTCCCGGCATTTCCCTCAAGATGGAGACCATTTCCTATATGGCCGCCATGGAACTTCCCTGCCTTATTGTTAATATATCCCGTTCAGGACCTGGTCTTGGCGGTATTGACGCATCCCAGGGCGATTATTTTCAGGCGGTCAAGGGTGGAGGGCACGGCGGTTACCATACTCTGGTCCTGGCCCCGGCTTCGGTTCAGGAGATGTACGACCTTACCATGCTTGCCTTCGACCTTGCCGAAATTTACCGGATTCCGGCCATGATCCTTGGGGATGCGGTGGTGGGGCAGATGAAGGAGCCCCTGGACCCGCATCCGAGATCCGCCAGGGAGTTACCGTCCAAGGACTGGGCGCTCAGGGGCAAAAGTGGCGGTGAGCAGAGGTATATCAAGTCTCTTTATCTTGGAGATGGCGAGCTGGAGGCCAGAAACTGGGTGCTTCACGCGAAATATGAAGCCCTTCGAGAAAAAGAATGCCTTTGCGAGGATTTTATGACGGCGGATGCCGACCTTGTTGTTACCGGCTTTGGGTCAGCGGCGAGAATCGCGAAATCAAGCGTGATGATGGCTCGGGAAGAAGGTCTGAAGGTCGGCCTGCTCCGCCCTGTAACCCTGTTTCCTTTCCCTGAAAAATCCTTTGCCGCGCTAACCGCGCATTGCAAGAAAATACTCGATGTGGAGCTTAATACCGGACAGATGGTTGAGGACGTGAGGCTTTCGGTTGCCAGGGACGCCGAGGTTTTCTTTTACGGCAGGCCTTCGGGGACCGGTTCTCTTCCAACACCAGAGGAGTTGCTGGAACAGATCAAGAAGCATTACTAGGAAAACACCTGTACCGTAGCGGCTGTTTTCCACGTACCGAAAACTTTCTTAAGCACGATTTGAGGTAACGGAATGCAACAGGTATTCAAAAGACCAGAGAGTCTGAAGGACGTTCAGACACATTTCTGCCCGGGTTGCCATCATGGCACGATTCACCGGCTTGTGGCCGAGGCCCTGGACGAGTATGACCTGCGGGAAAAGACAATCGGAGTTGCTTCTATCGGTTGTTCGGTTTTCCTCTACAGCTATTTTGATATTGACGTGGTTGAGTCCCCCCACGGCCGGGCGCCGGCGGTCGCCACCGGGGTCAAGCGCGCCCGGCCTGACCGCTTTGTCTTTACTTACCAGGGCGACGGGGACCTTGCCGCAATCGGTACCGCCGAGATCATCCATGCGGCAAACAGGGGTGAAGATATAAGCGTTATCTTTGTAAACAATACGACTTATGGAATGACCGGCGGACAGATGGCCCCGACAACACTCCTTGGCCAGAAAACCTCCACATCCCCATATGGAAGAAGGCGGGATATCGAAGGCTATCCCATACGGGTAGCCGAGCTGTTGTCATGCCTTGACGGGGTCGCCTTTGCCGCGCGCGTCGCGGTGAATTCCCCGAAAAACCTCATGGAAGCGAAAAAGCAGATCAAAAAGGCCTTCAGGTACCAGGTGGAAGGAAAGGGTTTTTCTTTCGTGGAGGTGCTATCAGCATGTCCTACCAACTGGGGGATGAGCCCTGTCGAGGCCAATGAGCGGGTTGGGAAGGAGATGTGCTCCTATTTCAAGCTTGGCACATTCAAGGATACGGCTGGTTTCTGACCGGATTCCTGCTCTTGGCGCATATGCGGACCAATAATTTCGAGATAAGGGAGCTTGTAGATGAGGCATGATATGATTATGTCCGGTTATGGCGGCCAGGGTGTTCTCCTTGCCGGCACCCTCCTGTCCCATGCGGCGATTATCGAAGGTAAAAACGTTTCTTTTTTGCCTTCCTACGGACCTGAAAAGCGAGGCGGGGCGGCTATGTGCACCATAGTGGTCACCGATGAGGAAGTGGGGTCGCCCGTTGTGGGAAATCCGACGGCCGGTGTGTTTCTGAACCAGGTTTCGCTGGATAAATACGGGCACAGGATAAAGCCGGGCGGGATATGCGTTGTAAATTCCTCTTTGGTGGATCTGTCCGGTTTCAACAGGGATGACATAGACATAATTCCCATCCCGATGAATAGTGTCGCGGTTGAGATCGGTGATGCGAGAATGCTCAATATGGTAGCCATTGGCGCCTATGCCGCCCGTACCGGCGCGGTTTCTCTTGCTTCACTGGCGGAAGCGCTTAAGGATACCCTCCCTGAACGAAACCACGGATTCATTCCGGCAAACATAAAAGCCCTTGAGGCCGGCGCCGCGTACTGTAGATGATCCGGGGGGGCATTGTGGGGTGTGCGCCAGGCGTCTCTTGCTGAAAAGTATTGACGCAGCGGGCGGGACTCTGCTATAAGAATCACCTGTCTGATGGGGGATCGTCTAGCGGCAGGACTGCGGACTCTGACTCCGCCAACCAAGGTTCGAATCCTTGTCCCCCAGCCATAAAACTAGCAATTCAAAGCGGGTTCCGTTAATACAGTTAAGGTCCCATCGTCTAGCGGTTAGGACACCGGCCTTTCACGTCGGTAACAGGGGTTCAAGTCCCCTTGGGATCACCACCAAAACATTCAAATGGCGGCGCCGCGTAAGCCCCTGTCCCTATTCCGGACAGGGGCTTACGTGTTTTTACGCCATCCCCGAATCTCGCCCCGCGCCCGTTTCTCCAGCCTTCAAAATGGAAATTCGCTGAAAATATCGCTGAAAGTGACAGCCTGCTTTCCGAAACCTCAATGGAAAGGAAGCCCTGGGTGATTTTAATGGTCTGTTCCCGCGGGCTTCTTTGAGGTCAAAAGTTTGCCCTGAGTGACGTTGTTTTAGCGGGCATCATTACCCCGATTGAAGGCCGTTGCCGGATTTCACAAGGAGAAACAGAGGATTAGCGGTTGCCGTCACTTTGAACCTATGTTATAAAGAACGGGCTTTTATGGGACTTGGCATCATCCATGTTGAACCGCGAATCGGGTTCGCGAACGGGGATTCATTGTCGTTGATATTGGAGTGTCTTTATGATTGGTATAGACGGGATTATCGAGAATGCCCTGTTGGAGGATATACATACCGGGGATATCACAACCCAGGCCGTAGTGCGGGGAAAAAGGGAGGCAAAGGCCCGGCTTGTCGCCAAGGAGACCTTTGTCCTGGCTGGCATCCATGTCGCGGCTAGGGTCTTTTATCTCCTTGACCGGGAGACGGTATTCACCACCCGTTTTGAAGACGGGGATGTCGCGACAAAAGGGGATACCATTGCCGAGATAAAAGGGGACGCTTCCTTGCTTCTGCAGGGGGAGCGGGTGGCCTTGAACCTTCTGCAAAGGATGAGCGGTGTCGCGACGCTTACGGCCCGGTACCGTGATGCCGTGAAAGGCGTCGGGGCGCGCGTGGTTGATACCAGAAAGACAACGCCGGGACTGCGTCAATTGGAGAAGTACGCCGTTCGTGTCGGTGGAGGACATAATCACCGGACCGGACTCTATGACGGTATCCTCATCAAGGAGAACCATATTTCAGCGGCCGGCGGCATATCGCCAGCTGTGAGGCGTGCCCGTGAATTTGCGCCCCACACGATGAGGATTGAGGTGGAGACCGAAAACCTGGAACAGGTCGCGGAAGCTATGGCGGCGGGCGCCGATATCATCATGCTGGACAATATGGACCTGGAGATGATGCGCCGCGCTGTCGCCATGGTGGATGGCAAGGCCCTCCTGGAGGCATCCGGAGGCGTCAATCTGGATACCATTGCCGACATAGCGGCCACCGGGGTAGACATCATATCCGTCGGTGCCCTGACACATTCCGCGCGGGCAATGGATATCTCCATGCTGCTGGAGAAATGGTGAGCGGCCCTCCCGGATGCCGGAACGCCACTGAGAGCGCTCCTCTCGAACAGAGGATGCTGGAGTTGTTTCGCGCAAGAGACGGGGGTCTGCTTTCCGGAGAGGAACTTGCCGGCGCCCTGTGCGTCTCCCGTACAGCGGTCTGGAAGCATGTTAAAAACCTTAGAGCGAAAGGGTATCGTATCGAGTCCGTTCCTTCCAGAGGGTATCGCTTCCTCTCTTTTCCCGATGTCCTGTGCGCAGCCGAACTATCCTCCGGGCTCCGCCCAAAACGGATTGGACGCAAAATCGTATGCGTTGAAGGGACGGACTCCACCAACCAGCTGGCCTTTCGCGCGGCTGAAGAGGGCGCCGAAGATGGAACCGTGGTCCTGGCCGATTTCCAGACCGGCGGAAAAGGTCGGCTTGGCAGACGTTGGGAATCGCCTCCCTGGGTGAACCTGTATTGCTCCGTGATCCTCCGCCCGCCCATATTGCCTCTCAACGCGCCCCAGCTTACCTTTCTCTCCGCGGTTGC
Organism: uncultured Geobacter sp.; assembly: GCA_964389825.1. Lineage (GTDB taxonomy): Bacteria > Desulfobacterota > Desulfuromonadia > Geobacterales > Geobacteraceae > RPRC01. Next base: position 82,098 of record CAYMFO010000002.1, on the reverse strand, counting down.
GGTGGCGCGGGCTATTGAAGAGAGCACGTCTCTGTCACCCCGCATAAAGTGGCCCAATGATATCCTGATTAACGGCCGCAAGGTGGCGGGTCTTCTGAACGAAATGAGCGCCGAGACGGATAAGATCCACTGGCTGGTGCTTGGCATCGGTGTAAACATTAACATGTCGCGGGATCAGTTTCCGGATGATCTGCGTTACCCGGCCACTTCCCTCCTCCTGGAAACTGATTCTCCGGTGAGCCGTGTCACCTTTACCCGTTCACTTATTTCACTCCTTGATGTCCTCTATGATGTTTTTCTGGGAAGCGGGTTCGACTCGATAAGGGAGGAATGGCTTGCCCGCTCCACAATTCAGGGCAAAAAGGTCAGGGTCGCGACCGGTGAGAGAGATATGGAGGGAACCGTTATGGGTATCGACCCTGACGGGGCGCTTCTCCTCCGTCGGAATGACGGGGTTTTGCATCGGGTGCTTGCGGGAGATGTGACAATCATGTAGATATAAGGGCGCTGGCTGAAATCGAGCGCAGGTTCGCTGAATCCGGCGTGAAATCTTATTCTGGAGAGTGTTCGTGTTACTTGTAATTGACGTGGGCAACAGCAATACCGTTCTGGGGTTGTACGAAGGCCGGGCTCTGGCGCGGGATTGGAGGGTGGCGACCGATACCGCCAAGACAGTGGATGAGTACGCGATACTCATTAATGAACTGTTCCGTTATTCCGGGATTGAGAGAGACGTGGTGCGCGATATCATCATCTCTTCGGTTGTCCCCGCGCTGACCGGGGTTCTGGAAAGGCTTTCCCACGGATATTTCAATCTCAGGCCCTATGTCGTCGGTCCCGGAATCAGGACCGGTATGCCGATTCATTATGAAAATCCCAAGGAGGTAGGAGCGGATCGCATAGTAAACGCGGTAGCGGGTTTTGAGAAGTATGGAACGGCCCTTGTAATAGTCGATTTCGGAACGGCCACCACCTTCGATCTGGTGAACGGAAAGGGGCAGTATTGCGGAGGCGTCATAGCCCCGGGGATTATGATATCCGCGGAAGCCTTGTTTCAAAAGGCAAGCAAGCTTCCCAGGGTTGAATTCGTGAAGCCGCCCTCCATAATCGCTAAAAACACAGTGGGCGCGATGCAGGCCGGAATCTTCTACGGTTACGTCGGGCTGGTTGATGAGATTGTGACGCGGATCAAGGCTGAAACCCGTGAAAGCCTGCGGGTTATAGCCACGGGAGGGCTTGCCGGCATGATTGCCGAAGAATCCCGGACAATCGAGGAAGTCCACGAATTTCTCACACTGGAAGGTCTCAGAATTCTCTATGAAAGGAACAGCCAGCAGCAGACGTAGTCCCGTCCCCTGTGCGGTATCATATGAGCCGCCGCCTCGGGAGATGTTATTCACTGGTGATGTGATGAATGTGCAGGAAGTTTTTCCCTTCGGAGTTATGTAGGAACGCGTAAACCTATTACATAAGCAAGGGGGCTTTATGGCAAAGTACGACACCGCGAAAGTGAGAAACATTGGAATTGTCGCCCATGGAGGTGCGGGAAAGACTTCCCTCACCGAGGCCATTCTCTTCGCAACCGGCACGAACGACCGTCTTGGCCGCGTTGATGACGGCAGTTCCACCATGGATTTCGAGCCGGAGGAGATAAAACGAAAAATAACGGTTTCTTCCTCGCTCAATCACGGTGAGTGGAACGGTCATTATCTTCATGTTATCGATACCCCGGGATATGGTGATTTCATCGCCGACACCCGCTCGTGTCTTCGTGTTCTTGGCGGCGCCGTGGTTATCATCTCGGCCATTTCCGGCGTCAAGGTGCAGACGGAAGAGGTATGGGGGTGGGCCAACGAAGCTGAGATTCCCCGCATTGCCTTTGTCAACAAGATGGATCGCGAGCGCGCCAACTTCCTGCGCGCCATGGGTGATATGGAGAAAGCGCTTGGCGCGCGGGCGGTTGCGGTTCAGATCCCCCTTGGCGCGGAAGAGAGTTTTGAAGGGGTAATCGATCTGGTCCGGATGAAGGCCTACAGATACAGCAAGGATCTTTCCGGCAAATTCACCGAGGCGGATATCCCCGCTGAGTATCTGAACGAGGCGGAAGGCATGCGCGAAAAACTGGTGGAAACGGTTGCCGAGGCATATGACGCCCTGACGGAAAAGTTTCTGGAAACCGGAGAGCTGACCGAAGACGAGATATGTGACGGTCTTCGGGTCGGCACCCTGCGCAACACCTTCACGCCTGTATTCTGCGGTTCGGCCGTATTGAATGTGGGCGTATCGCAACTTCTCGATTATATGTGCCTGTGTCTCCCCTCGCCAGTGGATCGTGGAAGGGTGGCCGGCGTCAATCCCAAGACAAAGGATGTGGAAGAGAGAGCCCCGGAAGAGACCCAGCCTTTTTCCGCGCTTGTGTTCAAGACAACCTCGGACCCCTATACCGGAAAGATCTCCGTGTTCCGTATCTACTCCGGGGTCCTGAACTCCGATTCAACCATTTACAACTCCACAAAGGACTGCATGGAGCGCATCGGGCAGATCTACGAGCTGGAGGGCAAGAAGCAGAAGCCCCTGAAGCAGGCGGTTGCCGGAGATATCGTGGCGGTTGCCAAACTGAAGGAGACTGTCAGTGGAGACACCCTTTGCGATGCCGACAAACCGATTGTCTATGAACCCGCCAAATCTCTGGAACCCGTCATCTCCTACGCCATATTGCCAAAGACGAAAAATGACGAGGACAAGATCCATGGCGCCCTGCAGCGCCTGATGGAGGAAGACCCGACGATAACGCTGCGCCGTGATGAGCAGACCAAGGAACACATAATCTCCGGCATGGGGCAGGTGCATCTCGAGGTAACCATAGAGAAGCTCAGGCGGAAATTCAGCGTCGAGGTCGAGTTGAAGACACCCAAGGTCCCCTATCTCGAGACAATAAAATCTTCGGTAAAGGTACAGGGGAAATACAAGAAACAGTCCGGTGGCAGGGGACAGTATGGCGACTGCTGGGTTGAGTTCGTGCCTCTCGGCCGTGGTGACGGCTACCAGTTTGAGGACAAGATAGTGGGCGGCGTCATTCCGAAGACCTACATTCCCGCTGTAGACAAGGGAATCCAGGAGGCTTCGCTGGATGGCTGCCTGGCGGGATACCCCGTGGTGGATTTCAAGGCCGTACTCTTCGACGGTTCCTTCCATACCGTGGACTCGTCTGAAATGGCGTTCAAGATTGCCGGTTCCATGGCCTTCAAAAAGGCAATGGAGACGGCAAAGCCGGTGCTTCTCGAACCTATCATGAAGATAAAAGTTACCGTTCCGGAAGATAACATGGGCGATGTCATCGGGGACCTGAACTCCCGGAGGGGCAAGGTTGTGGGTGTTGAGCCTAAGGCCAACTCGCAGATCATCCGCGCCGTCGTACCCATGGCTGAAGTGCTTTCCTATGCCAATGACCTTCGCTCCATGACCAGCGACCGGGGCCTTTTCACAACCGAGTTTTCACACTACGAAGAGATTCCCAGTCATCTGGCCCAAAAGGTAATCAACGACTCGGGCGCCGTCAAATAGGCAACTACCGTCCGTAAGAACAAGCGGTTGTGAGGGGGAGTAAGGATATGTCGAAAGATCAGTTACCCGCGAAAGGGGCGGCAAAAGGAATGACGGGGGTTGAGGGAAGCAGCGCCAAGGGCGCATTGATCCTTATCCTGGCCCTTGCCGTATGTTTCGGCTATTTTTACTTCTTTACGGATGTTCTGAGAACCAGTGAAGACCGGGGGGAGACGTCGGCTGAATCCGGCGTCTCCTCCTCGGAAATAGTGAAGCCGTTGCCGGCGAGAGCTGTTCAAACCCCGACAACCAGTTCCTCGCGGCCAGAACCGATTGCATCCGGAACTCCGGCGACTGAACAGTCCAGGCCCGCCGCAACCGGCGCCGACCAGAAGGCGCGCACCGCGGAAAAGAAATCACCTCCTGCTTCCGTGACTCCCGCCGTCGAATCCGAAAAACCGAAACTTCCTCCTTCAAGAACCTCTGTTTCGGAGGACGGTCAGGCGGTTAAACCGGGAACGCGGGCTTCGGCGGGGCGAAAACTCAGCGGGCCCGCCGGGAAGGAGACCGATGGGAGGACCACGAAAGCTCCTTCGAAAAAGGCTGCCTCGCCGCCTCCTGGAAAGCAGGCAAAGGTGGCGGATGGAGAGACAGCCGCCGCTAAAGGGAAGGCGGGCGATGTCTCCGGTGGAGGCGCCGCGATCAAGAAAGGTAAGGGATACGGGCTCCTCATCGGCACTTATGTATTGCAGTCAACCCTGAAGTCAGACAAGTCCAGGCTTGAGAAGGCGGGTCTGCATCCTTCGATTTCCAAAGGAACTAAAAAGACCCATCCCATGAACAGGCTGGTTGTGGCTGAGTCCGACTCGTATGAGAAGGCCCAATCCGAACTGGAGAGGGTTAAAAAGGCAAGCAAGGACGCCTTTATTCTCAAGGAGAATGGCAGGTTCGTCGTCTACGCGGGTTCCTACTATCAAAAGGAACGGGCCGCTGATGAGCAGGAACGCTTGCGGGCCCAGGGGTTCGCCCCAATTCTGAAGCGGACCGTTGCTCCTGTAGCCTCATGGCGGCTTGTGCTGGAAGGCTTTCCGACGCGGGAAGCCGCGCAGGAAGAGTCCGCGAGGCTTCGTCGGCTGGGCTTCAAACCTCTGCCGTTGTCCGCGCAAAAGAACTGAGCACCTGTTATGGATGCCCCACGGAAAGCAACTATACGTATTTCGCAATCATCAGCCAGGTATGTGAAATCAGGAGCGCCCCGTGAGGAACGCCTGAAGGCCGCCCGAGGAGAGGCGCCTGTTGCCCCTTCCGACGTGGTCGCCGTGCTTTTTTTGCTTTCCCGCGACGCGGATCCCGAGGTAAGCTCTTCCGCTCTGGAAGGGCTGCGTAATCTGACGGAGGAAACCCTTCTTCAGTCATGCTCTTCTCCGGACACGCATCCCCGCATACTTGCGCTTCTCGCGAAGATGCATTTCAGGAACGAGGCCGCCGCGGAGGCGATTGCGGGAAACCCGGCAGCGGATGATGAGGCGCGGTCTTACATTGCCGGGAGAGAATCCCCTGATTCCCTGATTGCCCCTGAAGATGCTCCATCCGATGAAACCGAGCCGGAAGATCCCGCGGATGTTGAAGGACGGTCTGATGATGCCGAAAAGGGAGAAGATGACAATGCGCTCGGGGAGGATGAGGAAGAGTTCAGGAGCAAATATCAGCTTGCTCAGGAGATGGGCATATCGGAAAAGATAAAAATGGCGATAACCGGTGACAAGGAGTGGAGGATGCTCCTGATCAAGGACACCAATAAACTGATTTCCGGAGCGGTGATAAAAAACCCCAGATTGACGGAGGCGGAAGTCCTGTTCATCGCCAAGTCTCCGCTTAACAATGATGACCTGATAAGGGATATCTGCGTCAACAAGGAGTGGGTTAAGAATTACCAGATTAAAAAGGCTTTGGTGGAAAACAGTAAAACACCCCTGCATCATGCGCTTCGCTTCCTTTCCTCCCTTACTGAAAAGGATCTGGGGATGCTGGCAAAGAGCAAGAATGTCTCTTCCATTATCGCGACACAAGCGCGACGGACGCTGTTAAATAAAAAAAAGGAGTAGATAGGGAGGTTTCCCATGGCTCTGGTTAATGATGTAAAAAAGGAGATTCACGCCAAGATAGTCTATTTTGGACCGGCCCAAGGCGGCAAGACGACGAATCTGGAGTATATCTATGGCAAATTGAAGCCTGAATACCGCGGCGCGTTCAAGTTCATGAATACTTCCAGTGGAAAGATAGTCTTTTTTGATTTCATGAGGCCTGAACTCGCGGGTATTGAGGATTACAGTGTCCGCTTTCATGTCTATACCGTGCCCGGCGATGTTTCCGCTCCCGCAATCTGGAAAAATGCCCTTAAAGGGGCCGACGGCATCGTCTTTGTCGCGGATGCCGAACCGGCGCGGATGCTGGAGAACAGGAGGAGCCTTGAGTCCTTGAAGGGCTTTCTGCTGGAACAGGGTACGAAACTGGGCGATGTCCCTTGCATCTTCCAGTGCAACAAAAAGGACCTGAGCGACCAGTCGTCGCTGGAACAGATGAAGAGCCTTCTGGATACCGACGAATTTCGCATGATCCCGGCCTCCGCGCGCGCCGGCGAGGCTGTTCTCCCTACCCTTTCCGAGATGGTCAAGCTGGTTTTACGGAAGCTCAGGGATCTCCCCGAAGTTCAGCCGGAAGAAAAACCCGTGGAGGGCGTGGAATCCGGGCTTGATCTTTCCGAAACGCTTCAGCAACCTGAAACGATTCTTGCGGAACCCGCGGAGGAATCTCTCCCTCCTGAGCATGAGCCCGTGGAAGAATCCTTTGAGCTTGCGGTGGCGCCGCCGACCGAAGATTCCTTTGTGTTCGAGGAAGAGCCGGAAGAGCAAACCCTTGCCCAAGGGTACGAGCCAGCGGAAGAGGTAATTTCCTTCCCCCCGGAGGCCGCTTCCGGGCCTGAGGAAGGCTTGTTTGCGCCGGTTTTCCCGGAAGAGCCCGAAGATGACATGATATCTGACGCGTCCGCCGGAACCATCTCTGAGTATGCCGAGTCCGGTGAGCTCACGGCACGGGATCAATTGGAGTCAGCCGATAAAGAGCCGGAGGGGAATGAACCCGTCATTCTGTCCGCGGGAGAAATGGAAACCAATGTCGCGGGCCGTTTCCGCATGCCCCTTGTAATCCGTATCGGCGACAAGGAGATCAAGACGGCTCTGTCCATTGAGGTATCCTTCGAGAAGCCGGAACCGTAAAGGCGCGCACCGGCGTGTAAGATGGGCAATGCAGCGGAAATTCCGTATTTCCGTGCAATGAGGGGATGCCTTCCCATGGAAGTTGATCTTGGCGTTATTCTGAGAATATTGCTGGCGGCGCTTCTGGGAGGGGTGATCGGTCTGGAACGGGAGATCCATGGTCGTCCGGCCGGCTTTCGCACCCACCTTCTTGTGTCCCTTGGTTCCTGCGTTTTCGCGGTCACATCGATCCATATCTATAAACTGTACGGCGACTTCAGCGGAAGGGTTCCCGTCGGGGTAGACCCAGCGAGAATTGCCGCCCAGGTTGTCGCCGGTATCGGTTTTCTCGGCGCGGGCGCCATTATCCATGAAAAGGCATATGTTCGTGGCCTGACAACCGCCGCTTGCCTCTGGGTTGCCGCCGCCGTGGGGCTTACCTGCGGAATCGGTCTCATTTTAATCTCGGTACTGGTAACGATTGTGGCCGTAGGGTCTCTCCTGCTCTTGAAAAAGGTGGAGGGATTCATGACGCGCGATACGTTCAGCGCGGTTATGGTCTGGAGTATGGATCTGGAAGGGCAGATGCCGCGGATTGAGACGCTGTTGAGTGAAAACAATCTGCAGATGCTGAATGCCAAGATCGAGCGGGACCTGGAGAAGCAGGAGATATTTCTTGAATTTGAACTGAAGATGACAATTCGTGAAACGGGATACCGGCTGGTCGATGGCATCGTGGCGATGCCCGGGATCAAAAAGGTTCGACTGGAATGATGAGGCGGGGAAAGATGGAGACGAAGGCGTCTTTTCCTTAGTCCCGGGGCGGGGGGGCCGGTTTTTTGCTGTAAACCAGTCTGATGTTCATCCTGCGTATCAGTTCATCAATCTCCTTAACTCTTTCCTCGTACTCCTTCAGATAAAACGCCTGCTTTCTTTTGGAGTGGAAAGTGGTCCCTTCCCTGAGCATCTCGATGCGTATCTTCGCTACCTTTTTCATGGTTTCCAGTACTTCACGGGCATCAGCCATTTTCCGGCCTCCGGTTCAAGCGCAGAGGAAATCAGATTGACCTGGTAAAAGCCCCTGATCAGGGGAAACGCCGCTTGCCGGGGTTTGCACATGACCGGCAGGGTAAATCCAGTCTGGCGAAATCCTGTAATCCTAAAAAAAGCAATTAACACGGAGAACACAGAGGGCGCGGATGGTTTTCTTATAACTATCAAGTAGTTACTCCAAGACAAAGATATTACGATCGTCACCTCCATGGTGAGTCCGGCAGTTCCTTTTTTCGCTTTTATATCTCTGCGTTCCCTGTGACCTCTGTGGTTGAAATGCCGTTTTCAGGTTAATAATTCTTATGAGTTACGGGTAAAAGCCGCTATTGGGATTCTGGAACTCCGCTGTCTATCTCCGTGAATCGGAAATCAATTTCAGGCGAGCCAGCAGATGAAAGGCTACTGACAGCGCGCCGCGGCCGATTCCTATTTGGACATCATCTTCAACGCCATGGAAGTCAGATCCCCCGGTCATGGCAAGTTGCAGTTTTTCGCAGAGTGATTCAAAAAAGATCATGTCGTCCTTATAGCAGAGGTTGTTGAACACCTCAATACCGTCAAGCCCCATTGCGGCCAGTTCTCCCACCAGGGTTGTCATTGTCTTCCGGTCCTCGGTTATGGAAGGGGGATGGGCCAGTACGGTAACGCCGTGGATTCGACGGACTTCGGCGATCGCGTCTTCCATTGCTAAATATTCCTTAGGGACATCACAGGGTTGCAGGTAGCGGGTAAATGCGTCCTGAATATTTCGGACCAGGCCTTTGTCTACCATAACCCTCGCGATATGAAGGCGGCTCAGGGCGCCTTTGGCGGCCTTGCTTGCCTCATCGAGTGAAATGGGAGGTTTGTGTTCATTGGCGAGTCTGGCATTGATCTTTTCAATAATCGCTTTTCCCCGTCTGCTTCGCGCCTCGCGAAAGTTCCGGAGCATTTCGCTGAACCTTGCGTCATGGTGATCGATGTAATAGCCGAGCAGGTGTACATCATGATAGTTTTTGTATGAAACGGACAATTCCACCGCCGGGATCACCTCAACGCCAAACCTCTTTCCCGCTTCCATCGCCTCGTCTACGCCCGCGACCGAATCATGGTCTGAAATGGCGATTGCCTTCATACCCCTTTCCATTGCCATCCGGACGATATCCGTTGGCGAATAGACACCGTCGGAGTGAAAGGTGTGGATGTGCAGGTCCATGTATCTCTCCATGAGCTCTCCTTCAGGCGGAAAATGAACTTACAGTATAGGGGAGAACAGTCTCTACATCAACAGGTGAAAAACCAGCTGGAACGGATGAGACCGTCTTTACCCGCGGCAATGATTCGGTTGCCGGTGTTCCGGTATTTAATCAGATTCCATTATTATCGCAACAGAGGAGAGTGTCCGCAATGAAAGCATCCCAGATCCATGAGGCGGTGTCCATCCTGAATGAGGCCGTTGCCGGCTGGAAGACCCCGGCGGTAACCATTGTATCGCAAAGGGAAGGAAACCCGTTCAAGGTTCTGATATCCTGCATCCTTTCTCTGCGAACCCAGGACCGGACCACGGGCGCGGCGTCGGAAAGGCTTTTCGCCTTGGCGGATACCGCTGAAAAGATGATGGCGTTGAGTCAGGACGCCATTGAAAATGCTATCTTTCCGGTTGGTTTCTATCGTACCAAGGCGTCCCGCATCCCGGAGATCTGCCGGACACTGGTAAAAGAGCGAGGCGGAAAGGTTCCGGATGAGCTGGAAGAGTTACTGAAGCTTAAGGGCGTGGGGAGAAAGACCGCGAATCTCGTGATTACGCTGGGATTCGGCAAGCCGGGCATATGTGTAGATACCCATGTCCATCGCATATGCAACCGATGGGGGTACGTTGCAACGCGGACACCGGAAAAAACCGAGTTCGCGCTTCGGGATATCCTCCCCGGAGAGTACTGGCTCGTGATCAATGACCTCCTCGTGACCTTCGGCCAGAACCAGTGTTTTCCAATATCCCCTAAATGCTCAACATGCGGAATTTACCATTTATGCGACAGGGTGGGTGTGAAAAAATCGCGCTGAGGAAGGATGCTATGCGCCGTAATTGAGGAAAGATGTCAGTTCAGGAAAACGGTGGACGGATTTACCGGAAGAGAACGAAGGATGCCTCCGTCCGCGGAATCCAGGCTGCTTCGTGAAGACTGGAACCAGAAAGGCCGCTCCGCTCAAGCCATGTTGGCGCGGCCTTGTCGAGTTCCGATTACTTGATTAGCTCGCCTATGCTGCTCCAGCGCACCCGCCAGCCGTTCCAGGACCAGTATTTTATGAAGGCAAGACCCTTTATCTTTTCTTTCTTGACCGTACCCCAGAAACGGCTGTCGTAGGAACGGTCGCGGTTGTCGCCCATGACGAAATAGGAGTCGTCCGGAACCTTTGTCGGACCGAAGGTGTCGCGGGGGTTCTGCTCTTTCGGGATTATGTCCTGCTCCTTATGTACTTCGTGGGGATTCTGGTAAAGCCTGCCGTTGACATAGACCTTCTTATCGATCCCCTGGATGGTGTCACCCGGAACGCCCACAATACGTTTGATGAAATCCTTGCTCGGGTCTTCCGGATATTCGAAAACGATGATGTCCCCCTGGCGGGGATCACGGATCTTGAAGAGCCTTTTTTCAGTGAAAGGTATCATGGGACCATAGATGAACTTGTTCACCAGCAGGTGATCCCCGATGAGCAGAGTATCCTCCATCGATCCCGAGGGGATCTTGAACGCCTGTACAACGACTGCCCTGATAATCAATGCCAGGATAATGGCAATGATTATGGATTCCGCGTATTCCCTGACAAGAGGCTTTTTCTTTTGCGGAATTTCTATCTTTGCGTCTGATTCAGGCGTGTCGTCGCGATAGCTGTTAGTTTCCATGAGGCATGCTTCCCCGTATGAATTATTTGTCTTCCACCTTGAGGATGGCAAGAAACGCTTCCTGGGGCAGGTCCACGTTCCCCACGCTTTTCATGCGCTTCTTTCCTTCCTTCTGTTTCTCCAGCAGTTTTCTCTTCCGTGTTATGTCCCCGCCATAGCACTTGGCCAGCACGTCCTTGCGAAGCGCCTTCACTGTTTCACGGGCAATGACTTTGTTGCCGATAGCCGCCTGGATGATTACTTCGAACATCTGGCGGGGAATGAGTTCCTTCATCTTCGAGACCAGGTCCCGGCCCCGGTAGTATGCCTTGTCACGATGGATGATCAGGGATAGGGCATCCACGACTTCTCCGTTTATCAGGATGTTCAGTCTCACAAGATCACCGCGGCGGTAGTCCAGGTATTCGTAATCGAGGGATGCGTACCCCTTGGTGATAGACTTCAACCGGTCATAGAAATCCAGCACGATCTCGTTGAGGGGGAGTTCGTAGATTATCATGACCCTTGTCTGCGTCAGATACTTGATCTCCCTCTGAACGCCCCTCTTTTCCACGCAGAGTGCGAGAACGCCGCCAACGAACTCATTGGGGACGTGTATATGCGCCAGGATGAAGGGTTCTTCCACGAATTCGACGTGCTGGGAGTCGGGAAGCTGATTGGCGCTTTCGATGGTGACGACCTCGCCATTGGTTCCGTGGACCTTGTAGACAACCGTGGGCGCCGTTGTTATCAGTTGAAGGTCGAATTCCCTTTCCAGTCTCTCCTGGATGATCTCCATGTGAAGAAGACCCAGGAAACCGCATCTGAAGCCGAATCCAAGGGCTACCGATGTCTCCGGGTCGTACGAAAAGGAAGAGTCGTTGAGCCTGAGCTTTGCAAGGGCGTCCCGAAGTTGTTCGTACTGGGCCGTATCGATGGGATAGAGGCCCGAGAAGACCATCGGCTTCACTTCCTTGAAGCCTTCCAGAGGTGAGTCGCACCGGCGGTGAAAATGGGTAACGGTGTCGCCGACTTTCGCGTCGGCGACATCCTTGATACCCGCTATGACAAAACCGACCTCTCCGGCGGACAATTGCCCGACCTCCCGCATTACGGGAGAGAAAACCCCGACCTTGAGCGCCTCGTAGGCGCGGTTGGTCACCATGAGCTGGAACTTGTCGCCCTTTTTCAGCGTGCCGTCAAAGATGCGCACAAGGATGATTACCCCCTGGTACTGGTCGTACCATGAATCGAAGAGGAGCGCCTTCAGGGGGGCTGACGGGTCTCCCTGGGGCGGGGGGATCTTCTTGATGATTTCTTCGAGGATATCTTTTGTTCCTATGCCTTCCTTGGCGCTTGCAAGAACCGCGTCATGGGCGTCTATGCCGATTATTTCCTCAATCTCGTTGATTACCCTTTCAGGTTCGGCCGCGGGCAGGTCTATCTTGTTGAGGACGGGGAAAACCTCCAGGTTGTTGTCAAGGGCGAGATAGACGTTGGCCAGGGTCTGGGCCTCGACGCCCTGGGAGGCGTCCACCACCAGCAACCCGCCTTCGCACGCGGCGAGAGAACGGGATACCTCGTAGGTAAAGTCCACATGACCAGGGGTGTCGATGAGGTTCAGGATATACTCGTTGCCGTCATCGGCACGATAGGAGAGACGAACCGTCTGGGCCTTGATGGTGATGCCGCGCTCCCTTTCCAGGTCCATCTTGTCCAGGAACTGATCCTGCCGCTCTCGCTCTGAAAGTGCGCCAGTGAACTCCAGGAGACGATCAGCGAGGGTGGATTTGCCATGGTCGATGTGGGCTATGATGGAAAAATTTCTAATGGGTCCGATAATCATGCAATATGCGCCTAACCATGCCTAACCATGTAATTGTGTCCATCCGAAACTCCGGATAGACACTAAATTAAAAACTGAAAGGATATAGGAGACTATTTTCTTTGTAAAGTGAAAACCGGAAACCGTTGACGCCGCCAGCGCCTGGCGTGGTTCCCCGCCTGGTTTGCCGTATGTGGACGGGTGCTTTCAGAAGGCCTTGATCTTTCCGATGGTTCCAAGACCTGATAGTGTGAAGCTGACGGTAAAGCCATGGTCATCCGGACGCTCCCGGTAGGAAAAAGTGATGCTCCAGCACTTCTGCTTGAACTCCAGTGAGTAGTAGGATTCGATGAAGTCCCTGGTGTCGAAGGAATAGCGGGTCAGGTAGCGCAGGACGAATGGATTCACATAGGCAAGGTCCAGCTTCCCCTCCAGGTAACGCAACTGGTTTTCGGCAAAGCGGTAGCCGACGCCCACGGCGTTTCCTTTGTCGTCGGAGACATCCGTTGCAATGGCAAAGGTCGAAAAGTGGAGGCTGTATGGGTTGAAGCGGCTGTCCATGGACAGGGAAACGCGTTCCACGGGGTAGAGCTTGGTTTCCAGCCTGATATCCGTGAAGGGCTTTCCTTCGTCGACCAGTGTCAGGATATCCCGCCGCTCGCCACTGAACTCATATCCCTGGGACAGGCGCAGATAGGCCAGATCCCGGTAGGATGCCGGATTATCCCCTGAGAGGTATTTCCCGGTCAGGTAGTTGGTAAGGGAGTAGGCGACCATGTTCTGTGGTACCAGTCTGTCGTTGTAGTCAAAAAAAGGCAGATTTTCCTGGTCCTTGCGAGGCCTGTAGGAGTAGCTGATCTCAGGTATGACCGTATGCCTGATTTTTTTCAGGTCGCCCCAGTCCGTATCGTAGACCCTGGAGAGGGTGGTTGATAGCGAAACCCCCGCGTCCGGAATCCCTTTATTGGTGAATCCGTTTGCCGTGTCGCTGTCGTAGGTGTTGTATAGACGATACCTGTATCCCGCCCATGCCGCCGCCTCAAGCGCGCCGCCGGGTGATGCGTAGTAGGTCAGGGTGGGGTGGAGGTCCAGTCGCTGTCCCTTTGTCCCGTTTTCACGGTAAAAATCCGTAAAGCCCGAATCAAAGGAGATGAAAAAGGGCGAAGGTCCCAGCTGCTGCTTGATGCCCGTGAATGTTATGACGGGGAGTTTCTGGAGAGTGAGATTGTTGTTTGCGGCGTAGAGGTCTTCCGTATACCTTATTTCGGAGGTCAGGGAGAAACGATCCCACTGCTTGGTGAGAAAGGCCGTGCTTTCCAGATACTGCTTGTTGTATTCGCCCGTGACCTCGCCGAAATCCCGGTAGAAGTCACGATCCATCGTCAAAGCGATATCAGCCGAGAGGAACAGTGTGGGAGAAAAGTACTGCTGGTGACGCGCCAGCAGATTGCCGCGGGTCATGTCTCTGTCCGTATCGTAAAGCAGGTAGGCGTTAATCTCTCCGTGTCCGCCGGAGCGCATCATGTAGCGGTAGTCCACGCCGGTTCCCACGCCCCTCTTGGTCATTACATCAAGGTATACGGTTGCTTCCTGGCTTGGCGAAAGCGCCAGATAGTATGGGATACCGAATTGAAATCCCCTCTTGGTAGAGTTTTTGATAACAGGGAGCAGGAAACCGGACATGCGCTCCTCTCTCACGGGGTATACCATGTACGGGAGATACAAGAGCGGCACGTCCTTGATATAGAAAACAGCATGCCGCCCCACCGCGTATTTTTCCCTGGTGACATCCAGTCGCGCCGCGCTGAATTTCCAGCTGGGCACATCACCGTCACAGGTGGTAAATGAGCCATTTTCAATGCGGTAATCATCCGGGCCGGTTTTTTCCATCTTTTTGCCGGAGATGTGAAAGTTTCCCTGTTGAATAAACAACCTGCCGTTGTTGATCTCTCCCTTTCCCGTTTCCAGGTTGAGAGAGGCGCTGTCTCCCTGGATGGTGTTATCGTCTTTCCGCACCAGCACGTTTCCGTCGGCTGAGGCCACGACGCCCTTTTGCAGGAGAGAGACGCTGTCGGCGAACATGGCGCTTCCCCGCCAGTCAAGCCGCACCTTGCCCGTTGCGGTGTAGGAGTCTTTCCGCGCATCGTAACCGATGGTGTCGGCCTTAATCCTCACTTCGTCGGAGGCCGGCGCGTCAACCTGGAGGGCGTGGCATGGATCTATGCCGGTCAGCAGGAGAATGACGGGTAAAATGAGTCGTGCGGGTATATTTCTCATGAATTCAGTACGCTATCCGCGAAATGGTTCGAAGTTTCTTGCAAGCATGATCGCCCGGGCCTCGCCCACCGTAAAGAGGGAGCCGCAGACGAGAATAAGGTCATCGCGGCCCGCCATGGAAGAACCCGTCCGGATCCCGGAGGGAACGTCCCCGGCGTCTTCCGCCGCGTACCCGAGTGTCCGGCAGGCTGTGGCCAGTTCACTGGACGGCAGGCCGCGAGCAATGGCGGGAGTAACGGTAATTATGCGATGGGCAAGGGGGATCAGGGGCATGAGTATGCCATTCACATCCTTGTCGCCTACCACCCCGATAATCAGGATCAGTCTTTGCCGCGGGACCCGTTTCAGGGCCTCCGCCAGCGCCCGCGCCCCAGCCGGGTTATGGGCGCCGTCAAGCATGATCCGCGGCGGGCCGGGAAACGACTCCATTCTGCCGGGCCAGAACGCCTCCTCTATACCTTTTCGCGCTGCTTCCGCCGTAACCGTCATGCCCTGTTCGTCGAGCAGCTCCGAAGCGCACAGGGCCAGCGCGGCGTTTCCGGACTGGTAAGCGCCCGGGATGCCTGGACGAAGGCCCTCCAGATGGAGCTTGAGGCCATAATACGAAAGCCCGTCATCCTTCCATTCCGACGAAAAATCTCTTCCATAACTGAAAAGAGCGCAGTTTAGGCGACCACATATCCCGGTAATGATCCCCATGGCTTCGGCATCCTGCTCAGCCACCGCTACCGGTCGTCCCGGTTTGATTATTCCTGCTTTTTCCGATGTTATGCTGGCGATACTGTTGCCAAGGTACTGGCAGTGATCCAGGGATATGGGGGAAATCAGTGAAAGAACCCCTTCGACGGCGTTTGTCGCGTCGAGCCTTCCCCCCATGCCTACTTCCATGATTGCCGCGTCCACTTCACGCTCCGCGAAATACAGATAGGACATGGCCGTGGCTATCTCGAAAAAAGTGGCGTCAGGCGGCGCGGCGGAGAAGACCCGTTGCGCGAGAGAGATCACCTCTTCCCCGGAAATTTCGGCGCCGTTGACACGGATGCGTTCCGTAAATGCCATCAGATGGGGAGAAGTGAACAGTCCTGTCCCGTGACCGGCCGCGGTCAGGATGGAGGAGAGGAACGCGGCCGTAGAGCCCTTGCCGTTGGTCCCGGCTACGTGGATGACCCGCGGGGTATCCTGGGGATTTGAAAGCGCGCTCAGGATGGAACGTATCCTGCCCAGGCCGGGCTTCATGCCGAAGCGGGCGAGGCCATATATGTGAGTCAGGATTTGCTGATAGGTCATGGTTGGCGCGGCGCCATTCACGGCACTCTTCTCCCGGGGCGGCCCGCTGGTTCCGGAGGGCATTCAGGGACGGTCCGGCAGAGGCCGAAACAGCATCTTCACGATCCGCGATAGTGTGGCTTTCAATTCTTTTCGCGGCGTGATTACGTCAACCATGCCGTGCTCCAGGAGATACTCCGCGCGCTGAAAGCCCTCGGGCAGCTTCTGACGGATGGTCTGCTCGATGACCCTCGGGCCCGCGAAACCTATCAGGGCCTTTGGCTCCGCCACGATGACGTCCCCGAGCATGGCGAAACTGGCGGTGACTCCGCCGGTGGTGGGATCCGTGAGGACCGAGATATATGGCAATCCGGCGTCGCGCAGCCTGGCCAGGGCCGCTGATGTCTTGGCCATCTGCATGAGGGAGATGATGCTCTCCTGCATGCGCGCCCCCCCGGAAGAGGAAAAGATAACCGCCGGCGTCCGTCTTTCTTCCGCCCGTTCGATGAGGCGGGTTATCTTTTCGCCGACAACGCTTCCCATACTGCCGCCCATGAAGGTGAAATCGAATACGGCGATCTGGACGGGGGCGCCGTCTATCATACCCTCGCCGCAGATGACGGCTTCCTTCCCCGTTCCCTTCGCCATAGCTGACAGGATACGCTCCCGATAACTCTTGGAATCCTGGAAATCGAGAAAATCAATGGACTGGAGATCCCGGTCAAACTCGGTGAAAGTATCTTTGTCAAGCACAAGTTCCAGACGGGTTTTCGCGGAGATGCGGAAATGATGGCCGCAGTGAGGGCATACATTAAGGTTTTTTTCCAGTTCCTTCGTATATACCGTGGCGTTGCAACTCTTGCACTTGGTCCATAGTCCTTCCGGCACGCGCATTTTCTTTTCGCCGTTATTTGCAATCGGCGCTTTCTGTCTTGAAAACCAGCCCATATATCCGCCTTCTCGCGCTGCGTGCGTTTTCCGTGCGGTCCGCACGGGCAACGGCATATTGTTTCCGCGCACGACACCTTCGCGACAATTGGTTCGTCGTTTGCGCGTTGACCCGTCCGGACCTTCCGCGACATGGCAATTCCATTTTCACGGATTATCCGGGAATCATGTAAAAAGTTCAAAGGCCCGAACGCCTGTCCCCGGTATCAGGGGGATGGTGAGTCGATGCCCGCCTTCAGTGATGAAACGAATTCTCTGACCTTGTACCTGAGTTCTTCGCCCCGGTACTCTTCGAAGATCTTCACCAGTGCGCTCCCAACAACCGCGCCGTCACCATGGTGCGCCGCCGCGCCCGCCTGGCCCGGATCGGATATGCCGAAACCGACCACCAGCGGCATGGCCGATGCCGAACGGATTTTCCGTACCTCCGTATCCAGTGACGCCGACATATCCTTGCGAGCCCCGGTGACGCCCGTAACCGAGACATAGTAGAGGAATCCGCGCCCGCGTTTCACGACCTTTCCTATGCGGGTGTCATCCGAAGTGGGTGCGAGGAGATAGATAATATCCAGTCCTTTTTCCCGCGCGGCGGAAGAAAGCCCTTCCGATTCGGCCTCTTCGGGCGGGAGATCTACCAGAAGCGCTCCGTCTACTCCCGATTCAACTGCGTCATGAACGAACCTTTCCATGCCGTAAGAGAGGACTGGATTATAGTAACCCATAAGGATAATAGGTACTTCCGTGACCTTTCTCACGGTGCGCACCATATCCAGAATCTTTCCCAGAGTGGCGCCGGACGCGATGGCGCGTTCCGAGGAAAGCTGTATTGTCGGTCCGTCGGCCATGGGGTCGGAGAAAGGGATTCCAAGTTCTATGATATCCGCTCCGGCCCTCGCCAGTTCCGGAACCATCTCCGCCGTTGTGTCCAGGTCCGGATCACCGGCGGTGATGAAGGTGACAAGGGCCTTCTCATCATTTTTTCTCAGTTTTTTGAATGTTTCGGCAATTCTGCCCATATTTTGTTTACCTGTTTTCCGTCAACGTGAATCCGCTGATTTCCTTTTTAAGTTCATCAACCTGGCGGGAGAGCCCACCCACCGCCTTTTCCATGGTTCCGGCGGCGCCCAGGTGCTCGTGGGTCGATTTCTGGATATCATCCACCGCGCCCACGATCTGGTCGCTACCCTTGGTCTGTTCATCGCAGGCGCGTTTAATCTGACCAATCATGCTGGTGATATTCTCCGTGGATGTTGCTATCAGGGTCCCCACCTTGCTCTGCTCGCGTGTGGATGAGCGTACCTGCGAGGTCAGAACTTTCATCCTTTCCACCGCCGTCATGATAAGCTCGCTCCCCTTGCTTTGCTGCTGGGTAGCGTTGGCTATCTGCATGATCATGTCGGTGACCTGTTCCATGGCCTCCCGGATCATCTGACTTCCCTTGGCCTGTTCCGCTGAAGCGCCGGCGATTTCTCCCACCTGCTGCGTTGCCTTTTCCACCCCGAAGACAATCTTGCCCAGGGCGACACCGGATTTCTGCGACAGTATCTCTCCGTCGGCAATGCTCTTTTCCGCGACATTGATGGCATTCACCGCGCGCCGGGTCTCTTCCTGCACGCCTTTTATCAGCTCTTCGATCTCCCGCGTGGAGCTGCTGGTGCGGTCGGCAAGCTCCTTGATCTCGTCGGCGACTACGGCGAATCCTTTGCCCTGCTCGCCAGCCTGGGCGGCGATGATGGCGGCATTCAGCGCCAGCAGATTCGTCTGCTCCGCCACGTCGTTGATTACCGAGAGGATGGCGCCGATGTCATTGGCCTTTTCAGAGAGTGTGACGATTACCTCGTGGGTGATGGAAGAGGAACGTTTTATCTCCTGCATCCCTGATATTGTGGCCTCGACGGAGGCCTTGCCGGACTCCGCGTCACGCCTGACCTCTTCTGATATGGCCGCCGTATCCAGAGCGTTCTTCTCCACCTGGCGTATGGAGCTGTCCATCTGGATAACTGAAGACGCGGTTACGGTGGATGAATCGATAAGGCCGTTCACGCTGTCGCTGATATGCTTGATGGCCGCGGCCATTTCGATGATGGAGGAACTGACGTCTTCCACCGATTGCGCCAGGTTTTCCACATTGATAGCGACCTCTTCCACACTGGCGGCCATTTCCAGAACCGACGAGGAGTTTTCCGACGCGGAAAGGGAGAGGCTGTCAATGCCGTGGGATACTTCCCTGATGGAGGCATTGATCTCCATGATGGCCGATGAGGTTTCACTGACCCGCGTGTTGGTCTGCTCGGCGCCGCGGAAAACCTGCTTTGAGGCGTCGGCGAGTGTGCCGGAGATGCGGGAAAGCTCCTTGGAAGAGGTGTCCACCTTGGAGACCATCATCTGCAGAAGGTCAACCAGTCCGTTCAGGGAGCCCGCCAGTTCACCGATCTCGTCTTTGCTCTCCACCGGGAGCCGGGCCGAGAGGTTGCCTTCCTCCACAACTGAGCGGGCAAAAGACGCTTCCTTCAGCACGGAACTGACCGCTGAATGCACCACGCTCCAGATGGTAGTAAGAATAAGGATAAAGGCGCCCGCGGCGACCAGAAAACCCATCAGGAGGGTTTTGCGGGCATAACCGAACGCCTTCGTTTCAGTGGCTGTGATGTCAGAGCGGAGGGCCTCGGCCAGGGAATCCAGGCTTGAGGCGATCCTTTCGTAGTTTTCCGAGCGGACGGCGGAAGAGAGTTCCCTGAGTCGCGACCTGTCTCCCCGCCGGGCCGCGGGAAGGATTTCATTAAGGGAGGAGGAAAGTTCTTGCCATGACTTTCTGATTCCGGCCAGGTCTTTTCCGGCCCTGGAGGTATCCATGTTGCTTTCCAGGGATGAGAAGCCGGCAGACATGTCGGCGGCGAGCTTTTCGATTGCGGAGATTCGTCCCCGCATCCTTTCCGCTTCCGTTTCCTCCTCCAGTCGAAGTTCTTCCGTGTAAAGGCGGTACATGTCCGCTTTCAGACGGATGCCGGTCCTCAGTTTTTCCTGGAGAAGAGAGACCTTCGTGTAAAGCGGGCTTCCCATCCTGACGCGATTGATTGTCTGAAAGCCCGTAAGGGTGATGATCAGGAAGCAGGCAAGGAGCACGGCCATAAGCAGGAGCAACTTTGTCCGCAAACGCATGGTTCCGAAGAAACTGTCAAGAAAGGCAAAACCCATCACATCTCCCCTGTCTTCCGGATAATTCGCGGAACAGAAAGAAAACGGTCCCGTCAACCCCCTGCATGTGTCTCAATCCCTGGTGGAAGATTCCGCTGAACAGGGTTAAAAGTCATTGAAACTTGTGCACTTGTAGCATCAGAAGGCTTTTTTTTCAAGGTAAAAAAAGCTTCCCGGCGCTTGATTTCACTGAAACCGCGCACGATCAACGACCGTCCTGATCTCCTGAAGACTGATATCGAATGGTGAGAATTCCCATGGGGTTAGCTATCTCTCGGGCAGGCGGAAATCAGTCCGCCTTCCTCGCTGAATTCCTGATTATCCTTGACAGGAACAGGCGCGGATATGATAAATGACGCAATTTTTCGCGGGATTCGGAAAGGTCCGTACAGGCTGTCCGGTCCCGCATGATAGCGGGGATTGTCATTGAAAAGCCGTAAGACCAATAAAATCAAGTTACTGTTCAGGTTCTTCCACTCTCTGAAGCTTACGGTCTTTCTCATGATTGCCCTTGCGACGGCGTCGATTTTTGGAACGTTGATTCCCCAGAACGCCGCTCCTGAAGCATACCTGGAAAGATACGGTGAGGCATTGGGGCGTTTCCTTGTCACGTTCAGGTTGTTTGACATGTATCATTCCTGGTGGTTCTATCTCCTGATTTCCCTCCTTGCGCTTAATATCATCGCCTGCTCCATCCGTGGGTTCCGCCGTGACTGGAGGTCCGTAATGGCCCCGGTGACCATCCTGGATGAGGTTCCCCGGGAATCCCTTGCCTGCGTTCTTTCGTGGCCCGACACAACAGGGCCGAAAATGGTGGAGGAAGCGGCGGTTGGCCTGCTGAGCGGGGAGTTCGCCGTTCCCATGAGAACCGCCGTAAATGGAGATACACACCTCTTCGCCCGAAGGCATCCGGCCGGACGCCTTGGTGTCCATGTCGTGCACATGAGCATCATCATTATTCTCTTGGGGGTTGCCATCGGCGCCTTGTCCGGATTCAGCAAGGCGATTGTGGAGATTGAGGAAAAGGGTTCCGCTACCACTGCGTACAACCGCGCCGGAGAGCCTGTCCCATTTGGCTTTACGGTCCTTTGCGAGGGGTTTGCCGTCTCCTATTACGAAAGCGGAATTCCGAAAGAATACAAAAGCCTCCTGACTATCGTAGACGACGGTAAAAGGGTCGTGGAGAAAAGGCCGGTGGTTGTGAACGACCCGCTTACGTACCGTGGAATGACCTTCTATCAGTCCGGTTACGAGGCGGTTTCCTTCCTTTTTTTGGTAAGGGACAGACAAACCGGGGCGCCGCGCCCGCTGACGGTCCGCGCCGGAGAGAAGGCCCTGCTGCCTGGCGGTGGCCAGATGGTGGTAATGGATTCCGTTGACGAGATAAGGATGCATTCCCCGCGGTATTCAGGTCCGGCGGTTCATGTGGCGGTCCTTCCCCCTGATGGCGCCCCGGATTCATTTGTTCTCATGAAAAACCACCCGGATGTGAACGCGGATAAGGGCGGGAGGTTGCAGTTCTCCTACGGAGGGGTCTCCTCATGGAAGACCGTACTCCAGGTCACAAGGGACCCGGGCGTGCCTTTTGTCTGGGCCGGATGCCTGCTCCTTATGGCGGGTTTCGTCATGACCTTTTTATTGTCATATCGCTGCATCTGGATAAAGATCGGAAGCGGCGAAGTGGTCATGGCAGGTAGCTGTACCGGGAACCGGGAGGCGTTCCGCGTGTTTTTCACGGAACTGGCGGAAAGGCTGAAAGCCGCTTCCATAATCCAGGGTGATGTCCCGAAAACTGATCAATAGTGTCTTCGCGGAGGTATAACTGATGCCCGTAACGCAGTCCGGCATCCTGTCGGTCACATTTTTCACTATAACCACCCTGTGCTATTTCGTATCCATGGTGTCGTACCTGGTCCACCTCGTGACGGGAAAGCGCGCTGCCGGCGCCTTTGCCGGAGGGGCGGCATTGCTGGGGTTCATTCTTCACACCTCGGCCATCGGCCTGCGCTGGAAGGCCTCCTACGAGATGGGGTACGGTCACGCCCCTCTGTCCAATCTTTATGAATCAATAGTCTTCTTCGCCTGGACGGTATTGCTCCTTTACGGCATGTTTGAGGTCAGATACAGGTACAGGGCCATGGGCGCGTTCGTGCTGCCGGTGGTCTTCCTGGCCATGGCCTTTGCCCAGTATGGCGCTCCTCTGGCTCGGTATGCCGGAGCTCTCGTGGGGAGCGAGTCCCTGGGGCGGTTTTCCATTCCCAGCGGAATCCAGGCGCTGGTTCCCGCGTTGCAGAGCGACTGGCTCTTTTACCATGTGGTGACCTGTTTTCTGGGTTACGCCGGTTTCGCCGTGGGCGCGGCCGTGTCGGTGATGTATCTGATTAAGCTGAGGTATGAAAAAAAGGGCGCATCCGGGAACGGGGGGAAGGCCATGTCCCTGTTTCCCCCGGTTTCCACGCTGGACCAGATCAACTATCAGGCTGTTCTGATAGGTTTTCCTCTTCTCACGCTGGGGATTATTACCGGTTCGGTATGGGCCAACTATGCCTGGGGGTCCTATTGGAGCTGGGACCCTAAAGAGACCTGGTCCCTTATTGTCTGGTTTATTTACGCTGCGTTCCTGCATGCCCGCATCACCAGAGGGTGGTCGGGCAAGAGGACGGCCATACTTTCCATCATAGGCTTCATAGCCACCGTTTTCTGCTATCTGGGGGTTAATCTTTTGCTGCCCGGCCTGCACAGCTATGGAGGGTAGCGCGAAGACGCCCGCCGAGATGACATACATCTTTATACCCGCCATCCCCAACGATAAAAAAAGAGGGGGCGAAACGCCCCCTTAATCGTGTCTTGCAGTCTTGTTTTCAGCCGCCTCCTTTATCTGCTTCCGTCTCGTCCCTGTCCATGTGACTGTTTTTGCGGATTATCCATGCCCCCTCTTTGCCGGCGGGACTCGTCCGGTCTGGGTGGCGCCTGGTCCCGTGTTTCCGTCCGAGGCTGGACGGCGGGTCTCTGGCTGTGTCCCTGTCCCGAGTCGGGCCGGCCTCCGGAGGGTTGATTGCGTTCCATGCGTCTTCCCGGTTGCTGGCCACCTGTTGCCGGCGTCTCATGCCGTCGGGGTTGAGTGGCTTGGCCCGTTGGTTTCCCTTCCCTGGTCGCGGCGGCTGGCATCCTTGGTTGTCCGGCTGGAGGGCGCGGAACTGATTGCCGGGCCGCGGGTTCCTGAATACGCGGTCGTACGCTTTCTCCCGGTTGAACTGTCCGTGCAGGGGCTTCCATCCCGCGCCCGCCGGGTTGTCCGGGAGATGGCGCGGCCGGTAGCGCCGGCCGCCTCCGCTGGAGAACCGGCGCGGCCGCGGCAGGAGTTGACGCCGGTTGAGCTGATGTGCGAGGTATCCGCTCCGTTTGAGGCCTTATTGGCGTTGGCGTCTCATGCCTTATGGGCCGCTGGGTGTCGGGGTGTGTGGGCGCCTGCTGTATCCGGAGGCGTTCCGTCCTCCCGTCTGGCTGTCCGCCCATGGAGGGACGGACGGGGGAGGTCGCCGCCGGTACCGGGGGCTTTCTCTCACCGGCGGGGGGACGTCCTGTCTCCGCGGGCCGGACAAATGTCCTTTCGCCGCCAATCCGCTCCTTCCGTGTTTCGTCTCTTTCCACCCGTCTCGGCCGCGTTCCGGTGAAAGGTGACGTAGCCGGTGACGTTGGCCGCCTCTGCTGGAGAACCGGCGCGGTCGCGGGAGGAGTTGACGCCGGTGGCGCTGATGTGCGAGGTATCCGCTCCGTTTGAGGCCTTACCGGCGCCGGCGTCCCCTGCCTTATGTTCTGCCGGGCGGCAGGGTGTGTCGGCGCCTGCTGTTGCCGCCCGGTTGTCTCCACCCGTCTTGCGGGCATCTGTCGGATGGGCGCTCCGGGCCGGAACGCGGACCCCCTTTCATCGGTCACCAGCCTCCTTTCCCGGCGCAATTTGTCCGGCCTGAACCGTTGTATCCGGGGTGGCGGCAGTTTGGCGGCCGGGATGTTCCTGATTACCGGCGAGACGGTCGTTCTTTCCGGCCTTGCAGCGGGGGGCGGACCGAATCCCACATTGCGCTGCCTGAACGGGTTTTCCCGCGGCCGGAAATCGGTCCTTCCGCCGTGGAAGAAGGTGTCCCTGTGCACGACTGAAACGGCGTTGCGGGCATGGATGTTTCTGAAGCGCAGGTGTGCGTCGGTGAGGTTGATGTTGATGGCGCTTATGTTCACACTGCCGGGGCCGTAGTTGCCATGACCGTAGTAGGTGTCTCCCGGCGCCAGCGGCACCCATGAGACGTAGGTGGGGGTATGTACCCATCCTACGTAGCCCGGCGCCCAGCGGGCGGTTCCGTGGCGTGGCGGGACCCAGCACCAGCCTGTCCCGGCCAGAAAGGCCCATCTGCCGTAATGGTGAGGCGCCCATCCCCAAGGTTCATAGGATATCCAGATATAGGCGCCGCCCATCATGGCCCACCTGCCGTTGCGGTATGGCGCCCAGTCAGCGGAGGGGGAGACGTTCGGTGTCCAGACATACCCGTAATCGGGGGTGTTGAGCCATCTGCCGTTGGCGTCCAGGTCCGGCGCGTAATCGCTCAGTTCTCCGGGGAGATAGCGCAGGCTGTCACCGCCCGAGGCAAGCATCCGGTCCCGTTCACGGTTCCAGTTTTCCCATTCGCCGCCGGTGGTCATGGGATGGAATTCCGCGGAAAGGTCTTCTCTGATGATGAGGGCGCTGCCTTGGGGAACCTTGACCTTGCCGTTCACCGTTTCCGCGTATGCATTTCCCATCAGTACGGATATGGCGGTTTCTCCGCCTTGCGCGACATCGATCATGACCGCGGAAGCATCATGGCAACCCACGGAACTGATGGGGGTGTCGATCTGGATCACATTGACGCCTTGCCCCCGGTTATGAACGAAGGCATGCCCTTCGTTCAGGAAAAACTGGCCCGATTGTTCTCCCAGGGCCAGGGTGTCGAGGGAGGTGAAAGAGTCAAGGCGGATGAAGGCGCCTCCCAGGATCTGGATTTCGGCGCGTCCGCCTTCGGGAACCCACATCCTGTCTCCTTCCCGCACGGGGGTATTGACTGAAGCGGGAAGCCAGTCTTGAAGGTCCGCGGTCTGCATCTGCACGTCACCCGCAAGGTAACCGAGCCTGGACCTTCCGAAATCCGCGCAGAAGGCAAGGGAGGGAATAAGGGTTAAGACCAGAGCCAGCGCCGGTATTTTCCAGTTCTTCATCGGAGTTCTCCTCTCAAAGGTTTACTTTTTCCTGGACCGGGAGGCTTAGCCCGTTGTTGCGCAAGAATTCAATCCGCCGGTTCAGGAGCAGACGTTGCCCTGTTCATGTAATTGTACTTTGGTGATAGAGAACGTTCAATGGTCATGTCCGTTGACGAGGGTTCTTTCCCTGTTATCCTTCAGATGAAAATATTTCGGGCCACCGCATGGGTTTGCGCCTGCGTCTCGATGACATATTGATTGCAAAACAGGATAAACCCTTTGAGAGCTCATGAAAGAACTTGACCATCTTTTCTTTCCCAAAAGCGTCGCCGTGGTGGGAGCGACTCCCGACCCCGGGAAGCTGGGGGGTATCGTCCTGAGGAATCTGGGCCGGATCAAGGGAACTCTTTATCCGGTGAATCCCAACTATGAAGAGATACTGGGATATCGTTCCTATCCCTCCGCAGCGGAACTCCCCCATGCAGTTGACCTTTCGGTAATCCTCCGGCCGGCCGCACAGGTTCCCGCCCTGCTTGCGGAACACAGGGGCCGGGCGCATTTCGTACTCATTGTGAGCGCCGGATTCGCGGAGTCGGGCGCGGCGGAACTGCAATCCGAGATTATCCGCATCGGCCGGGAGGGTGGCTTGAGGCTCGTGGGCCCCAACTGCCTGGGGCTTTACAACCCATGGCACCGGCTTGACACCATGTTCCTTCCCCACTCCTGCCTGAAGAGGCCGAAGCGGGGGAACGTGGCAATTGTCTCCCAGAGCGGAGCGGTGATGATCTGCCTCCTGGAGGCCATCCGCATGGCGAACACAGGTGTCTCGAAGGTGGTGAACTACGGCAATGCCGCGGATCTGGATGCCGCGGAGGTGTATGAGTACCTGGCCGATGACGCCGATACCTCCGTGGTGGTTTCCTACCTGGAATCGGTGGGAGATGGCCGCCGGTTTCTGGAGGCGGCGCGCCTTCTTGCGCAACGGAAGCCGCTTCTCATCCTGAAGGCCGGCAAGGGGGCGGGGGGCGGCGCGGCTGCGTTTTCCCATACTGGAAGGCTTGCGGGCAACTATGAGGTGTTTCATTCGCTTCTGCGGCATTACGGCCTTCGCGAGGCGGCGAACTTCGATGAACTGCTGGATGGGGCAAAGGCGGTTTCCTGTCAGCGGCCCGTTTCCGGCAACCGGGTTTGCATAATCACCAACGGCGGCGGTTCCGGCGTGCTGGCCGCGGACGAGTGCGCGCGTCTGGGTCTGGAACTACTCGATCCGCCGGAAGATGTCCGGCGGGAGTTGCGCGCCGCTTTCCCCTCTTTTTACACTGTGGCCAACCCCATCGACCTCACCGGCCAGGTGAGGGTGGATGATTATCGGGCCGCCCTTTTCGCCGTACGTGACGTGTACGACGGTTTTCTGGTGATTGCCCTGACAGGAGTGGCCGGGATCACGCTCAGGCTCGCGGATCATCTGCGCGAGTTCCGGGAAAAAACGGGCAAGCCGCTGATCGTTCATATCGCCCAGGGCGGAGTGGCGCCGCGCCTCATCCGTCTCCTGGAACGGTCCGCTATCCCGGTCTACAGGTCTCCGGAGCGGGCGGTCCGGGGGCTTGCCGCGCTTCTGGGAAAAGGAGATCGCCATGGATAGGAAGGAAAACCTGAGCCGTTTTCTTGCCGAGTATCCTCATTCCAGGGTGATTCCAGAGCATGCGGCAAAGGGATTTCTTGGGAAAGCGGGCCTTCCCGTGCCCCGGTGCGTCTATCTGCCCGCGGGAACACCGTTGCCGGACGCTTTTCCCCTTTCCTATCCTCTCGTCGCCAAGGTCTCTTCTTCCCGGATCCGTTCCAAGAGCGATGCCGGAGGAGTCCGCATCGGTCTGAAAGACGCCCGCGAGGCGGCCGTGGCCACGGCCGGTCTGATGGACATGGACAGCGCGGAGGGGGTCATTGTTGAAGAGCAGGCGCAACCGGGGGTTGAGGTGATTGTAGGCGGCGTCATCGACCCCCAGTTCGGCCCTGTAATCATGTTTGGCCCGGGAGGCGTATTCGTGGAACTGTACCGGGACGTGGTCTTCGCTCCGGCGCCCATGACCCGCGAAGATGCCATCAGCCTCATGGAAAGGATAAAGGGATACCGGCTCCTTGCCGGCTTTCGGGGCGCCCCTCCGAGTGACCGGGAGGCGTTGGCCCGCATCCTTGTCGTTGTTTCCGAGCTTATGGCCACTGGTCTCCTGGAGGAGATGGATCTCAATCCGGTGGCGCTCTATCCACGGGGCGCCATGATCCTGGACGCGAAGATGTTCAAGGCTGCATCCTGATTCACGCTCCCGGGCTTTCTCCGTTGTTTTCCCCTGATCCCGTTTCTTATTATGATGGCTGGCGCCGTGGCTGGAAACGTTGATTTTGGCGGGACAAGCCTCGTCTGATCAAAACCGGCGGCTGGGATAAAGTCACTGCCTTGTTCCTGTCGTCAGCTCCGTATCCCGTCCAAGGCATAGATGTTCACGTCGCTGTGGCCCCTGATGGCGGCCAGACCCAGCGGCCGGACCCGCGCTTTTTCCTTTACCCGTTCATACATGGCTTGGGTAATAAGGATCTTCTCCCCATACTCCTTTGTCAGTTCCTCGATGCGCGCGGCGATATTGACATTGTCGCCCACCGCGCTGTAGACCATTTTTTTCTCCGACCCGATATTGCCTACGATTGCTTCACCGTAATGGATGCCGATGCCGATCTTCATGTCGGTCATACCATATTCCCGCCATTTCCCGTCCAACTCCGCGATTTGCTCCTGTATGCGCAGCGCGGCCTTTACGGCGTCCAGGGCTGGCGCCTCCAGTTTGAGCGGAGCGCCGAAAAAGGCGAAGATGCCGTCCCCGATGAGCAGTGAAACCGTTCCGTTGTTTGCCATGACGGCATCCGTCATCTCCCGGTGAAATGCGTTCAGGAAATCGACTACCTTCCGGGGATCGTCCCTGTTTTTCTCCGTATAGGGGGTGAAGCCTCGCAGGTCGGCGAACAGCAAAGCCAGTTCCTGTCCCGTTCCTTCGATCATGCGGTCCGCGTCAGCCTCCACAAGATGTTCGATGATGTTTTCGGGCACGTATGATGCGAAACGCGCGCGGATCCGTATTTTTTTCCGCTCTTCAGTGTAGTAGTGGAATACGGTGGTAGCCACATAGGCCAGAATAACGGCGAACAGCAGCGGCGTCACGCGGATTACGTAGAGGTTGTTGAACGCATAAAGGGAAATGGCGGCTATGACGCACGCTTCCGCGGCGCACAGCGCGGCGGCCGGCAGCGGCCGGTAACGGCGGCAGATAAGGACGGTGAACAGCGAAGCGAAGAGAATAAGGATAGCGCCCGACGTACGGTCCGGTTCGCGGAAAATGCTGCCGGAAAGGAGCGTGCTGAGGGTCGTGGCCTGGATCAGCGCCCCGTTGGTCCGGTTGCCCGTAAGTCCGGCGCCGAAGCAGTCAAGGGGAGTGGAATGCTCGTCTTCCCTGGAGAGACGTGTTCCGATTATCACTGCTTTGTTCCTGAACGGGTTGTTGCGCTCCACGTTATTTCGGGCGCTCATGTGGTAGACATCGGCAAAGGAATACACCGGTATGTGAGCGGATTGCGCGAAGTCTATCAGGATGGTCCTTTGGGGAGCGAGCGCCATCCCGCCGGAAAAAGCGCGGGCGACGAGGCAGGGAAATGAATCGAATCGCCGGCCGCCGTCGAAGAAATAGAGGCTCTGCCGCCGGATAAAATCGTCAGCATCCTCGGTCAGACTGAAGACAGCCAACGAATCCTGTCCCGCTGCCGCGAGATAGGTCTGGAGGGGCGCGTTTTCCCGCGAGGAAAAGCCGATGACGATGGGAACACCGCTTTTGCGGGCATTCAGGAACGACCGGGCATAGACGCTTTCATACCCTCCTTTGACCCGGTCTTCGAGAGAGATGGAGGGGAGCTCTAAATCCAGGCCAATGACCCGCGCGCCGCAACTGACCAGATAATCGATGGTCCCGGCCAGGTGGGCATGGTAGAAGATGAGCGGCTGGTTGATACTCCGGTAACTCTTTTCGTCAATAACGATGAGAGCGATGTCCCCGGCCGCGTTCATGGGGGGCGCTTTCCTGAACAGGAAGCGCGCGTCCAGGGTCTTGAGTTCGAGGATGTTCCATGTCCCGGCGCCGGGGATGACGGCATGGTCGCTCCCCAGGACAAGCAGGGCCGTCAGCAGGACGACAAGCAGATATGGGAGGAGTGGTTTAGCGGACATGGAACGCGCTTCGCCGTTTTCCCTGACCGGCTGGCCCAGGACAGGAAGAATTCATCACCAGCCTCCAGGGGGGGCGGCCCGATTCCGGAAGACGATGAAGGTTCCTCGTTCCCCGGGATACAGCGGATACCCCATATCCGCCCGCGTTTTTTTTCGGTCCCGCTGGACCTCCCTTCCATTGACGGCTACTACAATGACGGATATCTTCCGCGTTGCGCGCCAACGGGGCCCACGGCGCCGGCGGGAACATGAATTTCGGCATTTTTCCTCCCTTTTCATCATTCAGGGACGATGCTTCCGCTGGAACGGGCCGCAACCCGCCGCGGGATGATTCTCGTACACATTAATATCATACCTAGATACGGCATTTGATCACGAGAAGATGCAAAGAAATTCAAAGAGATGAGGAATAAGCTGGTATCAACGGTCAGGTGAATGGCCTCATCTGACAAGTTCTTGATTTTCCTTCGCGTTCTTTGCGGCTTTGCGTGAGACTGCCTTTTTCAGGTCATATTGTATCGTTCAAATCAGAGTCGCCATCCGGATCTGTCTATAATCCTGAAAAAAGCAATTACCACGGAGAACACAGAGGGCACAGAGGGTTTCCGTATATCTATCAAGTAGTTACTCCAAAACAAAGATATTACGATCGGCGCCTCCATGGTGAGTCTGGCAGTTCATTTTTTCGCTTTTATATCGCTGTGTTCTCTGTATCCTCTGAGGTTGAAATGCCGTTTTCAGGATAATCGGCTTTTCCGTCCCATCGAGAAATATAGCGGAATGATAAATGGATTTTTGTGTGTCGGCAAAGAATAAATCTGGTATTATATCAAGCTTTTCCAAGATAAAGGTGAAGGGCGGCGCTTATGGCGGTCCCTGTGTCCGCGCGCGCCGCGAACGATTTCCGTTGTATCATGGGACGGTTGACGATAGAAAACCACGCGCCTGCCGCGGTTGATCTTTCGGTAGCCGTTCCGGATCCGGCCTGTACCGCGACCGGCCCCAAGGCCGGTCAGTATTATGTCCCAGGAGAAAACCCATGAGAGACACGATTGAGTCATTATTTCCCAATGAGGAGGAGATTCCGGAGCAGTATCGCATCGATTCTCCCATACGTCAGGATTATTACCTGGTGGATGGCGAGCTGCGACGCTGGACCGGTCCGCTCATGGAAGTTCTGTCTCCCGTTTGGGTCAGGGAGGGGGCGTCTCTTGCCAGAAAGATGCTGGGCGAGTTTCCCGGGCTGACCGAGGCTGCGGCCCTGGAGGCGTTGGCGGTGGCAGTGCGCGCCTATGACAACGGCAGGGGAGAGTGGCCCACCATGTCGGTGGGGGAGCGCATCAGGCGCGTCCAGAGCTTCACCTGCGCGCTCCTGCAAAAGAAGGCGCCCATCATCAGGCTGCTCATGTGGGAGATAGGCAAGTCGCTCCGGGAGGCGGAGCGGGAATTCGATCGGGCCGTGGCGTATATCCGGGAGACCATCGAGGCCTTGAAGGAACTGGACCGGGTATCTTCCCGCTTCGTAATTCAACAGGGAATCATCGGCCAGATCCGCCGGGCGCCGCTGGGGGTGGTGCTATGCATGGGACCATACAACTTTCCCCTCTATGAAACCTTTACGACCCTGATCCCCGCCCTTATCATGGGAAACACCCTGCTGCTGAAACCCCCCCGCTTCGGAGTCCTCCTGTTCCAGCCTCTGCTGGAGGCGTTTCGCGACTCCTTTCCCCCAGGGGTGGTGAACACTGTTTACGGCGATGGGGAGACGGTTGTTTCTCCGCTTTTGGCATCGGGACGGGTGGACGTGCTGGCGTTCATCGGCACGAACCGGGTGGCGGGACTGCTGCGCAAGACCCACCCACGGCCGCACCGTCTCCGGTGCGTGCTCGGCCTCGACGCCAAGAATCCCGCCATAATCCTGCCGGATGCGGATATCGAGCTGGCGGCGGCGGAGTGCGTCCGGGGGAGCCTCACTTACAACGGACAACGCTGCACCGCCCTGAAGATACTCTTCGTTCATCGCGATATTGCCGAAAGATTTCTCGAGAAGGTGGAGGAGGAGATAGCCGCCCTGCGGTGCGGCATGCCCTGGGAGGATGGTGTCGCCGTTACCCCGCTGCCGGAACCGGAGAAGCCGGACTATCTCTCCTCTCTGGTCAGTGACGCCCGCCGGCTCGGGGCGCGGGTCGTCAACAAGGGGGGCGGAACCTCGGTGGGGTCCTTCTTCTACCCGGCGCTTCTCTATCCCGTGACCCCTGAGATGCGTATCTATGGCGAGGAACAGTTCGGCCCGCTCATTCCAGTGGCGCCTTATGATGACCTCAGTTCGCCCATTGAATACGTGGTCAATTCCAATTACGGCCAGCAGGCGAGCATATTCGGCCGGGATACGGAGCAGCTTGCCCGGCTGGTGGACTCCCTGGTGAACCAGGTGTGCCGTATCAATATCAACAGCCAGTGCCAGCGAAGCCCCGACACCTTTCCCTTCAACGGGAGAAAGGACTCGGCCGAGGGGACGCAATCCGTGTCCGATGCCCTCAGGATCTTTTCCATCAGGATCGTCGTCTCGGCCCGCGAGACCGAGGAAAACCGCGACATCATCACAACCATCGTGCGGGAAAGAAAGTCCCACTTTCTCTCCACGGATTTCATCCTGTAACCCGGCTCCTTTTGGCGAGCGCCGTTTTCGCGGCCGCCCGCAAACCGTCGCCAATAAACCTGAAAAAGCAATTACCACGGAGAACACAGAGGGCGCAGAGTGTTTTTGTAGAACTTTCAAGCAGTAAAACCAAGACAAATATCTTGCGATGGTCGCCTCTATGGTTGCAATGCCGTTTTCAGGATAAATGGCGGGGAGAGCGGATTGGCCGCTACCTGGAAAAGAGCATCTTGAGAGAGATAAGCAGCAGCGCCAGCCCGAACATCTTTTCCAGATAGAACCTGGGAAGGGTGATGGCCAGCTTTGCGCCGAAATAGCTTCCCAGAATGAACCCGATGCAGATGATTGCCGCGGCTTTCAGGTCCACATACCCGTGGGAATGGTAGGCCCAGGCAGCCAGAATTCCGATGGGGGGAACCATCAGCGCGATGGTTGTACCCTGGGCTGTGTGCTGGGAAAAACCGAACAGAATCACCAGGGCCGGGACGACGATGACCCCTCCCCCGATGCCTACAAGACCGCTCAGGACTCCTGCGATAATACCAAGTACGATAAATGCGGGGATCTGTTCCATGTAGCGTCATCCTTTCCCGATGCACGATTGCGCATAAATTGAAGCCAAGTATACCGGACGAGCGCGTGACGAAAAAGAGATTACCGCGCCTTTCTTTCGGGCAAGGCTTTTTTTCGCATATAGCCATGGGAACGGACGCGGGCCGGATTGTAGCAGGCGGCTTTTTCTGTTACCTTTACCTTGTGTTTCCGGGGCGGGTTCGGAAAAGGCATCTAGAAAGGAAAGGGCATGGATTACGCGCTTTTGCAGGACATGGAGATCCTGTTCGGTCTCGCCGTCACCACGGTCATTATTTTCCGGCGTCTGATGTTTCCCTCGATTATAGGCTTTCTGGCCGCCGGCATTCTCGCCGGTCCCCATACGCTGGGGCTTATCAAGAATATCCACCAGGTTGAGCAGATGGCCGAGATCGGCGTGGTGCTGCTGCTGTTTACCATCGGCATCGAATTCTCCCTGAAGGAGCTGATGCGCATCAAGCATCTGGTCCTGCTGGGGGGCGGATTGCAGGTTGGTATGACTATCCTCCTGACGGCGCTGATAGGGATTGCGTTTGATTTTTCCATGCCGCAATCCATATTCTTCGGCTTTCTGGTCGCCCTTTCCAGCACCGCCATCCTCATGAAACTGCTCATGGATGCCGGAGAGGCGGATGCGCCCCACGGCAAGATGGCCATGGGAATCCTCATCTTCCAGGACCTGTGCGTTGTGCCGTTGATGCTTTTCGTCCCGTTCCTCGCCGGCGCCGGCGATGGTGTTGTCGGCATACTTGCCGTATGCGCCAAGGCCGCCGCGGTGGTGCTGGTATCCCACTACGGCGCCCGCTTCCTCGTCCCCTGGATATTCGGGCAGGTGGTCAAGGTCAGGAGCCGCGAACTTTTCCTGCTCACGATCCTTTTCATCGGTTTCGGCACCGCCTGGATAACCGCCCAGGTCGGCCTTTCCCTGGCCCTGGGCGCGTTTATCGCCGGCCTTGCCATCTCCGAATCTGAATACAGCCACCAGGCCCTGGGCGATATCATGCCCTTTCGCGACGCCTTCATGTCCCTCTTTTTCATCTCCGTCGGCATGCTCCTGGACCCGGCCGTCGTCCTCAAGCATCCCCTGCTCATCGCCTCCCTGGTGATTACCATCATCCTGATAAAGACCCTCGTGACGACCGGCGCCGCCATGGCCCTCGGAATCTCCATGCGCATAGCCCTCATAAGCGGACTCTGCCTTGCCCAGATTGGAGAATTTTCCTTCGTGCTGTTCCAGTCGGGGATGAAGGCGGGCCTTCTCAGCGCGGACCTGTATCAGATCTTTCTGGCCGCTTCCGTGGCGACCATGGGCCTGACCCCTCTCTGCATGAAGTTTTCAGCGCCGCTTGCCGACAGGATCGTCGCCATACTGCCCCATAACCTCACCCGCGGGAGAGGGGTGCTGGCCCGCCGCGAGCACAAGATGACCGTTTCCGATCACGTGATCATCGTCGGTTACGGTCTGAATGGAAGAAACCTCGCCCGTGTATTGAAGCATTTCAAGATAGACCATCTGGTCATCGAGACCAATCCCTATACTGTGAAGACGGAACGAAAGAAGGGGTCGCATATCATCTTTGGTGATGGTTCCAGCAACGAGATCCTCTCCCACGCCAATATCCACCGCGCGCGCATCATTGTGATCGCCATATCCGACGCCGCTTCCAGCCGGCGCATCGCCGCCCAGGCGCGCCAGATGAACCCCGGGATACATGTCATCGTCAGGACCCGCTACATCCTGGAGATGGAGCCGCTATACAAGCTGGGAGTGAACGAGGTCATTCCGGAGGAGTTCGAGACCTCCATCGAGATCCTGTCCAGGGTGCTGCGCAAGTACCTCCTCACCCACGACGAGATTGAACGCTGCATTTCACGGGTCCGGGGAGACTCCTACGAGATGTTCCGCACCATGAGTCGCAGACACAGCCATGCGGTGGGGATATCGGGTTTCCTCACCGGCGCGGAACTGGGGACCTTCCGTGTCGGGCCTGAATCGCCCATGGTGGGCACGAGCCTGCGGGATGGCGTTCTCCGTGATCGTTCCGGGGCTACCCTCCTCATGATAAAGCGTGGAGACGAGGTCATTCCCAACCCGGACCCGGTCTGGGAGATTCGAGAGAATGATATCGTACTCATCATCGGGACTCCGGAACAGTTGGCCGCGGCAGCGGGGCTGTTTGAACACGGGGAAGGGTGAGGACAATCAACAGGAGAACGGGAAATCAGCAAGTCCGCCGGGCTTCAGGGATCAGGGCGGCTTCCAACCAAGGAGGAGCACATGGAATTACGCGCGATAGCAGTAGACTTTCCGGAAGGATGCAATATCATCCTGGGACAGACCCACTTTATCAAGACAGCGGAGGACCTTTTCGAGATCATTGCCACAACGGTCCCCGGTGCCCGTTTCGGCGTGGCCTTCACGGAAGCGTCCGGTCCCTGTCTCATCAGGACCGAGGGAAGCGATGCGGACCTGACCGGCCGTTGCGCGGCCATCCTCCAGGAACTGGGCGCCGGTCACGTGTTTTGCGTCCTGCTGAAGGACGCCTTTCCCATTAATGTGCTGAATCAGATAAAGAACTGTCCGGAGGTGTGCGGGATATTCTGCGCCACCGCCAACCCCCTTGAGGTCCTGGTGGCGGAGACCGCCCGGGGGAGGGGCATCGTGGGCGTGGTGGACGGTTTCTCCCCAAAGGGCGTGGAGACCGCTGAAGACCGGGAGCACAGAAAGGCGCTGCTGCGTAAGATCGGATACAAACTGTGAAACCGGAAGGAAGATATGGCCATGGTAAACTATATCAGGGTTGAAAGCCGCGCGCGTAACGAACTTGTGGACATCACCGGCCAGGTGCGGGAGCTGGTGGAAAAGTCCGGCGTGTCCAGCGGGGTGTGCCGCCTTTTTTCCCTGCATACCACCGGCGCCATCACCGTCAACGAGGGGGCTGACCCGGCGGTGCGTTCGGATATCGCCCGCTTTCTGTCGAAACTGGTTCCCGTTGACGGACCCTTTTCCCACGGCGAGGGAAACTCCGACGCCCATGTGAAGACCTCTCTGGTCGGTCCTTCGGAAACCATCCTTGTCGAGGGAGGCAGGCTGCTCCTGGGTACATGGCAGGCCGTCTTTTTCTGCGAGTTCGACGGACCCCGCTCCAGGAAGGTGGCGGTAAGGATATCTTCGGATGATTAACCGGTGGAGTTCTGCGGCCAGTTGTGGTACCTACGTATCACGTGCGGGACTTACGGCCGCCGTCATCGCTACGGAAGCCGGGCCTCATATTGGCAAGGAGGATTGCGTAATGAGTTTTTCAAGAATATGCGTGTTGCTTGTTTTGCTGGCCGGTGTTGTTTTCGCGGGATGCTGCGGTCCGGGTGGAGGGGCGAAGGTGGAAAACAAGAGCGTGACCACCACGAAATCCCTCGGGGAGCAACTTATTGATCTGCAGAAGGCCTATGAGAGCGGAGCAATCACCGAGAGCCAGTACAAGGACCTGAAGAAGAAGACCATCCAACAGAGCACCGAAGGAAATTAGGGGGGATACTGTCCTTGGATGCGCCAATTCGCCGCGCGCTGACGATTTTCGCCGCCTTGTCGGCCGCGACGCTGATCTTCGCCTTGCCGGCCCTTCCCTCGCCGGAGAGGATGAGGGCGCCGGACTCGAAACCTGGCGGAGAAGCAATGCCGCTTGAACCGGAAACCTCGGTTACGCGGCTCTTTTTTCTGGGGGCGGTTGGCGTGTTCCAGCGATACATCTCGCCTACGGACGGCGATCGCTGCGGCTTTTCCCCTTCCTGCTCGGCCTTCGGGCGGGCGGCGGTCGACCGCAACGGTCCTCTGCTGGGTGTCATCATCACGGCCGACAGGCTGATGCGCTGCACCATGTTCAAGCGTCCGGGTCCGGATTACCTCCTCCTCCCTGACGGGAGGCTCTTTGATCCGCTGGAGAACAACCTGCTTTGGCTGCAATGAGATATTTTTTCGCGACCATACTGGCTTTCCTTTTTCTTGCTTCCCCTTGCCTGTCCCAAGGGTCCGCGGGAGGGCAGGGGATATACATCACAGAGGAAGTGCAACTGAGGCTGGGAGATGTTTTCTTCTCGGAGGGTGAGTACTACCGCGCCATTACCGAATACAAGAAGTTCGCCATCCTCTTTCCCGCCTCGGACAAGGCGGCCTATGCGCTCTTCAGAACCGGACTTGCCTCCTATCTGGGTGAGGAGTACGCGGATGCGGCCCGGCTCTTCGCCCTCCTGCGCGGGGACTATCCCGGGAGCGAATTCAGCGAACCATCACTCTTCTTCGAGGGGATCGCCCGCTGGAAGAAGAAGGAGTACCAGGACGCGGCGCTTCTGTTCGAGCAGCTCGCCAAAGGGGAGTCCACGTCCGGATTCGCGCCCAGGGCGTCCGCCGCGAAGGCGATGCTGGAACTGGATCTGGACGACGTAAACGGCGCGCGCGTTGAACTGGAGCGCTTTCTCGCCTCATTTCCCGGGCATGCGGGCGAGCCGGATGCGCGGAAAGCCCTGGCCCTTCTCGATGAATATGAACATCTGCCCAGAAAATCGGAGATTCTGGCGGGCATCCTGTCCGCCATACTCCCGGGAAGCGGCTATGTATACGCCGGCCGTTACGGTGACGGGCTTACGTCTTTTCTCCTTAACGGACTGTTCATAGCGGGAACCGTAATGGCCGTTCATAACCAGTGGTACCCGGCGGCTGGGCTGACCGGCGGTATCGGGTTGCCTTTCTACCTGGGAAACATCTACGGTTCCGCAAATGCGGCCGCGCGCTGGAATGCCTCGGTAAAGAGAGAGGCGCGCTCCGGAATTGCCCGGCGCCTGGATCCGATCATCGACGCAAAGGGTGTCCCCGCTCCCGTGTATGGGGTGGGGACGCCTCGTTAGCAGGGCGGAGAGTTCGTTGTATTGGTAATAAGCCTGGAGCGCGAGTCCCAAGGTGTCTCGGCGTCACTGCACCCCGGGATGACCGGCGTCCAGTGAACCTAAAAAAAGCAATTGCCAAGGATAACACAGAGGGCACAGAGGGTTTTCGTAGAACTTTCAAGCAGTTACTTCAAAAAAATGATATTACGATCGTCACCTTTATGGTGAGTCTGGCAGTTCTTTTTTTCGCTATTATATCTCTGTGGCTGAAATGCTGTTTTCAGGTTGAATCGATGTGAAAGGAACTCAAATGTATATCGTAATCCTCGCCGGAGGTTCCGGCACCCGCTTCTGGCCGCTTTCGCGAAAGAAAACACCGAAACAGCTCATGTCGGTTTTCGGGGGAAGTTCCATGCTCCAGCGGACCGTCCAACGGGTACTGCCGTTGAAGCCCGAAAGGATCCTGGTGGTTACCAATACCCTCCAGGCGGAGGAGACGGCTCGCCAGCTCTCCTTTGTTAAAGAGGACATCGTATCCATAGTGGAAGAACCCCTGGCGCGGAACACCGCGCCGGCCATCGGACTGGCCGCGGCCATCATGGAACGGACTGACCCGGCGGCGGTGATGGCGGTGCTGCCGGCTGATCATTACATCCAGGATGAAGATGAATTCCGCGACACGCTGCTGAAGGCGGAAAAGGAGGCTTCCCGCCTCAACCTGGTGACCCTTGGGATTGTTCCGACACGGCCGGAAACCGGGTTCGGCTATATCGAGGCGGATACCGGTTCCGGGAAAGACGGGATTTTTCCGGTGCGGCGTTTCGTGGAAAAGCCCTGCCTGGAGAAGGCCCGTGAATATCTGGAGTCCGGCGCCTATTTCTGGAACAGCGGCATGTTCGTCTGGCGCGCGGATGTGATCCTGGATCGAATCCGTATCCATATGCCGGATCTGTCGGCGGGTCTTTCCGTGCTGCGCATCCCGGCATCCATGGATCGTCTGTCGTCCCTGCGCGGGGAAGTCGCCGACCTGTATGGCAGGATAAAGGCCGAATCCATTGATTACGGCGTGATGGAGAAGGCGGATGGTGTCGTTGTCATCCCCTCGTCATTCGGCTGGAGTGACGTGGGAAGCTGGAGCGCGCTGCCGGAGGTGATAACGCCCGACGCGCAAGGGAACGTGTTCATCGATGGCGGCAGGATAATATCTCTTGATTCCAGGGACAATCTGGTGCGGGGCCACGGAAGGATGATAGCCCTCGTGGGGGTCGAAGGACTGGTCGTGGTGGATACGGGCGATGCGCTCCTTATCTGCCCGAAGGATCGCGCCCAGGATGTGAAAAAGGTAACGGAGGCGCTGGAAGAGAGGGGGCTCACTGAGCTCCTGTGATTCGCCGAGGCGCCTGCCGCTGTTTCATGCCGCCTACATGTAAACCATGATGCGGAATGATATGTTGCCGTCAATGGACTTGAACGGGATGGTAACCCCCTTGCACTGGATGTTCATGCAGGTGCTTTCGGCAGGCTCGGGCGGTTCGCTCACCGGCCGGATCTTTCCGGACACAACCAGAGGCAGGCCGAGGGCGACGCTGCCGTATTGCTCGTGATATTTGCTCTTGAACACCCCGGCGATGTTGTTGGTGAGCTCGCCGATGGAATCGCGGATTGCCTCTTCATCGGCGTCATCCATCATCAGGAGCTCCTTCGCGACCAGGAAGGCCGCGCGCGTGTCGGTGGCGTACATGATATATCCGACCCGGTCTCCCGCCACTCCGACGATGCCGACCACGTCTGACTCCACCGGCTCGATCTTTTTCTCGATTTTTCCGGCCAGTATCTCCATGCCCATGTAGCTCATGAAGGTGTCCTGGGTTGCCGACATGATGGTGAACATGATCTCCTCAAAGGTTATTCCAGACATGCGTTTTCCTCCCTGGTTTTATATGTGCTTGTTTTCTTATCGAGCAATCCGGGGAAAAGTTTAATGCCGTGAAGCAGTTTTTCCTTTTTGCCGCGCATTGGTTGGATTTCCATCTGTAGACTCCGGATGGAAATCGTTGACACGGCGGCCCGGTTTGATAAATAGTCATGCGCCGTCTACCGTAACATACCCTTTCCAGAATACAAGTCTCAGAGGAGCAGCCAATGAAGATTGCACTGCTGGGTCTTCCCCAATCGGGAAAAAAAACCCTTTTCACCCTTCTTACCGGAAGGGAGGTTCCGGAACACATCAACGAGGGAGAGTCCCTTGAAGGCGTGGCGCCCATCCGCGATCCCCGTGTCGATGTCCTTACGGAGATGGCCAGGCCGGAAAAGACGAGGTACGCCGAGAACAAGGTGGTTCTCTGTCCGGATGTGTCCGAGGGTACCGGCAAGCGGGAATGGCTGGACGCCGCAAGGCGCTGCGACCTCCTCTGTCTCGTGGTTCGGGACTTTGCCTCCGGGAGCGTCTATCACCCGCTCGGTTCCATTGACGCCGAGCGTGACCGCCGGACCCTGGAAACGGAATTGCTTCTGGCCGACCTTGAGCTGATTGAAAAACGCCTGGAGAGGCTCGCCAAGGAGAAAAAGGGGGGCAAGACCCAGGCCCAGGCCAAGGAGGAGGAAATCCTCCTGCGATGCCGGGAGGCCGTGGAGAATGAGCGGGGCGTTAATACTCTGGGCCTGGGCGGTGAGGACCTGGACGCGATCCGGAGCCTGAACCTGGTCACCCTTATGCCGATTCTTCTGATCCGGAACGTGGATGAAGACAGGGTCGGCCACGCCGATGGGGGAGGCGGGAACGTTTTTGTCATCTCCGCCCTCATTGAAAAGGAGATTATGGAGATGGAAGATCCCGCGGAGCGGGACGAATACCTCAAGGCCATCGGACTGGAATCCTCAGGCCTTGACCGCCTGAACGCAGCGGCCTATGACGCCCTGGGTCTCATGTCCTTCTACACCATGGGCAAGGACGAGGTGCGCGCCTGGACCATCCGGAAGGGGACTCCCGCGCCGGCCGCCGGGGGGAAGATCCACAGCGACATTGAGCGTGGTTTCATCCGGGTGGAGGTCATCAAGTACAACGACCTGGTGGCGGCCGGGAGCGAGGCGGCGGCCAAGACCCAGGGCAAGGCCCATCTGAAGGGGAAGGACTACATCATGGAGGACGGCGATATCTGCCATTTCCGCTTCAACGTGTAATGCGGGAATGGGGGGCCGATGGCGAAGGGAGAAGATAAATGTTCTCTTCCCTGATATCGCGGAAAGTGGAAAATAAAGTGTCAAAAACCATATATGTTGTAGGCCACCGGAACCCGGATACGGATTCCATTGCGTCGGCTGTCGCCTATGCGGACCTGAAGAGGCGCCTTGGGGAATCTAACGTGGTCGCCGCCATGGCCGGCTCTCCGAATCCCCAGACCCGTTACATCATGGATCGTCTCGGGATCGAATTGCCGGTTCATCTGGCGGATGTCCGTCCCGCCGTGCGCCATGTCCTCAAGCGTCCCCCTGTAGTCGCCCATGCCTCCATGACTCTGCGGGAGGCCTTGGAGCTTTTTTACCGCCACTCCATCAGGGTCCTTCCGGTGGTGGATAACCAAGGGATGCCCCTTGGTATTGTCTCCCTCCTGAGGCTGTCGGAAAGATATCTGGTGTCCGGCGCCGGACGGAAGCGGGTGGTCAGGGCCTCATCCCTCGCCCTGGCGAAATGCCTTGACGGGGAATTTCTTGCCGGCGCACCCTCGGAAACGGTTGAGGAACTTCACCTCTTCATAGGCGCCATGAGCGAGGATTCCTTTTCGGACAGGCTGGCGGGTTACGAGCCTTCCTCCTTGCTGATCATGACCGGCGACCGTCGTGTCATACAGGAGGCGGCCATTGCCAGGGGGGTGAGAATCC
Organism: uncultured Geobacter sp.; assembly: GCA_964389825.1. Taxonomy (GTDB): domain Bacteria; phylum Desulfobacterota; class Desulfuromonadia; order Geobacterales; family Geobacteraceae; genus RPRC01. The sequence goes on along the minus strand of CAYMFO010000002.1, from coordinate 40,374 downwards.
TGGTTATTACGGGTGGTCTGGGAGTGGACTATGAGATTCTGGAGGCGGCCCGTGACTCGGGTGTCGCGGTTCTTTCAACCGCCCACGACACGGCGACCGCCGCCGGGCTCATCCGTCTCGCCGCGCCACTAGATACCTATCTGGAAAAGGAATTCGCCTGCATCGGCATCGGTGAACCGCTGGAGCACCTGAGGGTGAAGCTGCTTCATTCAGGTGAAACCGCCATCATCGCGGTGGAAGAGGATGGGGCCGTTGCCGGTGTGGCGACCAAGTCGTCTCTACTCTCCCCCAGTCCCCATTCCCTGATCCTGGTGGACCATAACGAGCTTGGACAGTCCGTTCCAGGCGCCGAGACCGTGGAAATAGTTGAAATAATAGATCATCACAAGCTGGGCAACCCGTTTACCACCCAGCCCATTACCTTTCTTACCGCTCCGGTTGGGAGCACCTGTACCATCGTCGCATCCCTGTACCGGGAGAGGGATTTGGAGCCCGGGAAGGGGATCGCATCGCTTCTGCTGGCCGGAATCCTTTCCGACACGGTGATCCTCCGTTCCTCCACGACAACCGTCAGGGATCGGGAGATGGTTTCATGGCTTGAAGGTCTCTCCGGTCTTGATCCCCTTCTTTTCGGCCGCGAGATATTTACCGCTTGCGGCGGTTTCTCCGCCCATGGTTCTCTGGAAGGGGCAATCCGCTCGGATTTCAAGCACTTCAGCGCGGGGCAGGATCTTCTCGGGGTCGGGCAGGTGGAGGTGGTCGGTTTCGATGAGTTCTTCGAGGTCAAGGAGGACCTGTGGGCTGTCCTGAAGCGGATCAAAAAAGAGGATGGTCTGAGCCTGGCGGGTCTTATGGTGACGGACATCTATTCCGAGACCACCCTTTTTCTCGTGGAAGGGAAGAACGAACTGGCGCATATCATGGGGTATCCCCAGCGGGAGCCGCACCTGTACGAGATGAAGGGCGTGATGTCCAGGAAGAAACAACTGGTGCCCCATCTGCTGAAGGCCTTGGCCGCCCTCTGAAGAGTGTGTTTTCGCCGAGGCGCCCCGGGCGCCTCTTCACGGAGGGTCAGGGAATCCGTATTCATGTGAAGCTATGCAAAAGGCCGGAAGAGTCCGCCTCCCGGCCTTTTGCGCGATTGCAATGATTTGCTTCCCTTTACGTGGGGGAACCATCCGGAGGGAATTCAATCCCGCCGAAGCATCTGCTGCGTTCAGAATGTGAGACAACGTTCGAGAATCATCGCCTCCTTTCTGACTTCAAGGATAGCATGGGATTCTATTGCCGCAACCGGTTTTTTTTCGGTAAGGGATAAATTGAGATTTTTTTCGCAACGGAACGCTCACGGTTCTTTTTCGCGAAGTTGCATATTATTTCGCGGTCTCCCGTCATACCGAAAAACAAGCATACTATCCTGAAAACGTCATTTCAACCACGGGGTCACAGAGGACACAGAGATATGATAACGAAAAAGTGAATTGCCAGACTCACCATAAAGGTGACGATTGCATTATCTTTGTTTTGGAGTAACTACTTGAAAGTTATACAAAAATCCTCTGCGTCTCTGCGGTAATTGCTTTTTTTGGGATTATTTCCGGACAAAGGAGGCGCCATATGCCTGTATATGAGTTTTATTGTGTTGATTGCCACATGCTCTTCAATTTTCTTTCAAGAAGGGTCAATACGGAGAAACGCCCGGCCTGCCCCCGATGCGGACGTCCGGACCTGGAAAGGCGCGTCTCATCGTTTGCCGTTTCCTCCGGCGGAACCAATGAGCCGATGGAAGGGATGCCTGACCTGGACGAAGATAAAATGGAGAGGGTCATGGAATCCCTGGCCGGTGAGATGGAGGGGGTGGATGAGAATGATCCCCGGCAGATGGCCCGTATCATGCGAAGGTTTTCCGAGGCAACCGGCATGGACCTGGGTCCGGAAGCCGGGGAGGCAATCCGAAGGCTTGAGGCAGGGGAAAACCCGGAAAAGATTGAGGAGGAAATGGGTGATCTCGTGGATTCCGATAGTCCCTTTACCCGTGAAGGGGTGAAAGGGCTGAAGCGCCGCATGACGCCGCCGGCCAGGGATGACACCCTCTATCCTTTGTGACGGTTCAGCACCCCGAATGAATTCAGGACTTGAACGAAAAACGCCCCGGATTCTTTCCGGGGCGTTTTTCGTTATCCGCTGGATGTAAGCCTGTCCAGGGCTTCGCGGTACTTTTCCGAGGTCTTTCTGATGATCTCCGCTGGAAGCGGAGGCGGAGGGGCCTGTTTGTTCCAGTCCAGCGTCTCCAGGTAGTCCCGGAGAAACTGCTTGTCAAAGCTGGGCTGTGAGTTCCCCGGCCGGTAGTCTTCCTTTGGCCAGAAACGGCTGGAATCCGGCGTCAGGCACTCGTCTATGAGGATAAGCCGGTCGTCGCGGATGCCGAATTCGAACTTTGTATCGGCTATGATGATCCCCCGTTGGGCGGCGGTCTCGCGGGCAGAGGCGTATATGTCCAGCGTGGCGTTACGCGCCTTTTCCGCAATCTCTTTTCCGCACAGTTCAACCATGCGGCCGAAAGAGATATTCTCATCGTGCGCGCCTATCTCGGCCTTGGTGGAGGGCGTGAACACAGGCTCTTCGAGCCTGTCCGACTCCTCCAGTCCAGCGGGCAGCCTTATGCCGCATACGGAACCGGTCTCCCGGTACTCCTTCCAGCCGGAGCCTGCCAGGTAGCCGCGGACGATGCATTCCACGGGCAACGGACGGGACTTTTTCACGAGCATGGAACGTCCCCGGAGCGCATCGGCGTATTTCCGGCATGGGGCCGGAAACTCGTCCACATCGGTGGATATCAGGTGGTGCGGAATGATGTTCTCCATGCGGTGGAACCAGAACGCTGAAATGCTGGTCAGCACATGCCCCTTGCCCGGGATACCTTCGTTCATAATCACGTCAAAGGCTGATATGCGGTCGGTGGTCACAATAAGGAGTTGATCGCCGAGGTCGTAGATATCGCGCACCTTGCCGCGCCCTGTGAGCTTCAGATCGGGAAAGTCGGTTGACAAGACAAGATTGGTCACTTGAGATTCTCCTTGCTTTCAGTACAAACCGGCCCGGGGATGTCTTGCGGCATCACCGGGCCGGTTTGGTATGTGTTGTCTTTTGTAATACTACTATCGTTTAGTCGGTGGTCAAAGCCGGATTGATGACGATCTTTGATTTGTCCCTCAGCCCCTTCAGCCATTTTTCCACTGCTTCCCGCTGTTTTGCCGGAAGCAGGGACTGCATGAGCTGTTGACGTTCCTTCTGGAAATCGGCGTCCGAGGCCGCAATCCTTTCCTTGAGGCGGATGGCGTACCAGCGTCCATTGAGCATAAAGGGCTCCGGGAGGGCCGGCGCGTTTTTCGTCAGGTTGAAAACCCCTTCCATCAGTTCCCTGGAGTTCCCTATTCCGGGAATCTCGCCCTTTTCAGAGAACTGGAAGCTCCCTGTTTCCCTCATTGTCCCGCCAAAGTTCCCTTTTGCCAGTTGAGATTGGGATTCGGTTGCCTTTTTACGTGCAAGTTCGGCGGATTTTTCGGCGATCACGCGTTTTTCGACTTCACCGCGTATACTGTCAAGGGGCGGGACAACCGATGGCTTGCGGTTCTTGATCTTGAAAAGATAGACCCCCTTGGCGGTCTCCAGCGGCCCTCCTATCTCCCCCTGTTTCAAGAGGAAGGCCTTTTGCAGGATCGCGGCCTCTCCGGCAAGGGACGCGGGCGGGTTCTGCATGGAGAACATGGGTGTCTCCGTAACAGCCGTGCCGAGCATCCTGGCGGCGGCGTTGAGATCGCCACTGGCAAGATTCTTGTTCAGCGAGTCAGCCGCCAGTTCATAGGCATGTTTCGCGGCCTTGAATCTCAGGGCGTCTCCCGTTACCCGTACTTTTACCTCCTCAAAGGGGAGGATGCCTTCCTTACCCTGATAACGGTCTATGTTTTTCTGGTAAAAGGTCTGAATCTCCTCCGCGTTCACCGATATTCTGGAAGCGGTCTTTTCCGGGGTTACCAGAACGTAGGATAGGCTGATTTCCTCCCGGGTCCTGAATTCCTTTTCATTACGCTTCAGGAAGTCGTTCATCTCCTGCTCGGTCGCCTTTACTTCCTTTTGAACCTCGGCGGGCGCAAAGGAAACGAACTGGAGATTCAACCGGTCATGTTTCCTGGCATAGGCCTGACGCGCATCCTGGTCGCTGACCTTTGCCGCGTCCATTATGGATTTCCGCGCCTTGTCTATCATGAGCTCTCTGCGTTTCGCGTCTTCGAATGCGCCTGGCGTAAGACGATTCGTCTTGAGCACCTGCTCGTACTGCTGTTTGTCAAAAATACCGTTTTTCTGGAAGTACGGCATCTTGGAGATGTCGGCTATGATCTCCTCGTCTGAAACCTTTATCCCCATCCTTTTTGCCTCCTGCCGCACAAGGGTGGTCGTAACCAGGTTATCGATGACCATTTTTCTGAGCCCGATCTGCTTTTCCACTTCCGGCGTCACCGGCTGACCGTACATCTGCTGGATGGAGTTTTTCATCCGCTCGTAATTCTGAGCATATTCTTTATAAGAGATTTTCTCCCCGTTTACCTTGACGGCGTAACCGGAATCGTTAAGCCCCTCGTCGCCCGTTCCCCAGATAAGAAAGATGGTGCCGACGAAAGAAAGGACGATGACGATAAATACCGCCTTTATGATGAATGACTGTTTGTACTTCCTCATGATTCCAAGCATCGGCTGATAACTCCTTTTTGTTAATATATAAGGGAAAACCACGGAATAACGGGACGGCATAGTAATATAATCCAGGGGTAAAAGCAACCGGTTAGATTGCATCCACTTTTCTCTCTTGTCAGCAAGGGTGGTTTTTGCTACATTCTCTATTCCAATAAAATTGATGATATCTCCATGATTCCCGTGGCGAAGGGACCTTTTAGATGATTAAAATCTTTGACTATATATTAGGCATGTTTTCCAATGATCTGGCCATTGATCTGGGGACCGCCAACACGCTTGTCTACCTGAAAGGCAAGGGTATCGTTGTGCGGGAGCCTTCCGTAGTGGCTGTCCAAAAGACATTTGGCGGGCAGCAGAAGGTACTCGCGGTGGGAATGGAGGCGAAGAAGATGCTTGGCCGGACTCCCGGAAGCATTACAGCGATCCGTCCCATGAAAGAAGGTGTTATCGCGGATTTTGACATTACGGAAGAGATGCTTCGCTATTTCATCCACAAGGTGCACAACCGCAAGACACTGGTCCGTCCCCGTATTGTCATCTGCGTCCCTTCCGGAATCACGCAGGTGGAGAAAAGGGCCGTGAAGGAGTCCGCGGAATCGGCGGGGGCCCGCGAGGTCTATCTCATCGAAGAGCCGATGGCGGCGGCCATCGGCGCCGGTCTGCCCATCATCGAAGCCAGCGGCAACATGATCGTTGATATAGGTGGAGGGACAACCGAGGTTGCCGTCATCTCCCTGGCGGGCATCGTTTATACCAAGTCGGTCCGTGTTGGCGGGGACAAGATGGACGAGGCCATCGTCCAGTATATCAAGCGCAAGTACAACCTCCTCATCGGCGAGCGGATGGCTGAGCACATAAAGATAGAGATTGGCGAAGCCTATGCCGGCGATTCGGTGTTGACGATGGAAGTCAAGGGTCGGGACCTGGTTTCAGGGATACCCAAGACCACTGAAATAGATTCCAACGAGATCCGGGAAGCCCTTTCCGAACCGGTAAACGCCATTGTCGAGGCGGTCCGCATCTGCCTGGAAAGGACTCCGCCGGAACTGGCCGCCGACATCGTGGACAAGGGCATCGTCCTGGCGGGAGGCGGCGCGCTTCTGCGGAATCTGGACCTGCTTCTGCGGGAAGAGACGGGTCTGCCGGTGGTGATTGCCGACGATCCCCTTTCCTGTGTCGTCCTTGGTTCCGGAAAGGTCCTCGACGAGTTGAATCTTCTGCGCCGAGTGGCCGTATCCTCTTGATGAGTAACATGCGCCGACCAGCATGCTTGTGAAAAACACCGGCTTTGCCGGTGTCTTTTTCCGTTCGAGGCATCTGGTGAGCATGTTGATTCTCCGTCTTTCTTTTCCCGGATGAAGTCCATTCATCTTTCCTGTCCAATTCAAGCCGGCTGCCCTTCTCCGGAGCGCGTATCCGGCTTGCGCGAATGCGTTAATCCCGTCCTGGAACACTGAAAATGAGCAGTTCGGTAACAGATATTATACTCCCGGTCTGGAACAGGCCGGGAGAGACCCGTGAATGTCTTGCGGCACTGGTGAAGCATTCCGCTGATGCCAGGCTGATTCTGATGGACCTTTGCAGCGAGTTCGAGACGGAACAGCTTCTTCATGAGTTCGCCGAGTATCTCGGAGAACGCGCCGTTCTGGTCCGCTCCGAACGCATGCGAGGCTTGATCGATACTATTAACAAGGGCCTTTCCATGGCAAGCGCTCCCCTCATGGTAGCTCTCCGTTCCAGTTGCAGGGTTACCCCGGGATGGCTTGACCCCCTTCTGGAGACGTCCCGGGATCAGCGCGCCGGAGTCCTGGTTCCCTCTCTCGCTCCAATTGCGGGGGATATGGGAGGCGGTCAACAGGCTAGCGGAAACACATGCAGGGAGGCCCGGCGAGGGAGTTTCACGGCCATGGGAATAACCCGCTCCCTCTACGAAAGGATTGGCGGATTTGACAATGGCCTTGATGGCGCCGTCTGGTGCCTCGCTGACTATTCAAGGAGAGCCGAGAGGGCCGGATTTCAGACGCTCCGGGTTGATGGACCTCCGGTTCTTTACAGGGAAGAGCCTGTCTATGGCGCCATTGAAAGGCGCAAGAGAATCCTCATGGAGAGTGAGACACTTTTCCGTGCGCGGTGGGGAGAGGATCATGCCTATTGTCTATCTATCTCGCGTAAGGCGCCGGAAGGGGCGCTGACACGCCTGTTCGATGTTATCCTTGCCGGAGCGCGTCGAGGGAACCGGTTTTGCGTGCTGGCCCCGTTCGGAGTTTACCGAAGACTTGCCGGACGAGGGCTGCACCGTCTGCACGAGAATATTGAAGTGGAAAGGCTCTCCTGCTTCTTCCCTTCCCGATCCATGCGGGCGGCATTCCGCCGTTACCGGGATAGATGCCCGGATATGAAGCTGCTTAATGGCCTGGAGGGCCTGCTTGACCTGGATGGAGATCAGGCTCGGGCGGTTTCCTTTGCCGAGATGGAAAACCTTTTCACGACAGCGGAGGTCTGAATGTCGGATATCGTCCATAATTGTTTTGCCGCCCATCGGGAGGTCATGGAATCGGTCGAGCGGGACCTTGCTCCAACCATTCTCGATGTAGCGCGGACCATGATGGATGTCTTCCGCGGAGGCGGGAAGCTTCTTGTAATGGGGAACGGAGGTTCCGCGTCGGATGCCCAGCATCTCGCGGCGGAGATCGTGGGACGCTTCCGTCTCGAGAGAAAGGCGCTTCCGGCTATCGCTCTCTCCACTGACACCTCTATCCTCACCGCCGTGGGAAACGACTATGGATTCGACTCGGTTTTCCGGCGCCAGGTGGAGGCCCTGGCCGCGCAAGGGGACCTGGTGATGGGCATTTCCACCAGCGGGTCATCGGCCAACGTCCTGGAGGCGCTCCGACTGGCCCGTGAAAAGGGTTGTGTCACCATCGGGCTTCTCGGGCGTGACGGCGGGGCCATCGGGAGATTGGCGGATATGCCGCTCGTGGTCCCCGCCAGGGATACGGCGCGCATCCAGGAGGCCCACATTACCATCATCCATATCCTTTGCCAGTTGATTGAGGAGGGGCTTTTCGGGGATACGGGCACTGATTGACGTCCTTCCTTTCATTCAGGAATAAAAGAGGATTCAAAGGAGAGGCCATGGATCGCAAGGATGCGGAATCCATATTTACGAGGGCGCGAAACATAAAGGCGCTTGTAATCGGCGACCTGATGCTGGATGAATATCTCTGGGGAAGGGCCGAGCGGATTTCTCCGGAGGCGCCGGTGCAGGTCGTGGACGTGAACCGCGAAGACCTGAGGCTCGGCGGCGCTGGAAATGTGGCCAATAATATGGCGGCGTTCGGTTGCGGGGTATACATCTGCGGCATTATCGGCAGGGATGATAACGGCGCCCATCTGCGCCGGACATTCAGCGGTCGAGGGGTGGATACCTCGGGGATTTTCGACGTTCCCTCACGGATGACCGGCAAGAAAACCCGTGTGCTTGCCTCAAATCAGCAGATCGTCCGTATCGATCGCGAAACCCGCGGGGATATCACGGAAGAGGAGGAGGACCTGCTTCTTTCTTTTGTGAGGGATCCTGCTCATGTTTGGAACATTATCCTTGTTTCCGATTATGGAAAGGGTGTCCTGACACGGCGCGTGCTGGAAGAGGTCATATCCTTTGCCGGGAACAGGGGTATCCCGGTTATTGTGGATCCCAAGGGCGCCGATTTCACCAAATATCGTGGCGCCACCATCATAACACCCAACAGAAAAGAGGCTGAAACGGCCTCCCGCGTTCCTATTCTGGACGAGGACACCCTGGGACTGGCCGCCGGAAGGTTGATGGAAGAGGGAGGGTATGAAGCCCTTCTGGTCACAAGGAGCGCGGAGGGGATGTCGCTTTTCCTCAGAGAACGGGAAGCGCTCCATATCCCGACCGTGGCGCGCGAGGTCTATGATGTCACCGGCGCCGGGGACACGGTAGTGGCCGCGTTGGGGCTGGGCCTGGCATGCGGCGCCGGATTCGCCGAAGCATCACGCCTGGCAAACGTCGCGGCCGGCATCGCGGTGGGCAAGGTCGGCACTTCCATCGTCCTCCCGAAGGAGGTCATCGGGTCCATCCGCCACGAGCATCAGGACAGCGACGCGAAGATCAAGAATCTGGATGCCCTTGCCGATCTTGTAGAAAGGGAAAAACTGAAGGGGATGAGGGTCGCATTCACCAACGGTTGTTTCGATCTTCTCCATGTAGGTCACGTTAAATACCTGCAAAAGGCCCGGAGCTATGGCGACCTGCTGGTGCTTGGTCTCAACAGCGACGCTTCCGTGCGGCGTCTCAAGGGTGAAAAGCGTCCCCTCATAGGGCAATCCGAGCGCGCGCATATCCTTGCCGCTCTTGACTGTGTCGACTACGTGGTGATCTTCGATGAGGATACACCCATCAGGCTCCTTGAGACCCTTCGGCCCCATGTGCTTGTGAAGGGGGGGGATTATACCCCCGATCGGGTGGTGGGCAAGGACCTTGTGGAGTCATACGGCGGCCGGGTTGAACTGGTTGCTTTCGTTGACGGAAGATCAACGACCAATATCATAGAAAAGATTCTTCAGAACTACAGTTGACACCTGTGGCGATCGGGGCGCGCGGCGTGCAAGGTGGAGCTAGGGAAACAATGGCAGGCAAGGCGGTCTTCCTGGACAGGGACGGTGTAATCAATGTGGAAAAGGGTTACGTGCACCGCATCGAGGAATTCGAGCTTCTGCCGGATGCGCCGGAGGCCATCAGGCTGCTGAATGAGGCTGGATTTCTTGTGGTTGTGGTAACCAATCAGTCCGGTGTGGCCCGCGGTTACTACACGCTGGAGACGGTTCGAAGCCTGCATCGCCACCTGGACACGCTCCTGGCGGCTCACGGCGCCCGCATCGACGCCTATTACATCTGTCCCCATCATCCCGAACACGGCATAGGTGAACTGAAGGTGACCTGCGCATGCCGCAAGCCGTTACCAGGCATGCTGGAGCAGGCGGCAAGGGAACTTGCCATCAATCTCCCGGAATCTTACATGATCGGGGACAAGCCTACGGATACGGCCGCCGCCCTTGCCGCCGGTTGCCGTCCCCTGTTTCTCCTGACCTGCTTCGGAAGCCCTGGCGCCGAACCGCCGGAAGGCGTCCCCGTTTTTTCCGATCTCCTGGCCGCTGTACGCGCCATCCTCGCGGCTGAGAAACGTCGATAGTATTTGTTTGACGCTCTTTCTCTCCTTGTGATAATAGAGCATGATATAGCATAGTCCGGTCTTCGTATGGAAAGCGGGCGGTTCTGATCATGTTTACTCGATTTTCCTCTGAGAACCCTGTGTACAAATGATTTTCGAGGTTCAATCCTTTTGGTGTCTGTAAGTTCGCGGAGGGCTAGGGAATTGCGGGGAGGAGAAGTTTCTCCTCCCTTTCCTGTTTCGGCACAATGTTAGAGTTATTCAGAAAAAACGGTTATCGCATTATTGCGGCCGGCGTTCTCCTTGCCGCGCTGCTCTTCTTTTCCCTTAATCTGCGCAATACCGAGAGCTCCAATGCCTTTGAAAGGACCGTGCTTAATGTCACGGCGCCCGCGGGAGGGGCTGTTTCAAAGACCAACGGTATTTTCTCGGGTATATGGGAAGGCTATATAGCCCTTGTCAACGTGCGAAAGGAAAATGAGGAGCTGCGAAAACTCGTCAGCCGACTCAGCGCGGAAGTCATCAGGAATAGGGAAGCCGCGCAGTCAAACGAACGCCTGACGCAATTGCTCAACCTGAGGGATTCCGTGCAATCGCCTTCAATTGGCGCCACAATCATCGGAGAGGACGTCGCTCCCTGGTTCAGGACGATGATAATCGACCGGGGGTCGGCGGACGGTATTCGTGAAGGGATGCCCGTGCTCGCGGCTTCGGGGGTTGTCGGGAGGATTGTAAGGGTCGCCGCCAACAGTTCCCGTCTTCTCCTCGTTACCGATCACGCGAGCGCCATTGCCGCAACCGTTCAACGCTCCAGGGCGCGGGGAGTCGTTAAGGGAAAGAGTGGCGGGATCTGCGTACTTGACTTTTCCCACCGCGGCGAGGATGTAAAGGTGGGTGACGTCATTGTCACCTCAGGCATAGGAGGTGTCTTTCCCAAGGGGCTGCTCATCGGCGAGGTAACAATGGTCAAAAAGGGAGAATATGGAATATTCCAGGCCGTAGAACTTCGTCCCTACGTCTCCATGTCGCGGCTGGAAGAAGTTCTGGTTCTGGTTCGATAGCGCCATGCTCAACTACCTGAATATCGTTTTCCTCGTTATTGCTGGAATTCTTCTTCAGACCGTCTTTTTCCCGGCATTTTTCATTGATTCATTTCAACCCAACCTCCTGGTTGTCTTTGTCGTATATCTCGGGTTCAGGTCGGATGCCCGTTTTGGCGCACTTTCGTCATTTCTCCTGGGGCTGGTCCAGGATTCCCTTAGCGGTATCTACTTCGGGCTGAACGGCTTCTGCTATCTGCTGGTATTTTTTCTCTTCAGGGAAACCGCCAACCGATTATATACGGAGAGCCGGATACTAATGGTCTTCGGGGCGTTTCTGGCGACGGTTCTTATTGCCTTTGTCCAGCTTCTTCTCCTTCTGGTCTTTTCAGCCTCCAACGGGTTGTATACCTCGCTCATCGGCGCGATCCCGACACAGGGACTGGTGAATGCCATAGCATCCGCGGTTGTCTTTTCACTGTTGCCTTGCGCCGGAAAGGGGCGCCACCAATGAGAGATCAGCATGTCGTCAGGGAGTCCAGGGAACCAGCCCGAAGGCTGGTAGGCCTTGCCATTGCCGTTTCGGTGATCTTTTTCCTCTTGTTGTTGCGGATTTGGTATCTCCAGATTGTCAAGATGGAGACCTTCCAGAACCTTTCGGAGAGTAACAGGCTGAGGCTGGTGCCCGTAGCGGCTTCCCGGGGAACCATTATGGACCGTAACGGTGTCATTATGGTAGACAACACTCCATCCTACAGCGTCTCCGTCTTGCCCCAGGAGGTGACCGACAAGGACGCCCTGATAGAAAGGCTTTCGGGGCTTATTGGCGTAAACCAGGCGGAGTTGATTGAAAAATGGGAGAAGAGCCGCGGGCGGGGCAGATACCGGCCCATTATCCTTGCGTCGGGCATAACAAGGGACCAGCTTGAGATCCTGGAGGAAAACAGTATGTTCCTTCCCGGGGTCGATGTGGAGATGTATCCCATACGGGAGTACTCCCACGGCATCCTTGCCGCGCATCTCCTGGGCCATCTGGGAGAGATGTCGGAACAGGAGATGTCAAGTCCACGTTTCAAGGACTACAATCCGGGCGACTATGTGGGAAAGAGCGGCATTGAGAGAAGCTGGGAAAAGGACCTGCATGGTGTCGATGGTGGAAGGCAGATAGAGGTGGACGCCAGGGGGAGGTTTTTGCGGACCGTCAGTGAAAAGGCGCCCACAACCGGCAACAGTCTGATCCTGACGGTGGATCTGGAGCTCCAGAAGCAGGCTGAAGCCGCCTTTGGCGAGCAGGCCGGCGCCGCCGTTGCACTGGATGTAAATTCAGGGGAAATCCTCGCCTTTGTCAGTAATCCGGGATTTGATCCGGCCCTGTTTGCGGGCAAGTTATCGTCTCAGCAATGGAAGGCCTACCTGGAGGACAAGCGTCACCCACTGGAAAACAAGGCGCTCAAGGGACAGTATCCTCCCGGCTCCACGTTCAAGATAGTAACCGCCATCGCCGGTCTGGAGGAAGGTCTGGTCAACGATAACACCACTGTTCATTGCTCCGGTTCGTACAAGTTCGGCAACAGGGCCTTCGGCTGCTGGAACCGGCACGGGCACGGTTCCGTGAACCTCAGAAAGGCCCTGCGCGAATCGTGCGATGTGTACTTTTATCGCCTGGGCGAGCGTCTCGGGGTGGACAGGATCGCCAAATACGCGAAAATGCTCGGCCTTGGCGATACATACGGTATCGGCCTGGATAACGAGAAGGGGGGGCTCATCCCTACCTCGGAGTGGAAAGTAAAGCGTTTCGGCAAGAAGTGGCTTCCGGGAGAGACCCTGCCTGTAGCCATCGGACAGGGTTATGTCCTGGCTACTCCGGTCCAACTGGCGGTCATGACCGCGACGGTTGCCAACCAGGGGACGATATACCGGCCGCATCTGGTGAAAAAGGTAGTGAGTCCCGAAGGAAAAGTACTCCGTGAATATCAGCCCCATGTCCTGTCCAGGGCTTCCGTTCACCCTGAAAGCTGGAAGGCGGTTTCCAGGGGGCTGTTCGCGGTCGTCAACGAGCGGGGAGGCACGGGAGGACGCGCCAGGCTCTATGAGGTGGCCGTGGCGGGAAAGACGGGTACCTCTCAGGTCGTCAAGTTGCGTAGGGGGAAGGGAATACCGTACCAGTTTCGTGATCACGCGCTGTTTGTCGCCTATGCGCCGGTGGAAAAACCGGAGATCGCCGTGGCGGTTGTGGTCGAGCATGGAGAACATGGGGGATCGGCGGCCGGGCCCATTGCCGGAAGAATCCTGCGGCAATACTTTGTGGGAAAGGGTGTAATCAGAAAGCCGGTCCCGAAGAAAAGGGAAGTTACGGAAGAGTCGGGAGAAGAAGGGAATGATGAAGCCGCGGAGGAAACCGCGGAGGAGACGCAGGATGGGAATGATTGACAGAAGGCTGCTGACCAACTTCGACTGGGGGTTTCTCCTGCTGGTTCTTGTCATAGCGGCGATTGGAGTGGTGAACATCTCCAGCGCAACCGCCTCATATGCCCTGGTGGACACTCCCTACCAGCTTCGTCAGATTTACTGGATCCTCATAGGGCTGTTTCTCGTCATGCTGCTTTGCGGCATTGACTACCACATCTTCGCGGATATTTCCTACTGGCTGTACGGGATGGCCATTATGCTCCTGCTTGTGGTGCTCGTCATGGGCAAGAGCTCCATGGGCGCCACCCGCTGGCTGCAATTGGGCTTTATCGGCTTTCAGCCGTCAGAGTTGATGAAAATAGTCATCATCACGGTATTCGCCAGATATTTCACCTCCACGGTTGTATCTCCCGGCGGAATGAAACTGAAAGACCTGTTCTATCCGTTCCTGCTTCTGTCGGTTCCGGTGGTGCTGATCATGAAGCAACCGGACCTGGGAACCGCAATCCTGGTGGCGCTCATTGCATTCTCCATGATCCTTTTTGTCGGTATCCGCCTCAGAACCGTATTGACCCTTGCCCTGGCGGCTTTCCCTTCCGTATTTCTCGGCTGGCGCTTTTATCTGAGGGATTATCAGAAGGCGAGGATCCTGAATTTTCTGTCACCCGAGCGCGACCCGCTCGGTAGCGGGTACCATATTATCCAGAGCAAGATCGCCATAGGTTCGGGAGGCCTTCTGGGAAAAGGCTTTCAGCGGGGGACCCAAACCCAGCTGCGCTTTCTTCCCGAGCAGCACACCGATTTCGCCTTTTCCGTTTTCGCGGAAGAGTGGGGTTTTCTGGGCAGCCTGTTGGTGATGGCCCTCTATCTCTGCCTGGTGTTGTGGGGACTTAACATCGCCCGGCGATGCAACGATTATTTCGGCAGCCTCATGGCGGTGGGAGTGACGGCCATGCTTGCATGGCATATCATAATCAATATGGGTATGGTTATCGGGCTCTTTCCCGTGGTTGGAGTCCCTCTCCCGCTCTTTTCATATGGAGGAACATCCATGGTAACGTCCATGATCGGATTCGGGATTCTGCTGAACATCCGGATGCGGCGGTTCATGTTCTGAGCCGGGTTTGCATTCAAAGCATGAACTCTCCTCCTAATAGCGGAAGATGACCAGTCCGGTTGAGAGGGAATCCATCCACTCCTTGCGGTTTACGGCGCCGTTTCTGTCCGCGTCAAGCCTTTCAAACAACTTCCTCTTGTTTTTTTCCGCTGTAGCGGTATCGACATTGTTCCCTTGCCGCAAGTCCTGGCTTATCAGGAAATTTTCATTCTCTCCTTTGCTTACCGAGAAACCGCCCTTGAGAAACTCGTCAAGTGTAAGCTGCTGATCCTTTTCCGTATCCAAGTGATTGAAAAGGTCGTCCAGCCCTTCCCGGGCAATTACCGGAGCCGTGAAGAGGGAAAGAAAAACGCATGCCAGCAAGAATCTTTTCATTGATAACCTCCGTCAGAATAATCCGCCATATCCGGCCATTATTGTAAACACCCTCGGCAAAATACCATAAAGCATGAACATGTTAAATCCAAAAACGCCCCGGCCATGCACATCATCAAAAACCTTTCGCGGGAATTTCCGGAACATCATTCGCAAAGATAAAGAATACATGAAGGATAAATAATCTCTAAAGTCACGGAGGGATCCGCCGAAGAGAAAAATGGAATCGAAATATCCATACCAGCCCGGTGACATACAGCCATTTCATACTAAAGGAGACTGTTGCATGAAGATCAGGACGAAATTGATTTCAGTAAACGTGGGGATTCTGGTCGCGGTCATCGCCGTCATAACCGGCATCTGCCTCTGGCAGTTCAACCAGACGCTCAAGCACCGCTCGGAGGTTTCGCAGGACACCCGCCTCAAGACCTTCTGGGAAATTCTTCGACACAAAGGGAGCGACTTCCGGATTGAGAACGGCGCGCTGATGGTGGGCGATTACGTAATCAACAACAACAATGAGCTGCCAGATCGTCTGAAGGAGTTGTGCGGCGGCACCGCAACCGTCTTCATGGGGGATACCCGCGTAGCGACGAACGTGATGAAAGACGACGGCTCCCGGGCCCTGGGCACGAAGCTGGACGGCCCGGCCTATGACATAGTTCTGAAGAACGGGATGCCCTTCAGGGGTGAGACGAAGATCCTGGGCGTTCCCTACTTCACCTCCTATGACCCAATCAAGAACGCCGCCGGCCAAGTGATCGGCGTCCTTTACGTGGGTGTCCCGCAGAAGGACTTTTACGCTGAATACGACAGGCTGAAGCTGCTGATCATCGGATTGGCCCTGGCGCTCATCGCGGCGTCCGTATTCGTGAGCCGCCTCTTCATCTATCGCCTGTTCATGCCCATAAACCGTGTTCATGACGTTCTGGACATCGCCCAGTCCCAGGGAGACCTGACCCAGCGCCTGGATTATCTGAAGAAAGACGAAGTGGGCGAGATGTGCTCCTCCTTCAACGGTTTCATGGACAGTCTAAACGAAATCTTGAATACCATCTCCGAGTCGGCGGAGCGGCTGAACATGTCCGGCGGCATCCTTTCCTCCACCTCGGAACTGATGGCGACCAACTCGGACGCCATAGCCTCCCAGACAACCACCGTGGCCGTGGCCAGCGAGGAGATGGCGTCCACGGCCAGCGACGTGGCCCAGAACTGCGGCCTGGCGGCGGACGCGTCCCAGCGGGCCAACGATTCGGCCATGACCGGCTCCTCCGTGGTGCAGGAGACCATAACGGTGATGAACACCATCGCCGAGCGGGTCAAGGAGTCGGCCAGGACCGTTGAGAGCCTGGGCGCCCAGTCGGACCAGATCGGCGATATCGTGGGGACCATCGAGGATATCGCCGACCAGACGAATCTGCTGGCGCTGAACGCGGCCATCGAGGCGGCCCGCGCCGGTGAGCAGGGACGGGGTTTCGCCGTTGTGGCGGACGAGGTCCGGGCACTGGCGGAGCGGACCACCAAGGCGACCAAGGAGATCGGCGCCATGATCAAGTCCATCCAGCAGCAGACCAGGGAAGCGGTGAATTCCATGGAAGAAGGTGTTCAGGAGGTGGAGCGGGGCACCGACGAGGCGTCCAAGTCGGGCCATGCCCTGGAGGATATCCTGGAGCAGATCAACGCGGTGAGCATGCAGGTGAACCAGATAGCCACCGCCACCGAGGAGCAGACGGTCACCACCAACGAGATCAGCAGTAATATCCAGCAGATAACCGAGGTGATCCAGGGAACCGCGGAGGTGGCGAAAGATTCCGCCAGCGCGGCCGGTGAACTTGTGGGGATGTCGGAGGAACTGAAGAATATCGTGGGAAGGTTCCGGCTCGTCTCCCAGAGCCAGGTATAACACGGCAGACGCAAGCGATAATAAAAAAGCAGGGCATTTCCCCTCCAGCGCCGTTGGTTCTGGAGGGTTTTTTTTGCAGAAGGGGGAAGTGGTTTAAGGGATCTACCTTGCTGAACGACTTCATTCAGCCGAGTGATCCTTTTCGCGATCCGGAGGCGCTGGGATATTGACGACGCCGGTGTCCGTCTTCATCCTCCGTTGCAGTCGCACGGACATCCATGCAAGGAAGGCGACTCCAAGGAGCAATACGGCCCAGAGCGAGGCCGTCTTCATGTCCGCTGGGAGAAGAGGCTTTTTCAGGGCCTGTTCTCCGCCCAGTGTTACGGCAGCGCCGGGTAAGGCGGCGTCAATGACTATCCCTTCCGGACCTTCATGGGAGAGCCCGCGGAAGAGATCATCGCTTCCATTTTTCCCGGCTGAAAAACGTTCTACATCAGGTCTTTCCATCCCCGTTCCCGCAGTTCCTTCTTCAATGCCTGCATCTCTTGTTTCAGCTTCAGGAACTCGCTTTGGCTGGGCTGGGATTCGAGCTGATATCGAAGGAGCATATATTCCCCGTGCAGTTCGGTGATGCGTTGCTCCAGTTCGGCGTTGCGCAGGCGCAGTTCGTCGTTCTCTCCGTGAAGGTCTTTCAGTTCCGACTTCAGTTTGGCGAATATGTCTATTTCAACGGTTTTCATAGGTTTTTACCCCCTTTTGCGGCACGGGGCGGCGCCGTGTTCAATGATAAATCTAGTCAACGCCCGCATCTTTGTCAATCATACCGGATTCGGCGGTTGGAGCATCCTTTGTTCGCTTCGACCGACATCTTTCCACTCCAAGTTCATTGCGTTACAGCCGATAGATATCGGGTTAAGACAGTATCGGCAGGGGCCGCTCCATCTTGCCAAGAGCAATTAAACATGACGGATTCGCTCTCTACGGATACCTTGAGCCGCTGTTTTTGGGCTTATTGCCTTGCCTCTGGTTACTGATATAATTTCCACATGTTAGAAAGGAGGTTGCCATGAATGAGGCGTTGTTTTATACCCGGGTCGGGCACGGCATGGTCCAGTGCGGTCTCTGCCGTTTTCGCTGTGTGATTGAGGACGGCAAGCGGGGGATCTGCGGCGTCAGGGAAAACAGGGATGGCGTCCTTTATTCGCTGGTTTACGGAAGGGCCGTCGCTGAATGGGTTGATCCCATTGAGAAGAAGCCCCTGTACCATTTCCTGCCCGGCAGCCGCTCCTATTCGGTGGCCGCGGCGGGATGCAATTTCCGATGTTATTATTGCCAGAATTACAGTATCTCGCAACCTTCGTTTCCTGGAGGAAATATCGCCGGGGAGAATCTGTCGCCCGAGGAGATCGTGTCGAGGGCCTTGTCCGCTGGTTGCCGCTCCATTGCCTATACCTATACCGAACCCACCGTTTTTTTCGAGTATGCCCATGATACGGCCGTTCTGGCTCACCGCGCCGGAATCCGGAATGTTTTTGTAACCAACGGCTATATATCCTCTGAAGCGCTTGCCTTTATAAGGCCGTATCTTGATGCGGCGAATATCGATCTTAAGGGATACACGGAAAAATTTTACCGTGAGATCGTCGGCGCCAGGCTTTCGGGCGTGCTGGACTGCATCAGGGAGTATAAATCGCTCGGTATCTGGATTGAACTGACGACACTGGTGATTCCAGGTCTCAATGATTCGGACGAGGAGCTGACTTCAATCGCCCGTTTTATCGCCGATGAGTTGGGGGTTGAAACACCATGGCATGTAAGCCGTTTCCATCCGACCTACCGCCTTACCGACCGCCCGATAACACCTGTCGCGACCCTTCGCAGGGCCCGAAGGATCGGTATCGAGGCCGGCCTACGGTATGTATACGAAGGAAACGTACCGGGTGAGGGAGGTGAGAACACATACTGTCCCGGCTGCCGTGAACCGCTGATAACCCGCAACGGTTTTTCCGTTGAAGAGTGCGCGGTACGTGACGGCCGCTGTCCGGAATGCGGGCATATAGTCGATGGTATTTGGATATAAAATAGGGCCCCCGTTCCAGGAGACATATTTATCCTGGAACGGGGAGGCCGGCTTGACCTCCACTTGCTGGGAGGCGCAAGCCGAAGTTACGGGGCGGCGGGAATTATCGGGGGACTTCAGAGAGGGGGATTCCGAGGGCTTCGGCCACTCCCTTGCCATACGCCGGATCAGCTTTGAGGCAGTTGCCGATGTGCCGGATCTTGATCTCTCGCGGGGCATCACCCATGGCGCGCGCGGTGTTGCCGAACAGCGCCTGCCGCTGTTCAGGGCTCATTAGCCGGAACAGCAAACCCGGCTGGGTGTAGTAGTCATCGTCGTCCTCGCGGAAGTCCCAATGGTCAGCGGCGCCTTCCAGCGCAAGGGGAGGTTCGGCGTATTCGGGCTGCTGTTTCCATTCTCCGTAGCTGTTGGGCTCATAGCCGAGGGCGCCGCCATAGTTGCCGTCCACGCGCATGGCGCCGTCACGGTGGTAACTGTGGTAGGGGCAACGGGGGGCATTGACGGGAATCTGGTGGTGGTTGACGCCGAGGCGGTATCTCTGGGCGTCGCCGTAGGAGAAAAGCCTTCCCTGAAGCATTTTGTCGGGTGAAAAACCGATTCCCGGTACCACGTTGGCCGGGTTGAAGGCCGCCTGTTCCACGTCGGCAAAGTAGTTTTCCGGATTCCTGTTCAGTTCCAGGACGCCCACTTCGATAAGTGGATAGTCCTTTTTCAGCCATACCTTGGTGAGGTCGAAGGGGTGGAATTTATAGGAGGCCGCTTCCTTTTCCGGCATGATCTGGACGAACATGGTCCAGCGGGGGAAATCTCCCTTTTCGATGCTCTCGTACAGGTCGCGCTGGTGGCTTTCCCGGCATTTGCCGATGACCTTTTCCGCCTCCTCGTCGGTCAGGTTCTTGATCCCCTGCTGTGTGCGGAGATGGAATTTGACCCAGTAGCGCTCGTTCTTCGCGTTGATGAAGCTGAAGGTGTGACTGCCGAAACCGTGCATGTGGCGGTAGGACGCCGGGATTCCCCGGTCGCTCATGACGACGGTGACCTGGTGCAACGCTTCCGGGAGCGAGGTCCAGAAATCCCAGTTGTTCAGGGCGCTGCGCAGGTTGGTGCGCGGGTCCCGTTTGACCGCGTGGTTCAGATCAGGGAACTTGAGCGGGTCACGCAGGAAGAAGACCGGGGTGTTGTTTCCCACCAGGTCCCAGTTGCCTTCTTCGGTGTAGAACTTGATGGCGAAGCCCCTGATGTCGCGTTCGGCGTCAGCCGCGCCCCGCTCTCCGGCAACGGTGGAGAAACGCACGAACAGGTCGGTCTTTTTGCCCACCTCGGAGAATATCCTGGCGCGGGTGTAGCTGGTGATGTCATGGGTGACGGTGAACACGCCGAAGGCGCCGGAACCCTTGGCGTGCATCCGCCGCTCGGGTATGACTTCACGGTCGAAGTGCGCCAGCTTCTCAAGGAACCATACATCCTGCAGCAGTTGCGGACCGCGGGGACCGGCGGTCATGACATTCTGGTTGTCGACCACGGGGGCGCCATTCCTGGTGGTCAGTTTCTTATCCTTGCTCATGCATTCCTCCTCCTTTTCTTGTTTTTTTAAAATAATATCCTTCGCCCGACAGCCGGGCCACCGAGAGATCGGCGCGTTCGTTTTCAAAGCAAATCTTCACGGTACCACCCGGAAAGATTCGGCTTAAAAACGTTATCGATGATGTGGATGACGCCGTTTGAGCACTGGATATCGGCGGTTACAAACTTGCCATTGTCAACAACCAGTTCCCCTTCGTCATCTTCCAGAGTCAGAGATTTGCCGTTTTCAGTCTCGAGATTACCTGGAATCATCTCGTGAAGTTCCCTGGCCGAATATTTCCCCGAAACCAGATGATAGGTAAGGGTATCCGCCAGAACTTTCGGATCCAGCACCGTCTTTTCGATGTTCATCCTGGTGAAGGCATCGTTGTTGGGAGCGAAGAGGGTAAAGGGTCCCCCCTCCTTCAGTCTGTCCGCAAGATTAGCCTTCTCAAGAGAGCTTGCCAGCCGTTCAAGGGATACGTCGGCTTTGACGGTTTCCATAATGTCCTTCATGTGAGCCTCCTTGCAATGATGCAATTTTTCCGGTCTCGTCTGATTATCAGATACGATACAATGCTTTTGAGGAAAGTCAATTGTTGTAGATAATAATTATTGATAGAGGGGAAATTATTTTATGGCTTCTTCTGACATTCGGGGCAAAGACCGAAAAAATCGAGGCGGTGAAAGGAGATAGTATATCCGGTTTTATTCTTCATCTCGTTGCTCAGATCGTCGACGCTGGATATCAGCGGGTCCATAATCTTTCCGCATTTTACGCAGATAGCGTGGGGATGGGGATAGGGTCTGCTGCCGTCGTAACGGTTGCCGCCGCCCGCGAAGCCAAGTTCCAGAACCTCGTTCAACTCCTTGAGCAGCGAGACCGTCTTGTAAACCGTGGCCAGGCTCGTGGTGGGAAAGTGTATTTTTACCTTTTGATAGACATCGTCTACGCTGGGATGGTCCTCGCTTGAGGTGATAATCCGAATAATCTCGAGTCGTTGCGGGGTCATGCGAAATTGATGCTTTCTGACCTTCGAGAGAATCCGGGCCATGCGCTCTTCGTGATGATTTGGGGCATTCCCTGGGACCAAGATGCAGGCCTTTCTTTTAAAAATTGTTATTTAAGAACAATAGTTATCAATCATACGCGGAAGTACCTGTAAGTCAAGCATGGGTTCATGTGGTCGGAAAACCGGTTCAGTCGCGACTGTGTCTATTGCAACCTCCTGAAATCACATGGGTTGATTATATTGACCACATTTTGTGCATTTTGCAAGTACGGGTATGTAAATTAATGGTTTGCCGGACTGCCCACAGGTTTATCAACAGGGAGTCAACACTTGATGTTGAGAAACCGTTCTCCCTTGCCAATAATCCCCGTTTTTTCCAGGGTTCGGGAGGCTGTTCATAATGGTTGCCCGGTCTGGCTGAAAATGCTATAAAAAAAACACGTATATTCTCCCCCTTACGAGGTGTTTTTGAAGGTATCATTCCCGCGCCGTTTCTGGGTCACATTTTCCGCCTACGTTGTCGGTTTCTATGCCTCCACAATCAATCGTTTTCGCATAAGCGGCGATGAACTGCTTCCAGATACGGGAGGGGTGCTTATCGCGTCCAACCATATCTCGGCGTACGATACCATATTCCTTCCGTGGGCGGTCATTCGCATCCATCCTTTCAGGATGATCTGGGCGCCGGCCAAGGAAGAGCTTTTCGTCAAGCCCTTTCAGCGCTGGATCTACAGTTCGTGGGGCGCCTTTCCGGTCCGGCGAGGCAGGGACGTGCGCGCCGGAAAGACGATAAACGACCTTCTTATGGACCAGCAGGTGATGCTTTTTCCTGAGGGTACCCGCAACCGTCGGGGAGTTCTGGGCAAGGGTAATCGCGGCGTAGGCAAGATTATCTATGATACCAGGCCTAAGGTTATACCCACTGCTATTATCGGCCTGAACAAATGGAGCTTCCCGGGGTTCGGTCAGGATGGAAAGATTGTTTTCGGCCGGCCACTCGATTTCGAAGATTTGTTCCAGCGAGATGACTGCAAAGAGACACATGTGTTGATTACGGAGAGGGTAATGACGGCAATCGCCGACCTTCTGAAACGGGAGGGGGCGTTTGTCCAGTGAAAGTGGATATTTTCTGTGACGGCGCTTGCAGCGGCAATCCAGGGCCCGGGGGATTCGGAATCATTCTTCGGGCTGGAAACAGGGAAAAGGAGCTCTCCGGCTCGGACCCTCATACCACCAACAACCGGATGGAGCTTCTTGCCGCCATTACGGCCCTTGAGGCCTTGAAAAAACCCTGTGAGGTGGTTTTGACCACCGATTCCCAGTATCTTGTAAAAGGAATGACGGAATGGGTGCAGGGCTGGCTCAAAAAGGGCTGGAAAAACAGCAAGAAAGAGGATGTCCTGAACCGGGACCTCTGGGAGCGTCTCCTTTCTCTCTCCGCTGTGCACCGGATACGCTGGAACTGGATTCGGGGCCATAATGGTCATCAGGAAAACGAGCGTTGCGACGGGTTGGCGCGCCAGGCCATCAGGGATATGCTGAATTCAACGGAGAAGTGAACGATAGTGACCGGTTTTATTGTTGAAATAACCGACGAAGAAATGCGAAGAGAAAAGGACAAGGCCCGCCAGCTCCGCAAGACCCGCTGGTGGAAGAACCGGTTGGCCCGCGGGTTGTGTCATTACTGCGGGGGCGCGTTTTCCCCTTCCGAGCTGACCATGGACCACCTGGTTCCCATCATCCGCGGCGGCCGGAGTACCCAGGGCAATGTCGTCGTCGCCTGCAAGGAATGCAACAGCAAAAAGGGATATCTCCTTCCCCTTGAATGGGAGGAATATCTGGCATCCGTAAGGAAGGAAGGTTGATGGTGACGGGTATGGACGGGATCAAGGCCGTCATCTATGATTGCGACGGCGTGATGTTCGACTCCTTTGAGGCCAATTATGCCTTTTACGGTATGATTGTAAGGCATTTCGGCCTTCCTCCCCTGGACAGGGATAACGGAGAGACCATGCATCTGCTTCATACCTATTCCAGCAAGGACGTCCTGGCCAGACTCTTTGAAGGCGATCCTCGGGGAGAGGAAGCGCTCCGCTTTGCTTCCACCTTAGACTTTCGAGAGCTTGTTCCTTTGATGCGCCTTGAGAAGGATTTCGTCGAGACCCTGAACCGGTTGCTGAACAGGGTGAGCCTGGCCGTCTGCACCAACAGGTCCAACTCGGTTGGTTTGCTTCTGGAAGAGTTTCGCCTTACGACCTATTTCGACTACGTTATGACCGCGGCCAAGGTTGACAACCCGAAACCCCACCCCGAACCCCTCCTGAAGATACTCGAACACTACCGGATAACTCCCGGAGAGGCGCTGTTCGTTGGTGATTCCGAGCTGGACATGCTGGCGGCGCGCGCCGCTGGAATCCCTTTTGTCGCCTACAAGGCGGAACTTCCCTGCTGGAAACGTATCGACGGGCATCCGCTGATTCTCCCCCTGCTCGGCCTTTCCGCTGATGCTTGAAGACTTGATTTGTTATTGCATGCAACACGATACTTGATTCCCTCCGGCTGATCCGTCACCAGGCCCTCGGTCACCTTCGGGCATCTCAGGGAGAGGTCTTCTCGCGGGGACAGGGTAGCGGCGGAGGAAATCTCGCGTCCTGGCCTCACATTGAACATATTACATCCGGGCGCCCCAGGTCGTGGCCCCCAAGAGGATACCGATGATAAAAAGCATGACCGGTTACGGCAAGGCGGAATATGCCTTGGAACATGACAAGATCTCCGTTGAAATGAGGTCGGTTAATCACCGCTATGGAGAGATATCCATAAAACTTCCGAGGACCCTTATCTGTTTTGAGAATGACGTGCGCAAGGCCGTATCCGAAAGACTGAAACGGGGTAAAATAGACGTATTCATCCAGTTAGAGGCCGTTGCCGATAGCAGGAAGCCTCACGTAAATGTCCCGCTGGCGCGGGCCTACTACGAGGCCTTCTCATCTCTGAGCGGCGAGCTGGGTATCAGAGACTCAGTCCCCCTTTCGCTGATTGTGTCCCAGAAGGACGTGCTTGCCGTTGCGGAGAATGACGAACGTTCGCAAGAGATGCGTGACGGGCTTCTTGCCGCCGTTGCGGAAGCGGTTGAGGCCCTGGAGGGTATGAGAATAAGGGAAGGAAAGGAACTTGCCGACGACCTGCGTGGGAGGCGCGGCGCACTTGCCTGCCTGATGGACAGGGTTGCTTGTCGCGCGCCTTCCGTTCCCCTTGAGTATGCGGAGAAGATTTCGTCCCGTCTGGCCCGGTTTGCCCAGGAAAATATGCCTGACGAGGCGAGGATTGCCCAGGAAATCGCGCTTATGGCTGACCGGGGAGACATAACGGAAGAGCAGGTCCGTTTCGCGAGCCACCTGGTCCAGTTTGACGCCGCGCTCCAGGCCGCGGAGCCGGTGGGGAGAAAGCTGGATTTTCTTCTCCAGGAGATGGGCAGGGAGATCAATACCATCGGTTCCAAGGCAAACGATGGCGAGATTACGGCATGCGTGGTAGAACTGAAGGCGGAACTGGAAAAGATACGCGAGCAGGTGCAGAACATAGAGTAACTCCGTTCGCGCGGTTCCGGGAAGGCGTTTTCATGAAAAAAGAAGGGATCGTTTTCATAGTATCCGCTCCATCCGGGGCGGGCAAAACCTCATTATGTAATGAATTAATTGACATATTTCCGGATCTGCGGCATTCTGTCAGCTACACTACGCGTTCTCCCAGACTTGGCGAGGAGGATGGGGCGGACTATTTTTTCGTGTCCCTCCCGGAGTTCGAACGCATGATCGAAGCGGGCGAGTTCGCGGAATGGGCGGAGGTCCACGGCAACCTGTACGGGACATCTCTCAGGGCTATCGAGGAACTTCGATCCAGCGGAATAAACGTCATTCTCGATATCGACTGCCAGGGGGCGCGCAAGCTGAAATCGGTGTATGACGACGCCGTGTACATGTTCATTATTCCACCGGATTTCGCGGAATTGCGCAGAAGGCTTGAAGGACGGAAATCCGATGCCAGGGAGGCTATCGAGCAGCGGCTCCGGGTCGCTCTGGACGAGGTGCGGGAGTCTTCATGGTATGATTACATTATTGTAAACGATGATTTTTCAAAGGCCATTGAGAGGCTGAAATCCGTCATAATGGCGGAACAGTGCAGGACGATAAGGTCGGTTGACGCAATTTCCGCTTTTTTTGCCGGTTAAAATCGGAATATTGTCTCAGAAAGGGGTTTTTCCATATGGCAAGGGTTACGGTAGAGGATTGTCTGAGGCAGGTAAACAACAGGTTTTTGCTGGTGATGCTGGCCTCCAAGAGGGTAAAGCAGTTGTACAAGGGCTCAAAGCCGGTGATTGAGAACAAGTCAAACAATAAGAACGTTGTTTTGGGGTTGCGTGAGATAGCGGCCGGGAAGGTTCATTATGAGATGACCTCCCGAAAAAACCGCTAGTCCCATTCAGTAATTGGGGCGGGCCAATCGGTTCCGCCCTTTTTGCATCCGCGTAGTCACTTATCACTGCTCCATCCCGGTCTTCCGGTTACAAATCTATGATCAGGCTCAATGACATCCTGGATAAAGTTTTATCCTACAACCCCGGCGCGGATCTCGACGTCATAAGGAAGGCCTACGTCTTTTCCGCCAAGGTTCACCAGGGGCAGACACGCCTTTCCGGTGAACCATATCTCATTCATCCCATGGAAGTGGCCGCCATTCTCGCGGAGCTGCGTCTGGACGTGCAGACACTGGCCACCGGTTTGCTGCATGACACGCTGGAAGATACCCTTACAACATACGAGGAGCTGGAGACAATATTCGGAACCGAGGTTGCAAACCTCGTTGACGGTGTCACCAAGATCAGCAAGATTTATTTCAAGACCAAGGAAGAAAGCCAGGCGGAGAATTTTCGAAAGATGCTTCTCGCCATGGCGAACGACATCCGGGTTATCCTGGTCAAGCTCGCGGACCGCCTGCACAATATGCGGACCCTGCAGTATCAGCCGGAAACAAAACAGCGGAGCATCGCCAAGGAGACCCTTGATATCTATGCTCCCATGGCCAACCGGCTTGGCATCTCCTGGATAAAGAGCGAGCTGGAGGACCTGTCTTTCCGTTACGAAAACCCGCAACTCTATTACGACCTGGCTTCCAAGGTGGCCATGAAAAAACGGGAACGGGAAAGCTACGTGAAGGAGGTCATGGAAATAATCACTCTCAAGCTGAAGGAACACGGTATCGAGGGTGATGTCACGGGCAGGAGTAAACACCTTTACTCTATTCACAACAAGATGGTCAGCCGAAACGTGGATATCGACGAGATATACGACCTCATTGCTATCCGAGTCCTTGTCGAGGATATCCGCGCCTGCTATGAAGTCCTCGGCATAGTCCATTCCACCTGGAAACCCATACCCGGCCGTTTCAAAGACTATATAGCCATGCCGAAAAGCAACATGTACCAGTCGCTGCATACAACGGTGATAGGTCCTTTCGGTGAACGGATGGAGGTGCAGATAAGGACTTGGGAGATGCACCGGGTTGCCGAGGCGGGGATTGCCGCCCACTGGAAATACAAGGAAGGCAAAGGATATGACGAGCGGGACGTAAAGCGTTTCGCATGGCTGAGGCAGCTTCTGGAATGGCAGCAGGAATTGCAGGATTCCCAGGAGTTCATGAATACCGTAAAGGTTGAGCTCTTCCCGGAGGAGGTGTATGTCTTTACGCCCAGGGGGGATGTGAAGGGTTTTCCCAAAGGGGCCACACCGATTGATTTTGCTTACAGCGTTCATACCGACGTCGGCCACCGGTGCGTCGGCGCTAAGGTTAACGGAAAATTGGTCCCCCTGAAGTATGAACTGAAAACCGGGGACATAATCGAGGTCGTTACCTCTCCACACCATACCCCGAGCAAGGACTGGTTGAAAATTGTCAAGAGCACCCGCGCCAGGAACAAGATCCGGGGCTGGATCAAGACCGAGGAGAGGAAGAGAAGCATTGCCATCGGCCGGGAGATTTGCGAGAAGGAGTTCCGCCGCTACAGCCTGAACTACGGAAAGCTGCAAAAAAGTGGTGAGATCAAGCGGATAGCCGTGGAGTTCGGTTTTGTCGCGGATGATGATCTGATGGCGGCCGTGGGTTACGGAAAGCTTTCCTGCAACCAGATACTGGGAAAGATATTATCCGAGGAAAAGCTGGTTGAAACCCGCGAGCACAAAGAATCAAGAATATCAAAGGTGCTCAACAGGCTGACAAAAAAATCGTCCAGCGCCATCCAGATAAACGGGGTGGATGATGTGCTTGTCCGTTTCGGCAAGTGCTGCAACCCGGTGCCTGGCGATGACATTGTCGGATTCATTACCCGTGGACGCGGCGTAACCGTTCATACCGCTGACTGTTCGTTTGCGCGACAAAGCGATCCTGACAGGCGGATTGCGGTTGCCTGGAACCGGGAGAAGAGCGCCGCGCTTCCTGTCAAGATTCGTGTTACCTGTCATGACCAGAAAGGTATCCTCGCGGGAATTGCCCTGGTCATTGCCAATTGTGAAGCAAACATTTCCAGCGCTTCCGTGCAGTGCACCGTGGATAAAAAAGGCATCAACCTGTTTGAGATCAACGTCACCGACCTGGAGCACCTGAATCGTGTAATAAACAGCATAATGAAGGTGAACGGGGTTATCAAGGTTGAAAGGATTAAGAGCTGAACCATTGAAACGTGCGCGGGGACGGATAGGCTTGAAGCTATCCTGAATGAAATCAGCCGTGGAGTTTTTTTTTGCGTGGAAATGAGGTGGTCACGCGCGGAGGTTGGAAAAAAGAAGCCGCGATCGCTTGAACGTCGCGGCTTCATATGAGATTACAACCCGCTTCGGAGTGTTTCCGCCGGAAAGCCTTATCAGATAGCCTTGGTTACCTTTCCGGAACGGATGCAGCGCGTACATACCTTGATGGTGGATACCGTGCCATTCCTCAGTGCTTTAACCTTTTGAAGGTTGGGGTACCATATTCTGGAAGTCTTGTTATTGGCATGGCTTACGTTGTTGCCAAAGCTGGGGCCTTTTCCACATATCGCGCATACTTTCGACATTGTTTTACTCCTCCTTCGTTGACTGAAGCATTTTTCTATAACAGATGAAACCGTTGTTGGCAAGACAAATTTCTCATTATACGGGCCGTTTACCACCCGGTCCGGGACCAGGATAATCTATCATGTCATTCCTGAAGGGATTTTTCGCCTTTCTGTTTTTGATAACCATATTATTTGCGCTTCTGTTCGTTCATTTCGTCTACACAACCTTTGCCATGGGTCAGCGGGATGTGAAGGCCGATGCCATAGTGGTTCTCGCGGGCGGGAAGGGGCGTGTAGAGGAGGGAATCCGGCTTTACCGCGAAAACAAGGCTAAATGGCTTTTTCTTGTAGGCGTGGACCCTCTGGTAAGGAAGGGTGATCTCTTTAAGGAGAAAAAGGGTGAGCGGGGCGGCGAAGACGTCTTTCTGGAAAAGGCTTCAAGGAATACCCTGGAAAATGCCTTGTATGCCAGGGACCTCATTACCAGGCGCGAGATCCGCTCCATCCGCCTCATCACCTCCCGTTATCACATGATGCGCGCCGTCCTCATCTTTCATTCGGTACTTCCCAAGGATATCGCCGTGTACCCTTTCCCAGTGGACAGCAAGAATCTCAAGGAGGAGTGGTGGACCCACAAGGGAAGTTTTCGACTCCTCTTCAGAGAGTTCTATAAATACTGTCTGTTTCGAGCCTTTTTTCTTTTCGCGCCAGGGGAATTACGCGCGGTGAGGGGCGCCTGACGGTCTTTTCTTATGAGTCACCTTTTTCTTCTATTCTGGGGAAAAGAGGTTCCGCTTTAGCGATCTTCGTGCCCGGCTTCAGCCCGCCCCAACGGATTCCTTCTTCGGTGATTGGTTTGCTCCACCCAAGGTATGCGAGCCCCTTGCGGGCGGTTTCGGGCATGAAGGGTGACAACAGATGAAAGACGACGCGCTGGGACTCGAGGATACAATACATTACCGTTGCAAGCTGGCCGCGTTTCTCCGGAACCTTGGCCAGAGTCCAGGGAGCGGTTTCGTCGATGTATTTGTTGCCCGCCGAAATGACTTCCCAGATGACCTGAAGGGCCTTGCTGAAGGCCAGATCCTCCAGGCATATGTCAAGACTTCCTTCAAGAACCTCCGTCTTCTTACGATATTCAAGGTCCGTTTCCGTGAACTCCCCGGGTTCCTGAACAATGCCGTCGAAGTATTTATTGAGCATGGCGGTTGAGCGGTTCAGGAGGTTGCCCAGATCATTCGCCAGGTCCGAGTTTATCCGGTGGATCATGGCCGAATGGGAAAAGTCTCCGTCCAGACCAAAGGGTACCTCCCGCAGGAGGAAGTAGCGAACCGCGTCTGCTCCGTAACGATCGATCAGCATGTTAGGTTCAACCACATTCCGCAGGCTCTTGCTCATCTTCTGACCTTCCACCGTCCACCATCCGTGGGCAAACACCTTTTTGGGAAGGGGGAGTCCGGCGGCCATGAGAAAGGTCGGCCAGTATACGGCGTGAAAACGGAGTATGTCTTTCCCGATAAGATGGGCGTCGGCGGGCCAGAATGTCGTAAAATCATCCGTCTGCTCAGGGTATCCCAAGGCGGTGATGTAATTGGTCAGTGCGTCGAACCAGACGTAGATCACATGCCGGGAGTTTCCCGGAACCGGGATTCCCCAGGTAAAGGAGGTCCTGGATACAGAGAGATCCCGAAGGCCTTCCTTGACAAAAGAGATGATTTCGTTGCGTCTGCTCTTTGGCTGGATAAAGTCGGGGTTGGCCTCAATGTGCGCCAGAAGCGCGTCCTGGTACTTGCTCATGCGGAAAAAATACGATTCTTCCTTGAGCTTTTCCGTGGGTCTGTTGCAGTCCGGACATCTGAAATCAATGAGTTGCGTCTCGGTCCAGAATGTTTCACAAGGCGTGCAATACCAGTCTTCATACTCTCCCAGGTATATGTCACCCTGGTCCATCACCCTCTGGAATATCTCGCTTACCCCCTTTTTGTGGCGCTCCTGGGTGGTGCGAATGAAATCGTTGTAGGAGATGTCCAGCTTTTCCCATAATGACTGGAAACGCTTTACCACCCTGTCCGCCAGTTCCAGGGGAGTCTCGCCGGCCGCGTTTGCAGCCTTTTCAACCTTCTGTCCATGTTCGTCAGTTCCGGTCAGGAGAAAGACGTCAAAGCCCTTCAATTTCTTGTAGCGTGCGATAACGTCGGCGGCCAGCGTCGTATAGGCATGGCCCAGATGGGGAACGTCATTCACGTAATAGATTGGAGTCGTTACGTAGAATTTTCGGCTCATGGTTTCTCCTTTGTTCTTGCCGCGCTGTCTCTGGAATCCTGGCGTTCTTTGGGAGGCCTGGCGGATTGCGGTCGTTGCTGTCCTCGCTGTTGCTTTCTCGGTTTGTTTTCCTCGGGCTCTTTCGCGGGCTTTTTGGCCCGTTCCGGTGCGACCTCCAGTTTGACCTCGTCTCCCCGGACGATTATTTCATGGTTGTCGTCGGTCTTTACCGTTACCGTTCCATCGAGGATGTTCAGTTTGACAACCTCACCTTCCACTGTTCCGCATGAAACCCTCTTGCCGCATTTCGGAAGGCATTTCCGCAGTGTGCAATAGGTTTCGAATTCATAGGCAAGGCAGCAGAGAAGTCTTCCGCACTGGCCGGATATCTTGGTCGGGTTCAGCGCCAGATTCTGTTCCTTGGCCATTTTCACCGAAACAGGCTCGAACTCCCTCAGAAAGGACGAGCAACAGAGCTCTCTTCCGCAGATGCCGATTCCTCCCACCATGCCGGCTTCATCCCTAACGCCTATCTGACGCATCTCTATTCTTGTATGAAAGGCATGAGCCAGGTCCTTGACCAGTTCCCGGAAATCGATTCGGCCGTCGGCTGTAAAATAGAAGATTGCCTTGCTTCCGTCAAAGAGATACTCGACCTTTACCAGCTTCATATCCAGACCGCGTTCCCGGACCCTGCGCAGGCATAAATCAAAGGCGTCCTTTTCCTTGGCCCGGTGTCTGGACGCGGACTCAAGGTCTTCCGGAACGGCTTTTCTCAGGATCGTTTTTACACCTTCCGACACTTCATTGTCATCGATCTCAAACGGGCCTTTTACAACTCGACCGATGCTTCTTCCTCTCTCGGTCTCTACAACAACCCGTTCGTCGGTATTAACATCCAGCTCGCCGGTCCTGAAATCATAGAGCCTGCCGGCGGTCTGGAATTGAATTTTCACAATTTTCGCCACTGCTTCCTCCGGTGATGAACCCCATAATGTCCAGGGGGCTCTGAGCGTTCCGCTCGACGGTCATCCGTTCGCCATCTCCATGAAAAGCACCTCCAGAGAAAGACGAGGATTGGCATTCTTCATGACTGAGTGACGGATTCGTTTTATAAATTCCAGGTTATTCATGACCTGATCCAGGGAGGATTGCCCGGCCTTTTCTTTTAGCAACGGCAGCAGGTCGCTGTTGGCAATCTCCCCGTGTCCGGTGAGCAGGAAAAGGATATCGCGCCAGAAAAGCATCAGGAGATCTATCATATATAGCATGCTTTCCTTGTTGGATGCATACTCCTCGGCGCTTTCGAACAGCGGGATAATGTCAGAACATGAGAGGCCGGCCGCACGTTCGAGAAATATCTTTCTCTCCTGTAAATGGTCTCCGGCAAGGAGCTCTCTCGCTCTGGCAAGATCGCCTCCCGCCATAGCGGCCGCTATGCGGGAAGGTTTCGCATCCGCTCCATCCTTCGTAAGGATGGCTTCAATGGCTTCAGTGGAAAGGGGAGAGAAGCTTATCCGCTGGCACCTGGAACGTATGGTGGGGAGGAGACTCTCCACGTGAGATGTCAGAAGGATGATCAAGGCATCACCCGGCGGTTCCTCCAGTGTCTTCAGAAAGGCATTGGCCGCGGAGACGTTCATCCTTTCGGCATCTTCGATTATACAGGCTTTCTTGTTCGCTTCGTAGGGACGAAAGGAAAGCGCTTTCCGCAGGTCCCGAATCTGGTCGATTTTGATCTGCGTTCCTTCCGGTTGCACAAGGTGAATATCCGGGTGGTTGCCTTCGGCAATCTTTCCGCGGGAGGTGCCCTTCCCGCATCCCTCGCTCTCTCCACGGAATACCGATTCAACCAGGGCAAGGGCGGTTTCTTTCATGCCTGTGCCGTCAATGCCTTCAAAGAGATATGCGTGGGACAGTCTTCCCGCTTCAAGTGAGCGTTTGAGAAGCTTTACGATTCTCGTGTGTCCGATCACTCTGGAGAAAGGCATGGCTAACCTCGGCCAATCCGGGACAGGACAATCTCTCTGACCGCGGAGGCCGTCTCGCTGATCCCCTTGCTGGCGTCCAGCACCACAAAGCGCTCCGGGCTGATTGCCGCCAGGTGCAGATAACCTTCTCTGACGGCGCCGTGGAATCTGAGGGATTCCTGTTCGAATCGTTCTTCGCGAGCTCCCTCGGTGAGCTGAATCCTTTCCAGAGCACGGCGCAGGCCCATCTCCTCTGGGCAGTCAAGGAGGATGGTAAGGTTGGGCATGAGGCCGCCCGACGCCAGCCGGTTGAGTGTGTATATCAGGTCGAGGTCAAGGGCGCGGCCGTAACCCTGGTATGCTATGGTGGCATCAGTGAATCGATCGCAGATTACAATCTTTCCTTCCGCGATGGAAGGGCGTATTACTTCCTCCACATGCTGTGCACGGGCTGCCGCGTAGAGGAGCAGTTCGGCCAGTGGAACCAGTTTCCGATTTTCTACGTCCAGCAGAATATCTCTTATTTTGTTGGCAATTGCGCACCCGCCCGGTTCACGGGTAAAGATCGAGGGTATGTCCTGTTCTTTCATAAAACGGGAAAGGATTTCTACCTGTGTGGTCTTCCCGCATCCTTCTATTCCCTCGAATGTAATAAAGCAGGACACGACGGAGTCTCCATCCAAAATTATCAAGTAATTGTCAGTAAAATCAAAAATTATAAGTAAGAGGCAGGGATTAATCAAGATAAAAACAGTCCTCATTCCTTTACGCCCGTCTGGGGTTGGGAGTCCATGGGGTATTTTGAGCTTTGGATGCTGTTTGTCTATTAACAATCCGGTTTTACGCAAAAGAATTTTTCGTCGAATTCAGCCGCCAGCCTTATTGGATTTCGTCCCTTGAATTGAGCTACGTCACGGGGGAAAGCTAAATTGATATGAGCTGACGCAGGGAAGAAGGCCCCAATTTCGGGCATGAATGATTTTTCTTTTCATCTTTTTTGTTGACAATAACAGTTTACTCTAAATAAAATTGTAAAATTTTCCGGCTTTGCGAGTGGCGGCCGTTGAGAGAGGAGACTGGCGGAAATGGCTAAAAAACTGTGGAATGTTGCCATAGCTGGCGCAACCGGCGCGGTGGGCAACCAGATGATTAAGTGTCTTGAGGAGAGAGATTTCCCGGTAGGAAAGATCAGGTTTCTGGCGAGTGAAAGAAGTATCGGGAAAGTCCTTGAGTATAAAGGAAAGCCGGTTCAGGTTGAGCTACTTGATCATGATGCCTTCGATGGGATTGATATTGCTCTTTTCTCCGCGGGGGGCAGCCGCTCTTTGGAGTTTTGCCCATCGGCCGCACGCGCAGGCGCTGTCTGTATCGACAATTCCAGTGCATGGAGAATGGATCCGGACGTTCCTCTCGTGGTTCCCGAGGTGAATCCCCATGCAATCGCCGGCTATACCAGCAAGGGTATAATCGCAAACCCTAACTGTTCTACGATTCAGATGGTGGTTGCCCTTCAGCCTCTTCATCAGTATGGGACCATCAAGCGCATCATAGTTTCAACATACCAGGCTGTTTCAGGTACGGGAAAGAAGGCAATAGACGAGTTGCGGTTACAGGCTGGAGATATGCTGAATGGCAGGCCCGCGGAAGCCAAGGTTTATCCATATCGCATTGCGTTCAACTGTCTTCCGCAGATTGATTCCTTCGAGCCAAACGGTTATACCAAAGAAGAGATGAAAATGGTGAACGAGACCAGAAAGATAATGGAATCAGATATCCGCGTTACGGCCACTACCGTACGCGTGCCGGTCTTCTTTGGTCATTCGGAATCCGTGAACGTCGAAACGGAGAAAAAAATCACTGTCGCCAAGGCTTTCGAGCTTATAAAGAATGCCCCCGGCTGCAAGCTGGTCGACGATGTCGCTAATAAAATCTATCCGATGCCCCTCGATGCGGCTGGTCAGGATTTGACCTATGTTGGCAGGATCCGCGAGGATGAATCCGTGGAAAACGGCTTGAACCTTTGGGTCGTCGCTGACAATATCCGGAAGGGCGCCGCCACGAATGCCGTGCAGATTGCGGAAATTCTGATAAATAAATATCTTTAATCTGAAAGACGGGTCGGGTACACGGCCAGATTACCGCTGATTCTCGGATTGATTCCACGAGACGTCTTCGAGACGTCTCTTTTATTTTCCATGCGTACCATAAAGCTTATAATTGAATATGAAGGAACCCGTTACGCAGGATGGCAGATTCAGCCGAACGGTCTTTCCGTACAGGAGGTCGTTGAGGGGGCGCTGGCCAGGCTTCTCAGGGAACGAGTGCGAGTCTTTTCGTCAGGCCGTACTGATGCCGGCGTTCACGCCAGAGGCATGGTAGCTGCTTTCCAGACCGAGAAGACCATTCCTTTAGGCGCGTTCTCCGACGGCTTGAATTCGTTGCTGCCGCAGGATATCTCCATTCGAGACGCAAGTGAGGCGCCTTTAGGCTTTAGTCCCCGCCGCGATGCAAAGGGGAAGCATTACCGGTACACCATACTTAATACTCCAAGGCGTTCCCCGTTGTCACGTCTCTACGTCTGGAGGATTGGGCGCCGGCTCGATCTGAAGGCAATGGATCAAGCCTCTCGTCATTTTGTTGGAGAAATGGACTTCTCGGCTTTTCGTGCCGCTAACTGCTCGGCAAAGACAACTATACGGCGGGTGGATTCTTTGGATATAGCCCTTGAGGGGGACTTGATTGTCATAGATGTCAGAGGGAGCGGTTTCCTGAAAAACATGGTAAGGATCATTGTCGGGACCCTGGTCGCTGTTGGGAGTGGAAGGATGTCCCCTGATGAAATTCCCGTAATATTGGCTTCCGGTGATCGGAAAATGGCGGGGAGCACGGCGCCGCCTCAAGGCTTATGCCTGATGGAGGTCTTTTACTGACTATCCTGTATTGGAAAAATATCTTGACAAGCTGGGGCGCATGAATTAGATTTACCATCTTTCAAAACGTCAAAGAAGTTGATTTTTACATCCAGCTGTGAGGTTATATGAAAACGCTCGTGCCAAAAAATGAAGATATAAAAAGGGATTGGTTCCTGGTTGATGTTGACGGCAAGGTCCTCGGTCGTGTTGCTACCCATATCGCCAATGTGCTTCGCGGAAAAAACAAGCCCCTTTTTTCCCCCCATGTGGACAGTGGAGATTTCGTGATTGTGGTTAACGCGGAAAAGGTGGTTCTTACCGGTAATAAACTTTCCGATAAGATTTACTACAGTCATTCGGGCTATCCCGGAGGAATCAAGTCTATTTCGGCCGGTAAGCTGATGGAAAAGAAGGCCGAAGATATTATTAGAAAAGCCGTGAAGGGGATGCTGCCGAAGAATAAGCTCGCAAGCCACATGTTGAAAAAGTTGAAGATTTACACTGGCTCGGTTCATCCGCATGAGGCGCAACAGCCCAAATCATTGCAGGTTTAACATCATTTTCAACAACAATTTGTCAGGAGAATATATATGGCGGCAGCAAGCTTCTATGGTACCGGAAAAAGGAAATCGTCCATCGCCCGGGTGTGGTTAAAGCCCGGAAGCGGAAAAATTACTGTTAATGACAAGAGCCTTGACGAATATTTTGGGAGAGAAACCTCCAAGATGGTTGTCAAGCAGCCGCTTGAACTCACCGAGAACTCGGATAAGTTTGATATCTTCGTTACTGTAAAGGGTGGCGGTGACAGCGGTCAGGCGGGCGCCATAAAGCACGGCATTACAAAGGCGTTACTGGAGGCCGATATCGCGTTGCGCGGGGCGCTGAAAAAAGCGGGTTTCATTACAAGAGACTCCCGAGTCAAGGAGCGTAAGAAATACGGCAAGGCGGCGGCCCGCCGGAGTTTCCAGTTCTCCAAGCGCTAACAGACCGTATAGCGTCGCAGACGAATCGATTGAGGGGAAATCCGAGCGGGTTTCCCCTTTTCTGCGTTTGGTATTTCGTATGGATTGTCTGACCTTGTTTGCAAATAAACCTGAAAAAGCGGGTTATGCTCATCCGAAGAGAACGAAGGATGATTACAACCGCCGAATCTAGGATAAATATCTCGGGAGGCTATTTTATGATCAGGGTTGCGGTTGTGGGCGCCAGTGGATATACGGGGGTAGAGTTATTAAGAATCCTTCACGGTCACCCGGAGGTGGAAGTCACCTGTGTTACCTCGGAGAGGAGCGCGGGGAAGGTGGTGTCGGAAATTTTTCCATCGGTGCGTGGTTGTTTCGGGCAGACACTGGAGAGTCTGGAACCCGACCGGGTGGCGAAAAAAGCGGATTTCATTTTCACGGCGCTACCACACCGGGCAGCTATGGCGGTTGTGCCTGATTTCTTGAACCATGGGAAAAAGGTCGTTGATCTTTCCGCGGATTATCGATTCAGGTCACCAGATGTTTATGCCTCATGGTATCAAGAGCACATGAATCCCGAAGTTTTGAAGAGTTCAGTATACGGGCTTCCGGAGCTCAGAAGAGATCTGATTGCCGGCTCACCTCTGGTGGGTAACCCTGGCTGTTATCCGACCAGCGTAATTCTCGGGCTTGCCCCAGTTTTGCAAAATGGACTTGTAGACCTTGCCACAATAATTGCCGACTCAAAGTCAGCGGTCAGTGGAGCAGGTCGAGGCGCTAAGGTTGATTCTCTATATTGTGAGGTAAATGAGGGCTTCAAGGCGTACGGTGTTGCCGTACACCGTCATACGCCTGAAATCGAACAGGAGTTGTCGCTTCTTGCCGGAGAAGATGTCACCATTTCCTTTACCCCACACCTGGTTCCCATGGATAGGGGTATCCTGTCAACGATATATGCAAAGTTGACGAGTCAGCATACAACGTCATATTTACTGGAGATGTACAGGGAGTTTTATGCCAGGGAGAGGTTTGTGCGCATCCTCCCTGAGGGCGTCTATCCAGTGACTAAGAACGTGCGGGGATCAAATTTCTGTGACATAGGGCTGATTTCTGATCAAAGGACAGGTCGAGTGGTGATTGTTTCGGTGATTGATAACCTGGTAAAGGGCGCATCCGGTCAGGCCGTGCAAAATATGAATATCATGAACGGCTTTCCGGAAAATATGGGTTTGGAAGCTCTGCCGTTGTTTCCGTGATGAGTTTTCTTCCCGTTACCATTGACGATGTAGCCAGCCGTGGGTGGGATGGGCTGGATGTGATATTTATCACCGGTGACGCCTATGTAGACCACCCAGCTTTTGGTGTTCCTCTGCTTGCGCGACTGCTGGAGTCTCGAGGTTTCCGTGTCGGTATCATATCTCAACCGGATTGGCGATCCCGGGAGCCTTTTGCCGCATTGGGGCGCCCCTCGCTTTTCTTCGCCGTTTCCGCCGGTGCAATGGACTCCATGGTTGCCCACTATACTTCAACCAAGCGCCTTAGAAGGGATGATGCGTATACCCCAGGCAATCGGCATGGCGCTCGACCGAATCGGGCGACTATTGTCTATACAACGCGCATCAAAGAGGTCTTCAAGGACGTACCGGTTGTGTTGGGAGGGATTGAAGCAAGCCTGAGGCGGTTTGCGCATTACGACTACTGGGATGACGGGGTTCGCAGGTCCATCCTTTTCGATTCTAAAGCCGATCTCCTTGTGTATGGCATGGGAGAGAGACCTTTGCTGGAACTAGCGGAAAGGATGCGGCGGGGGGAAAAAATAGGCGCGTGTACCGATATCAGGGGTACCGCTTATAAGGTATCTACCTCCCGAACGCCCATAGCAGGAATGTCCGCGCTGGAAATACCACCGTTTGAACGGGTTGTCTCGGATCGTCGTTCTTTTGCCGAGGCTTTTCGCACGGTTGAAACGGCAATGAATTCCTTCAGTGACACAGTGATTATCCAGCGTCACGGAGACCGTTTTCTGGTCTGCAATCCACCAGCTCCGCCGCTTTCTGAGAGTGAGATTGACGATGTGTACGCACTTCCCTTTAAGAGGCTCCCGCATCCTTCGTATCGCGAAAATATAAAGGCCTGGGAGCAGATCAAGACATCGATTACAACGCACCGGGGATGTGTGGGGGGCTGCTCTTTTTGCTCGATTTCCCATCATCAGGGAAAGATCATTCAGTCCAGAAGCGAGAAATCAATATTCAAAGAGATCAAGCAGCTTTGCGCATTTTCATGGTTTTCAGGCACGATAAGCGACATCGGGGGACCTTCGGCGAATATGTATGCCATGTCCTGTGGCAAGAAGAATCTTTCGCTCTGTCAGAGAACAAGCTGCTTGTTTCCGGACCTTTGCGGCAACTTATCGATATCAGACAAAAGGCTCGCCTCTCTGCTGAGAGATGTTTCCAGAATAAAGGGTGTCAAGCATGTTTCAGTTTCATCGGGCATCAGATTCGATTTATTTCATCAGCAGCCCGGATATTTTGCTGAACTTATAGCAAGCCACGTGAGCGGCTTGCTTAAGGTTGCCCCTGAGCATTTTGTTGACCATGTAACCTCCCTGATGTGTAAATCACCTCATGTCTCCTTTATTGATTTTCTGCGATATTTCCGTTCTGAAAGTTTGCGACTGGGCAAGCGCCAGTTTATTGTGCCATATATGATGTCCGGGCATCCCGGATGTTCCCTGTCGGATATGGTTGACACCGCCCTTATCCTTAAACGTCTCTCGCTGAAAGTTGAGCAGGTTCAGGATTTTACCCCTACTCCTGGGACTCGTTCAACTTGTATGTATTATACGGGTATAGACCCTTCTACCGGAGAATCTCTGTATGTGCCTCGGGGTCTCAGAGAAAAGCGCCTTCAGAAATCGTTACTTCTTTCCCATCTGGCCGAAGAGCGAAATAACGTGTTGCAGGCACTGAAGGCCTCGGGGAGAGCTAACGCCGCCGCTGAACTCTTGGGTAGCGGCAGGTGAAGATAGTCAAGAATAGAAGTCTCTGTTCAACCCTTTACAGGAGGTTTTTTTTCGAAATGACTTCCGTGCTTTTTCAATTCAAAAAATTGAAGCAGAGGGAATAAAAAATATTGACAACTTCCGAGAATGAAGATATAAGGAGTTCTTCGCTTGAAGCGCCAAACAGCCCAAGTGATTCACTATTTTGCAAGTATTGCTGGCGTAGCTCAACTGGCAGAGCAGCTGACTTGTAATCAGCAGGTTGCGGGTTCGAGTCCCATCGCCAGCTCCATAAAAATAGTGGTACTCTTCACTGGAGGGATTCCCGAGTGGCCAAAGGGAACAGACTGTAAATCTGTCGTCGGACGACTTCGGAGGTTCGAATCCTCCTCCCTCCACCATTACAACTTCAGAAGTAACTGGCCTGATTGGAAACCAGGAGACAATAGTCGCTTTTACTGGTTCCATGATGTTTCAGTTATCTTCAAAAAACTTCAGATTAAAGGAATGCGGGAGTAGCTCAGTTGGCTAGAGCGTCAGCCTTCCAAGCTGAGGGTCGCGGGTTCGAGTCCCGTTTCCCGCTCCAATTTCATGTAATGCCCACATAGCTCAGGCGGTAGAGCACTTCCTTGGTAAGGAAGAGGTCATCGGTTCAAGTCCGATTGTGGGCTCCATTTTCTTTAGCAAACAAAATCATGATGGTAAGATAACCTTGAAGATTTCAAGGCGGGAGGATTAATTCAAATGGCCAAGGCAAAATTT
Source organism: uncultured Geobacter sp. (assembly GCA_964389825.1). Taxonomy (GTDB): domain Bacteria; phylum Desulfobacterota; class Desulfuromonadia; order Geobacterales; family Geobacteraceae; genus RPRC01. Next base: position 22 of record CAYMFO010000002.1, on the reverse strand, counting down.
GAGAGGACAAAGCCGCACGTAA
>CAYMFO010000001.1:0-230466 GCA_964389825.1 uncultured Geobacter sp. | reverse complement strand
TCCACGGTTGTCCTCGTCCGGGTGGCTTCCCCGGTTACCGGTGTGGGATTCGCGGTCCTTTCCGGTTCGGGACGCGCTTGCGCCGCCCTGGCCGGCGCCGTCGCTTCCGCTTCCACGACGACCGGACTTGCTACGACTTCTTCAACCTTCACCGCCTGGCCGTCCGCTCGGGCCGGGATGGCGGGCTCTACGGTTGTCCTCATCCGGGAAGCTTCCCTGGTTACCGGCGCGGGACCTGCCGTCCTTTCCGCTTCGGGACGCGCTTGCGCCGCCCTGGCCGGCGCCGTCGCTTCCGCTTCCACGACGACCGGACTTGCTACGACTTCTTCAACCTTCACCGCCTGGCCGTCCGCTCGGGCCGGAATGGCGGGCCTGTCAGAGGTTCCAGACGAAGCAAAGGCATAGTGTAAATCCGACTCTCTACCAACGGATTCCCCTTGCTGAGTTACGACTTTCGCCTTGCCTTCAACAGACGTTGCTTCCTGCTGGATGTCCTCAACATCAACCGGCTCATCCACGTTCAAGCCCTGACCGTTCAGAGCAGCCGGTCCGGCGACAACAACCTTCATCTCGCCTTCCAGGCTTTCGGAGCGGTTCTTCTGGGTTTTTTCAGGGTTCTTTTCCGTCTCCGGCTCTCTTCCTTCCAGCACTGCTCCGCTTTTCCTCAATAGCGCCGTTTGCAGCCGCGTCAGTTCATCGGCTCTACCGGAAGAGATAGCAACTTCGCCATCAGTCGGCGTCTCCGCCGTCTTTCCAGCCAGGTTTTTCACGACAGCCGCCTCCACGAGAGGCAACCTGTCCGTTGCCAGGGCAAGCTGCGTTCCCCTGGATTCGCCACTGACCGAAACATCCGTAATCACGGGTGATTGCGTAGTCTGGTCGACAGCCGACTTTAATTCGGCCGGTGCGGCGCTTGCCTTTGCCTGATCGAAGAACTGCTCAAACACCGGAAAGGAGGTTGATTCAACCGCCTGTCCGTCGACCATGGCGCTGTTTTGCCCGGAAACAGCCATTCCGGGATTCCGCAATATCATTGATGCTTCCATATCTTTGTTTTCACCTCCTTTCCTTTCAGATTTATATCCGGCGCTTATGACGCCGGAATCCCTATACAAAACCGGTCGGGAACGCCGGTTCAGTTTTCCTTGAGCGACCGGCGGGTCCACTTGAGCACCCTCTCCTGATTCAGGTGGGGAATCAGCTTGGTGGCCGTCTTCTGGTCCATCTGGTTGAGCATCTCAATGGCAATGTCCTCATCCAGCTTGTCGATGAGAGCCGCCGCGGCCTCGGGCCGAAGCGACTTGTATATCTTCAGCATCTTCTTGTATCGTCCGGAATCCTCAGCCTTCTTTCGCGCCAGGGATGCCTCCAGCCCCTTTCTGGTGTTTTCCATTTCCTTTATCCTGGAATCAAGGGACTGCTCCAGCTTTTTCATCTCCTGTTCCTTCTGATTGAGCGCCGTCTCTTTCTCCATGAGCGCATTTCCGTCGAGGGCGGGGGCAGCGGGCCGCTGTCTGGCCCTTTGATCCGCCCCGGCCGGCGCCCGCGCGGCGCGGCCGCGTTCAGCAGGCGAAAGATTCTGGGCCTGGGGACGGTTGCGCAGGGAATCAGATCCCGGGCAGATCAGTGTGAGAAAGAGCACGGAAGAAGCTATGCCGATGCGCCGGCCGATGCGGGTCATGAGATGTTTCCCTTTCTCCGCAGCGCTATCTCATCGAGGAAGGACTGCTCCTTGGCCGCCAGCTCTTTTTCATGGGCCTCGACCCTCTTCTCTTTCAATTTTTCCATGATCTTCTTTTCAGTAGCCGCTTCGATGAGGTGCTCTTTCCTTTCCAGGACTTTCTGGTCCAGTACCGTCACCTCTTCCCGCTGAATGACAATATCAACCTTCTTCTTCCGGAAAAAATCGGCATAGAGTTGAAGCTCGTAGGCGCAAATTCCCTCGATCTGCTTGTTCATGAACTCCAGGTTCAGATTCTCCATTGACTCTTCCTCGCGGCGCAGGCGATCTTCGGCATGTTCGTGCTCCCGCTTGGCGATTGCCAGTTCCAGCTTGCGAATCTTCTCCGTTTCCCTTCGAAAATTGAGAACCCTTTCGAGATTGAATACATTCCGTCGCATGGTTCCTCCCTCAGGGATGCGCGTACAACCGGTATTTCAGGCTTCTAGTCGCCGCAGACATCCCTGAGAACCTCCAGAGACTGTTCGAAGCCGACATTTTCCTGGATATTCTGACGAACATAGCCGAATATCCTGTCTATCCTGCTCACGGCCAGATCAATCTTGGGATTGCTCCCCTGCCGATAGGCGCCGATATTAATAAGATCCTCCGCTTGCAAATATGTGGCCAGCATCTCCTTGTATCTGCCCGCCAACTGACGGTGCTCTTCATTGGTCACGTCGTTCATCACCCTGCTGGCGCTTGCCATTATGTCTATGGGCGGGTAGATGTTCTTTGCCGCCAGCCCGCGTGAAAGGACTATGTGGCCATCCAGGATGCTCCTCATGGAGTCGCACACCGGTTCGTTGAAATCGTCCCCCTCCACAAGGACCGTATAGAGGCCGGTGATGCTGCCGTTCTGGAAATTCCCGGTTCTTTCCAGAAGCTTGGGCAATGCGGCGAACACCGAAGGGGTATATCCTTTCGTGGTGGGAGGTTCTCCGATGGCAAGGCCGACCTCGCGCATGGCCATTGCGAATCTGGTGGCGGAGTCCATCATCAGAAGCACCCTTTTCCCCTGGGACTGGAAGTACTCGGCGATGGTGGTCGCTATATAGGCGCCCCTCATCCTCACCAGAGGGGGCTGGTCCGAGGTCGCCACAACCACGACCGACTTTCTCAGACCCTCCTCGCGCAGGTCCTTTTCGATGAATTCCCGCAGTTCGCGTCCCCGTTCGCCTATGAGCGCGATAACGTTCACGTCCGCCTCGGTGTAACGGGCTATCATGCCCAGCAATGTCGACTTTCCGACACCCGAGCCCGCCATAATCCCGACACGCTGCCCCTCTCCGCATGTAAGGAGGCCGTTTATGGCGCGAATCCCCAGATCCAGGGGCCTGCGGATGGGGGCGCGCTTCATTGGGTTGACCGGGTGGGCGTAGATGGGATTCTCATCCGGCATGTAAATAGGACCACGATCATCGATGGGCTCACCGAGACCGTCGATGACCCGCCCCAGGAGCATCGGACCGACGCAGAGCGAAGCGGTATCCCTCTTGACGGCGATAAGGCTCCCCAGACCAACGCCGCGAAGCTCTCCCAGGGGCATGAGAAGGGTCTTGTTGTCGCGGAACCCCACCACCTCCGCCGGGATCGGGTCTCCGCCGCGGGGGTATATCTCGCAGAGGGCGCCGACCGCCGCACCCGGGCAATACCCCTCGATTACCAGTCCCACGACTTGGGTAACCTTGCCGTGGAAGCGGATGGGCCTGCTTTCCTCGACAGCCGGGAAATAGCGGCTCAGGTCAATTTTCCTCGTAGGCATGTTGTTCCCTTTCCGTCACCAGCGACCGGGACATCGCCGTAAAGGTCTTCTTCTCTTCCGTAAGCTTCTTGAATATTTCATCAAGCTGGGCATCGACTCGCGCGTCGATCTCACCCATGGCGGTATCCACTATGCAGCCTCCGGGAGCAACCGAATCGTCGGATTTGATGTCCAGCAGCCTGTCGTCATTGAATCCGCTCAGATAAAGGCTTTTGTGGGCGGAAACCAGACGATGGTCCTCGGGGTTGAGACGTATGACTATCTCCTCTTTCTCGGAGGCGCTGTTTACCGCAGCCGCGATAACCCTGGCGAGAATCATACGGTCCGTGGTGATTTCCTGATTAATGACCTTGCGGGCTATCATGACCGACAGCAGGAGCAGGTCGTCCTCGGCCTCGAGAAGGATCCTTTCCCTCAATCCGGTCAGGGCGTCCACGGCGTCGCGCAGGGCGCGAAACACGCTGGAAAGCCCCCTCTCGGCCTGGCGTTTTCCTTCCGCGAAACCCTTGTCGTAACCCTCCTGAACCCTCAACAGCGCTTCTTCTTCGGAAATGCCGGGAGGTTCGGGAGGGTCGGAGGGTGGAGAATGTTCGTCATCGCATTCCATGTAAGGCCCGTCTTCCGGAACGGCATCCGCCCGCGGTCTCTTCGGGACCCCCCCGGTTATGGTTTCAAGGAATGAGACAAAACCTGATGCCCGGCCGGATGCGGCTGGAACACCGGCGCCGTCCGCCGACGCGAAACGGTAAGGTTCGACAACTACGCCTTCCGCCTGCCTGGGCTTGATGATGTTAGACGAGGACATCGTCGCCTCCACGACCGGCGATCACGAGCTGGCCTTCCTCCTCCAGTCTCCGGACAATCTTGATAATCTCCGACTGGGCCCTCTCCACGTCGGAAAGGCGGACCGGTCCCATGACCTCCAGGTCCTCTTTTATCATCTCTCCCGCCCGGCTCGAGATATTGCGGAATATCTTTTCTTTCAGCTCGTCGGTAGCGGCCTTGAGGGCAAGGGTCAGGGTATCGTTGCTGACCTCCCGCATAATGGCCTGAATGCCCCTATCGTCCAGGTGGATGAAATCCTCGAAGGTAAACAGATGCTTGCGGATAACCTCGGCCAGGGGCGGCTTCATCACATCCAGCTTGTCCAGTATCTGTTTCTCCTTGCTTCGGTCGAAATGATTGAACATGTCGACTACCTTTTCCACGCCGCCCACCTTGAATCTCTGTACGGCGCCAGCGGCGGAGAGCTCCCTGCGCATCACATCCTCGATTTCAGCGATGATCTCCGGGGAGACCTGATCAACGTCGGCGATGCGCATGACCACCTCGGCCTGAAGCTCCTGCGGAAGGTAGCCGATTATCTCACTGGTGTGCTTTGCCTTCAATTTCGCCAGGATCACCGCTATGGTCTGTGGATGTTCCTGGGAAAGGAAGTTGGCGATGGTCTTTGAATCCATGTTGGAGAGCATGTCCGTCATATCGCCGTAATTGGCCACGCTCAGTTCCTTGAGAAGAATTTCGGCCTTGGCCGGGCCGAGCGCCTTTTCAAGTATCTTTCGCACAAACTCTTCGCCCTGGGAAAAGATGCCGGTTTCCGGGTCGGTGATGTCTACGTATTCGTTTACCACTTCCTGAATGGCATTTCTCGGCACATGGCCAAGGCGGGCCATGCTCTGGCTGATCCGCTTTATCTCCACATCCTCCATATGCTCGAAGATCTTGCTTGTCGCCTCCGGCCCCAGATAAAGGAGCAGTATCGCGGCTTTATCGGTTCCGTTCATGTTCAACCCCACCGGCGATCAACCCTCGTGGACCGCCAAAGCAATAGTCATTGAGATACATTCTTGTCTAATCCCGTTGCTGCAGCCAGTTCTGGATAACCTGAGCCGCCTGATATGGATCCTGCTTGACCTTTTCTATCAGATCCATCTGAGTCTGGGTGTGCATCGCAAGGGACAGTTTCTGTTGATTCGCCAGTTGCTCCTCGCTCTCTTCCAGGGGGACGAAGGTCTCGCCCTGCTGTGGCCTGGAGCTTCGCAGCGTGGCGATGAGAGGCCGGACTACAAGGAAGAGGAGCGCCAGGAAACCGAAACCAATCAAGGCGTTTTTCACAATCGCCAGGAAAATGGGCGCATGCCACCATCCGGAGGATTCACCCGCCTCCGGCTGGGTAGCGTCCTGAAACGGGATATTGGCGACGGTAATCTGATCTCCCCGATCCTGGTTGAAGCCAACCGCGCTCTTTACGAGGGATTCTATCTTCTGCAGCTCCTCCGGGCTCCTCGGAACGTATTTCCGCTTTGCGGCGCCTTCCGCCCCTGGCGTGCCTTCGGTCTTCCCATCTACCAGGATCGCCACCGAGATCTTTGAAAGTGTTCCCACCGGTTCGATGATGCGCGCGGTCGACCTGCTTACCTCGTAATTCATGGTCTCATCGCTCTTTGAGCCCTGGTTCTGAGGAGAAGCCGCGTTAGGGGCGGGAGCAGCCGCCCTGCCGGTATTGCTCTGCACTCCGGGGACACCTGAAGCAGCCGTAACTGCGCCGTTCTTTTCTTCGGTGCGCTGTTCGCTGCGCACGGCGGTCGCCTCGGGGTCATAACGCTCCTCGTATTTCTCCACCTGCTTGAAGTCAAAGACGGCATTGACCTTCGCCACCGACTTCCCGGCGCCCACGGCCTTGTCAAGCATCCCCTGAAGACGTTCCTCAACGGTCTTTTCATAGGAACGCTGCATCTCCAGCATGGCCGAAGAAACCTTTCCCATCGGGTCGCTGCTCCCGGTTTTGCTGAGGATCTTGCCCCGGCTGTCCAGGACGGTCACCTTTTCCGGGTCCATGCCCTCAATGGATGAAGAAACAAGATGGATAATACCCTGCACCTCACTCTCGCGGAGAGGCCGGGCGGACTTCATCTTCAATACGACCGAGGCCGTGGGGGGCTTCTCTTCCTCCTTGAACAGCGTCTTTTCCGGAATCGCCAGATGAACGCGCGCCTGCTCGACACCCGCTATCTGGGAAATCGTCCGTGACAACTCGCCCTGGAGAGCGCGCTGATAATTCAATTTCTGCACGAATTCGGTCACGCCGAAATTCTTCCTGTCGAAGATCTCGAAACCGACGCCCCCACCCTGGGGGAGCCCTTCCGAAGCAAGGGAAAGGCGCAGATCGTACACCTTGTCCGAAGGGACGAGAATCGCCTTCCCGTCGCCCTCGATACGATAAGGTATCTTCTGCTCCTTGAGCTTCTTCACTATTTCACCGGCATCCTCGCCCGTCAGATTGGCGAACAGGGGACGGTAATCGGTCTTGTTCGCGATCAGTATAAGAGAAGCGAACAGAATGATTGATATTCCGACCACTCCGCCGACCATCCAACGCTTTCCCGTACTCAGGGCGAGAAATGGTTCAATGATTTTTTTCAGGGCTACGGGCATTGCGACTCCAGAGAATGAGGTGGAAGGAGGTCCCTCAAAAGGGATGTTTCCGGCCTGGCGGCCGGAGAATCAGACATCCTACACCTGCATTTTCATGATTTCATGGTAAGCCTCGATGGCCTTGTTGCGCACCTGGGTCAAAAACTGAAACGAGATACTGGATTTTTCCATGGCGATCATAACCTCGTGAAGGTTCTTCGATTCACCGGTTGCAAGCATCTCGATGGCCTTGTCGGCCTTTGTCTGCATTTCATTTACCTTGCCTACCATATCGCCGAATAATTGGGAAAAACCTTCCGTTGCCGGGGCGCTTTTCGCCCCGATTCCTCCCTCGGCCGTAAATGGCGCGGAGATACCCGTTATCCCCGGGCTTCCTTCGATTCCCTTGATAATCATCCGTTCCTCCTGCTTTCAGCCATGATTTCCAGAACGCTCATTTTCCTACCTTCCGAGCTCCAACGCCTTCATGGCCATTGATTTCGCGGCCTGGGCCGCCGTGATGTTTGCCTCGTAGGCGCGGGTCGCGACAATCATGTCGGTCATCTCTTCCATCACATTCACATTGGGCATCGCCACGTTCCCCTGTTCGTCCGCGTCAGGGTGATTCGGGTCATAGCGGAGCTTGGGAGGAGAATTGTCTTCGATAATCTGCGTTACCTGAACCCCGCTAGGCGCGGATGCGCTGATACGGCTCAGGGTCGAACCAAAAGAAGGCGAGACGCTCTGGGTCGTGAAAACCGCGTCCTTCCTTTTGTATGGTCCGCCTTCAGCCGTTCTTGTTGTATTAGCATTGGCCAGGTTGCCGGAAATCACGTTCATCCTTGTTCGTTCCGCTGCGAGAGCAGATGCGCTGATATCCAGAGATGAAAAGAAATCCATCAGTTACCTCCCTTGACGGCATATTTCAGGCCTTCGAATTTTTTAGCCAGTATCTGAACCGAGGCATTGAAGAGAATCTGGTTCTCCGCCATTTTCCCCATTTCATGCTCCACTTCCACCCCGTTTCCGTCGCCGCTGATGCTTGCGGAAGCCTTCTCCTCTATGGTCCCCCGGACCTCTTCAACCTTTCCCGCTACCCCTTTCAGCGGGATGTGGCGGGGATGGGTGGTGGCGGATGAGGCATCTCCCCCCCGCTCATTCTTCTTTATGGTTCCCTGGAGTTCTTTCTCGAAGGAAAGCGACTTGGGAGTGTAGTTGGGTGTCTCCACATTGGCGATATTTCCGGCGATGTACTCATGCCGTTTCGCCCTGAGATCCAGGTTTTTCGCCAGCAGATTAATCGTTTGCCCGAATAACTTGTCGACAGGCATGGAACACTCCTTTCCTTTCTCCGGTGTTATAATAAGAGCAAAATTCATACCATGTTTTGGACGCTATTTCCAAGTCATTAATGAAGGATATTCTCCCCGGAAACGAAGCAGACAGGGATTATTTTGACTGGTGACGTTATTTTGACGTGGCATGGGGGCGCCATTTCTCCGACCATTCCATGTCGGACAGGGCCTGCGAGGCCAGCCTTTTCCATACGGGATCCTTTCCATCCCTCAACAGCAGCTCCCAATAGGAACGGGCCTCGTCATGCCTGCCCGCGCGCCTCGCCAGGTCCCCCATCTTGTAGAGAAACATCTCCTTCTGCTCCGGGGAAGCAGCCTCGTAACCAGCGCGGTAGAGTTCCATGGCGCCGCGCGAATCGCCGCGGGACAATCTTGATGAAGCCGCAACCACCCGAGCATCCGATGCCATGACGGAACCCGCGACCTCCCCTGCGACGGCAACGTATCTCAGCATGGCCTTCTCCGCGCCGGCCGGATCACCCAGGCTCGCGCATGCCTTTCCGAAGTAGTAATAGCTGTCCGGATAAGAAATGCCCACCTTTCCGGCCATCAGGGGAGAGAGGGTGGTTAAAACCGCACGGAAGTCCCTGTTCCGGAACTGGATTGCGGCAAGACGTTCGCGAACGTTTCCGCTGTTGGGATCCAGGGGAAAGCGTGAGATAAAGACCTTCCCGGCTGCCTCGGCCCGGGCGGGATCACCCAGTTCAAGGGATGCGTCAAAGATGCGGTAGTAGAGAAAAGGCGCGTGTCCGGCGGCCCATTCCGTTTCCACCAGCATGCTGAAGAGCTCAAGTCCCTCACTGATTATCCCCTCGCTTCTGAAACAATCATCGGTACGACGGAGGAATCCGGGTTCCGAAGTACAGCGGGAAAGATATTCCTTATTGTCCAGGACAAGCCGCGTGATTCCGAGGCAATCATTGGCGGCGTTGAGTTTACGGTAGAGCAGCGGAAGCAGATCTTCCCGCAGGGTTCTCGCCACATTGGCGAAAATACCGGAGGGGTATTTTTTCTCGTAGTCGGCCACGGAAACAACGGCATCCGACTCAGGGGCATAAAGTGTATCAAGGAGCGCCCCTTTGAACAAGGCTTCCTCCTTGATGGACGGATCGCCCGAATTGGCGGATATTTTACGGTATTCAGCGGAAAGCCCCTGGTATGTGTCCGACGAAACCTGGAAGAACCTCCGATCCGCCAGCCGAAGGGAGGCCATGACGCCACCGCGAGTGGCTGGAAAGTTTTCCATCACGGTGCGATATATGGCTATTGCGTCCATTCCCCTGCCGCCCCTGAGCATCACATCCGCCATGCGGACAAGGAGCAACGGGCCATATTTGGTGTCCGCCATTCCGACGGCAAGCCTCTCCAGCATCTTCCGCCCGGCGGCGATCTCCCCGCGCCGGGCCAGGGTATCGGCATAGGAAAAGACAATGGAGGGGCTCTGGAACATGTATTCCGGTTGCAGCCGCTCTCCCTCGCGAAACCATTGCAGGGCGGATTCATACTTCTGCAGAAGGTACTGCGCTTCACCGAGACGGAAGGCGGCCATACCACGAACGGCGCCCCCCTGATTCACGAGGGCGGAAAATACCTCTTCCGCGTCTACTCCACGCTCGCGGTAAAGAGCATCTTCCCCCCGGAAAAAAAGTTTTACATCAGCCGGCGCCAGGATTTTTTTCAGCAGGGAACCCGGAGTGGGAAAAAAAGGAAGCCCGGAAGTAAGGGGAGGGTCGAATTCCTGGATCACCTTCCCCGCTCCGCTCCAGATGCGCTCCCTGCCGGCCGGCATGGAAGCGGCGCCGTTAAGCTGGAGAGATTCTCCCACATCAACCGTTACCACATTGGGCAGAATGGAGTCCAGAACACGGATCCCCGGAGAGTTCTCCTTCAGGGAAAAACGGAGCCGGAGCCGGTTTCCCCGGTCGAGGAGAGAGACATCGGAGACCCTGGAGTCGGAAAAGGCATGATATTTTCTGAGCGCCGCCCCCGCGGTTTCAAGGAAGGTCAACTGCACCCGGCGTCCCGGCAGATATGAAAGGGAATAGCGTGGCGTGCGATCAAAGACCAGGATGAATCGGGTGTAACGCGCCCGGGAACTTACCTCAATGCGATGAAGTCGGTTTGGCTGTTCAGCCGCGGCAATGGATTCGCCGGACAGTATTAAAAACAGAGCCGTGAAGAGGAGAGACGGAAATACCCTCAGCGTGAAACGCCTCCTGTTCCTGTTCCCTCCGCAAGACTTTCCAGGCACTCCCTGTCCCCTCCCCTCGCTCAGCCGCGAAACCGGCTGACAAGATTAACGGCAATTTCCATGCCACAACAAAGTCCAATCTAACGGCGTTTTTTCAAGGTGTTATGGAAAGCAGGTGAGATCAAAGCTGAAAACAGTCAAAGAAGTACTTGCATGGGGGGACGCATTTTTGACACAAGTCAACCGGGGGGATGAATCCCCCGGCTAATATCCGGCGTCCCTGTGAGGAAGGAAAGATTGCTCTTGAAAATTATGACAAATCGGAACTATGCGGCGTCCAGAAACTTTGCCAGCTTTCCGAGGAGTTCGCTTTCCTCGTAGGGTTTCACCAGAATGTCCCTGGCGCCGCTCTGGACCGCCTTGAGAACACCCGTGCGCGTCCATTGGGGGGCGGACATGATGATGGGAAGCCCGGGATTCCGGGACATATCCCTCAACCTGGAACAAAGGGACAACTCCCATTGTTCAGCCTTGGTCGTTCCAAGAACGACCGCCTCGACACCGTCCTGCTGGAAATACTTGTTCAGATCTTCCGCCAGGTTGGCGGTAATCGCCGTGAAGCCTCGGGAAGCGAGCCATCTTTTAACCCTTTCCCGATCACCCGCGTCGTCTTCAAGGACCAGAACCACACGCTTCACCGCCTGTTGTTCAGCCGGAGACTGGGTCTCGTCATCGGAGGGGAAAAGTCTCCGCAGGGATTCGGCCTGGTCATGGGCGGCGTCTTCTCCGTCTCCCGCTTCACCCTGGTGGACTGGAGAATCCTCCTGGGGATCAAACAGATCCGCGAGGGTAAAGGGAACCAGGATGTCGAAGCGGTTCAGCTCTTCACCCCCCAGTTTTATCTGGGCCTTATAAACCAGAAACTCGCAGTCAGGCAAAGGGAGTTCTTCCGTAATCTCGTCCATCTGTGGGACGTACTTTGTAGGCGGGAGCTGCTTCAGGTGAAACTTGTTGGGAAGACAAGGCTGAAACACCGGATTGAATGAACCGATGATCTGGTTCGCTATCTCGGAGAAGGCATCTATATCGTCAGCCTCAAGGATCAGGAGCTTTCGCTTTTCGGATATGCGCGCGGGCGGGATGCCGAGAAGGATCCCGCTCATCAGGATCGCGTCACGCAGGGAAAAAACCATGAAAAAACGGCCGGGGTAATCATCTCGGGATTCAACTGGAACGATAAACGCGGAATCCTCAAGCTCGTCAAGGTATTTAGCCTTTTCCGACTCCAGGACTTCCGTATCGTCAACCGTCAGCTCCTTGCCCAGCAGAAGACTGCTCTCTTCCGCGGATTGCCTCAGGGCGGACTGGATCATCTTGCGCAATTTTGCATATTCAGACATGTGGCGGACCGTTTCCGTGGTTTATACGACTACTCCTTGTGGAGTTTGAGACTTACGAGAAACTTCTGATCTTCGAATGTAAAAGGAACGACCACGCAGTCACTCTCGGCCATGGAGTTAATGGAGTATTCCTCGCCCGATATTATCGTTGGAATTGAGAGGTTTATGTCCATTCCGCCCTTGGACAGGACCATCTTAACGTACCCGCCCAGCATGTTGGCTATCTCTCCAAGGGCATCGTTCACGTCCTCTCCCATCTCATCCACATCCATTCCCAGCATGTTGGATGTAATCTTCATCGCGAAACTCTGGGGACAATGGACGGCGAGGATACCGGTATAGGAACCGGCGAGGCCGACCATTCCGCTGATGCTGCAATGGAAGTGGGTAACGGAATCTTCAAGGGGATAGCTCTCTTCGAGGTCCATCATCACCATTGTGGAAAAGACTTCCTTTGTCGCGTCGATAACATGACGCGCCATATCCTCTTCCTTGAGATGGGTGGCCTCTCCAACCGCTGCGTCCAGTGTCATAGGAGACCTCCCAGTTTTTCATTGAGCTGATCAGGGGTAAAGGGCTTCTTGATACTGGCGCTGGCGCCATTGGAAAGGGCCTCCTTGATGATGTCCTCTCCGCCTTCCGTGGTGATCATGACTATCGGCACATTATTGCCGTTGGCGCGAACCTGTTTTATGAATTCCAGGCCGTCCATATTCGGCATATTTATGTCGGAAAGGATCAGATCCACCTTCTTGTCGACAAGGGCGCTGAGGCCTTCAATGCCGTCACCCGCCTCATAAATGTCGTCCACGGGCAGGCCCGCCTGTCGTAAAGAGCGGGAAATAATCTTTCTCATAGTCGAAGAATCATCGACAATCAACACATTCGCCATAATTAACTCTCCTCTCAATTTATTTATTTGGATCCAGTACTGTCCGGTTAGCTGATTGCATCATTCCCTTAAATCCCGGCATAGCCCCTCACCCGTCCTTCGGGGCGGATGAGGGAGAATTATGACATGACGCAAATAACTTAACCGGACAAAGCTGATTTGAATCGGTTACGCGCGGCCGGACGCCGTATCAAGCTTCTTTCTTCTTATCGTTTCTTCCCTTCATAACTTTAACGATTTCTTCACGAAATTTTGAATAACCGGGAGTTCTAATCCCTCTCGTGTATCGGAATAATAACCGTAAAAGTGCTTCCCTTCCCTTCGAGGCTCTTCACGGCAATCGTTCCGCCATGGGCCTCTACGATCTCCCTGCTCAAGGCGAGACCGAGACCCGAACCCTTGAACCCGGCGGCTTTTTCGGAGCGGTAGTATTTATTGAAGATCTGGGGGATGTCATCAGCCCCGATGCCTATGCCGGTATCTCGCACGGACACATGCAGATTTTCCCGACGCACGGCCGCCGTGACCGTTATTTTACCATGACGTGGAGTAAATTTTAGCGCATTGCCGATAATGTTTGCAAAAACACGGGACAGTTGTTTTTTGTCAAACTCGGCCTCGGGGAAGGAGCGGGGCATCTTCAGAACCAGGGTCAGCCCCTGTTCGTCCGCCTCCATCTGCCTGTCCCGGCAACATTCCTCCAGAAACCGGCTTATGTCGCATCTCTTTCTCCTGACCTGAACAAGCCCCATTTCCAGGCGATAAACATCCAGCAAGTCCTCAATCATGGCGTGGAGATTCTTTCCGCTTCTCTCCATATCGGCAAGGGTGCCGGCCAATTTCGGTTCTATTTCACCCAGCATGCCGAGCCGGATAGCCTGGATGTATCCCTGCATTACCATCAGCGGCGATTTCAGATCATGGGTCATCTTGGCCACGAACTCTTCCCTGTTGCGTTTCTCCCTGCGTTCCCGACTGACGTCCAGCAATTCAACGATATTTCCCAGCAGCTCATTCTCTGGAGAGAGCACCGCGGATGACCTTACCTCAATTACACGTCCGAAAATATTCATCTCGACGGGTAAGTCCCGGTAATCCTCGCTCAGTACCTTATACAAGGGGGTTCGCAGGGGGAGCATGTCTACCCGCTTGCCGAGGACGGTCTCCTTAAACACCTTCAGAAACGTTTCGGCCGCACGGTTCATGTATGTCAAAATTCCCGCGACATCTGTAAAAATGACACCGCTCGATAAGGAATCTACGACCGATTCCGCGACGCAACCTTCCGATATTGTGGAATAAAACGCACCATGGGTGTCACCGTTCACTGTCAAAAGACCGTTTCCCATTGCCTGTTAACTCCCCTGAATGGATTTCTTTGCATTATTTAGCAAGAAATCTGCCAAATGATTCCGGGCGTAAGAAGGAGACTTGAAGCACGTGTTCGGACTCGCATGTTTTGGTCAGCAAAATTAATGTACTGAAAACGGAGGTTGGAGTCCCGCGAAGAGAAGGACTTTGGACCGCCCCGTTGCTGCTTTCAGGGAAATCGGAAGAAGGATATCCGGAGTGAACAAAAGACGACTTCACTTGCCGAATACAGGACAAGTGACATCAAGTTGCGGGGATAAAAGAGAAGGCGATTACGGAGATAAAGAAGGGGAAAAGAGATCAACCGCTATAGGAGGTATAAAAATCCTTGACCTTCGCAAGATAGGAACGGGTCTCCCTGGGGAGGCTCCTGCTCTTCCTGTCCACATTTCCCGGACCCCAGTTGTACGCGGCTAGGGCCCGGTCAAGGTCGCCATCATACCTGTCGAGCATCCTCCGCAGATAACGGCTGCCGGCCATGACATTCTGCTCAGGGTCAAAAGAATTTGTAACGCCAAGGTCACGGGCCGTGCCCGGCATCAGCTGCATCAGCCCCCTGGCGCCGACGGGGGATACGGCATTGGGATTGAAATTGCTTTCCGCCTTGATGACGGCCCTGATCAACCCCGGATCCATGTCATAACGAAGCGCGGCCTTTTGAATGATGTCGTCAAATCCGCTTCCAGTGGCGCCCTTCACGATGGATCTCCGGGTCGCCTGTAGAGAGGCAGCGGTATTTTCCACAACGGTTTGGGTCTCCGCCTCGGCGGAAGGTTCCTGTGAAGGGGGACCGGCCTTGGTTGAGGAAGCATAGGCGGAGGCAAGATATCCCAGGGTCGTGGCCGTCATAAGAGGTTCCGTATGATTCATGTCTTGCTGAAGGGTCAGCGCGTCGCGCATCATGCGCAGGCGAAGAAGCTCCGCCCTGGCTGCTACATCTTCGGCTGAGAGAGAAGCGCCCTGGGTTCTTCCGTCAGCCGAGTCAAGAAGCTGGGAAAAGCGCTCTCCCCGTTTCAGGGAAGTGTCCCGCGCTGATTCCGCATGGACGCTATCGGAGGGCTTCCGATATGATGAATCAACGTAACGTATGGTCATTTTGCCTCATCCGGCCCTCAACTGGCCAGCGCAAGCTCCGGCACTAACATCTTCTTTTTTTTGAGCTTCTCAATAAATGTCGTACGTTTCAGATTCAATAATGATGCCGCTTCCTTCTTGTTCCCGCCGGTTTTTTCCAAAGCCTGGAGGATAAGATGGTTTTCGAACTCTTCAACCGCGCTGCTCAGGCAGATTCCATCGACCGGCAGCGACACCTCGACTGGTTGCGGTTTCTGGGATTTTCCTCGGTACTTCTCCGGAAGGTCAGTAAACGTTACCGTCCCACTTCCCTTCAGAATAACCATCCTTTCCACGAGGTTTTCCAGTTCCCGGATGTTGCCGGGCCATTCGAAGGCGCACAAGGCTTCCATTGCCTCCCTGTCGAATCCCTTCACATTTCTTCTGCTGTCCCTGTTGAATTTTCTGATAAAGCTTTCCACCAGCAGCGGGATATCTTCCTTACGCTCGCGAAGGGGCGGAATCACGATGGGTATCACGGAAAGCCGGTAAAACAGGTCTTCCCGGAAAATCCTGTCTTCAACCAGCTTTTCAAGATCCTGATTGGTAGCGGCAATGATGCGCGTGTCGATCTTTCTTGGACGGGTCGCTCCAACAGGTTCCAGTTCACGATTCTGCAGAACACGCAGAAGTTTTACCTGGAGACAGGTTTTCATGTCGCCGATCTCATCCAGGAACAGAGTACCCTTGTCTGCCATCTCGAACCTTCCCACCCTGTTGGAAACAGCGCCGGTAAACGATCCCTTAACGTGGCCGAACAATTCGCTCTCGAGAAGTTCATCAGGGATCGCGCCGCAATTAACCGGGACAAAATTTCTGTTCTTTCGGTTGCTTAATTCATGAATTGATTGAGCGACAAGTTCCTTGCCCGTGCCTGACTCACCCTGAATAAGTACGGTGGCGTCCGAGTCAGCCACCTTCTCGATTAACTCGAAGAGAGCTAGCATCTTGGGGCTCTCGCCGATCATCTTTATCATGGCCCTGTTTTTGACGGAAGGAGTTCTATGATAGGATCGGCTTTGAAGGTCGAAGTGCTCAAAACCACGCTGAATGAGAGAATCAAGCTCTTCCAGGTCAAACGGTTTCTCAAGATAGAAAAACGCGCCGGCCTTGAGAAGATTCGAGGTCATAACGCTGTTGCCGAAGGCGCTGTAGACGATGGCGATTATCTCCGGACGTATAGCCTTTACTCTTTTGATAAACTCCAGACCGTTAACCTTCGGCATCATCACATCGGTTACTACCAGATCGATGTCTTCAGTCTCTATTTTCTCCAGGGCCTCCATGGCGTCACAAGCCTGGAAGACTCGATAACCCTTGTATTCCAGAAAATTCGAAACCAGTTCCCTGGTTTGCCTGTCATCATCGGTTATCAGTATTTTTTTTTCTTCCATGGCCAACCCTCCCGGAATTCCCTAGAGCCGAGCTTAACACGCGGAACTACAAATTCAACTATGTTCTGCAAATTATAGCAACTTCGGTACCAACAAGGCATTTTTGCGGAAGCATTTATATTCCATTGAGATATCAATACCATACAGCCCCCGGATAAACCGGAAAGAATCGTCTATCTCTCACGAAATTGTGCATAAACTGATCAGAGGACATCGTTGAATTCGATATTAACCAATTATATCAGCTACTTGGTATTTATGGATTACAAATGGTGAGAATCTGAACAGAAAGGGCGCCGGACGTGAAATCGGCGGGATAAAGCTGGGAAGTCATTAGTGCATGAAAATGGCGAACCAGAGACTTATGGCATGGGTTTCAGAAAAAAATTCCCATGCTATGCGGAAAACTTATAGCGTTCCAGTCTGTCCCGCAAGGTGTTGCGGCTGATACCGAGGAGCTTCGCGGTTACTACCTGATTATGGTTGTTTCTGGTCAGGGCCATATGAATGAGGGCCTTCTCCAGGCCGTTGGAAATCTTCTCGTAGACGCAACCATTCTCCTTCTTGCAGATATCAGCGAACACAGGCTCCAGGAGGCTGCAGAAGGCCGAGAAGTATTCATCATCACCCTGACGCAGATCTATATCCGTCTTTCTGAATGACGATTTTACATGCAAGAGTGACTCAAAGTCCTCGGGCATGAGGACATCACCTTTGCAGAATAAGGTAGCTGAATTTATTATGTTCTTAAGTTCACGAATATTTCCGTCCCAGGGATATTTCCGCAAAAGTTCAAGCGCGTCAGGAGACAGGCCTTTGATCCTCTTGTCATATTCACGGGAGTATTTTCTGACAAACAGATCCGCGAGCAGTGGAAGGTCTTCCAGCCGTTCACGCAGAGGCGGCAGAAAGAAAGAGACGACCCGCAGACGATAGAACAAATCGAGCCTGAATTTTTTTTCCTTGACCGCCTGCACCAGGCTGAAATTCGTGGCGGCAATCAGCCGGACATTGACCCTGATGGTCTCGTTGCCGCCTACCCGCTCAAACTCCTGGTTTTCAAGGACCCGTAACAGCTTTCCCTGACTCGAAAGGCTCATCTCGCCAATCTCGTCGAGAAATATGGTTCCTCCGTTACATTGTTCGAACTTGCCGATCCTGCGGCTGTGGGCGTCCGTGAAAGACCCCTTCTCGTGTCCGAACAGCTCGCTTTCCAGGAGGCTTTCCGGAAGGGCCGCGCAGTTCACCGCGAGGAAGGTATTGCTCGCCCTCTTGGAGTTATTGTAAATCGCGCGCGCCAGAAGTTCCTTTCCAGTTCCGCTGGGACCCTGAATCAAAACACTCGCATCGGAGTCGGCTATCTTCCCCACCATTTTCCAGAGCTGGATCATCTGTGGGCTTGATCCGATCATTATGTCTTCTTCCAGTTCCTCCTCGCCAATCTTATCGGAAATCTCAGCGTAACGAACCTTACGGTTCAGCAGGTTGCACTCAAGCGCCTTCAGAAACACCTCTTTGAGTTTTTCAATGTCAAAGGGTTTGGTCAGATACTCATAAGCGCCATGCTTCATGGCCTCTATAGCGTTCTGGGTGGTCCTGTATCCAGTTGTCATAATAACGGACAAACCGGGATCTATCTTTTTTATCTCTCTCAACACCTCGAGACCCGATTTTTTTGGAACGCAGATATCAAGTATGGCTACATTGGGACGCTCTTCCTCCACCCGCCTTATGGCCGCGTCACTGTCACTCTCCAAAAAGACCTCAACGTCTTCATCTTCGAATACAGCGGCCAGGAGCTCGAGTATCACCTCTTCGTCATCCAGAATGAGTAGTTTGCTTTTCATGTGGATCTTTCCGCTTTCCCCGATTTTTTGCGAGAATAGCATAAAGAAACCTTACAAAACAACACGAATCCTTTCTTTTTCCGGAAAGATGGACAATATAAATCCGTGACACGGTTCATCCTGAAAACGGCATTTCAACCACGGATCATCTCATACCGCATCGCTCACGCTATTCACCCATTCAAAGGCCTCAACCTGTGCTTTCATCAAGAGATCCATACTGCATCCTGATTCATCCAGCAAGCGCGCCACATCCTGAAAATCCAGTCGCTCCAGACTTTCCGTCAGACGGAGGAGCTCGCCCAGATACCCCTCCCGCCGAAGAAGCGCCCGACGTACGTCACTGGTCAGGTTAAGCTGGCCGATTATCTCCTCCATTGGCAGTTCCAGCAGGACGTCAATCAGGGAAAGAACCCCCGTCATGAATGCTTCGCCGGCGTAGTCCGCGCCTGGTATCTCTTCCGGGACGCTCCGTACCAGAATCTCCATGAGCCTGCCCCGCGTTGCGGCTGTTTCCAGCAGGGGGTTACCCTCCCCCCCCACTTTCTCCGAGGCAAAGAGTGACAGTTGTATCCATCGTTTAAGCTGTCTCATGCCGAGCACGACAAGGGCATGCCTGAGCGTTCGGATCCTTTCCCTCAGCCCGATTACCACGGAATTTACAAGACGAAGCAGGTTATAGGTAAGGTTCGGGTTATGCTTGAAGATATCCTCGATCTCTTTTATCTCGGCATCCACGCAGACAAGCTTCAGAAGCTTGAGCAGATCCGTGCTGACCGGATCAACACCCCTTTTTTTAAGAACCGAAGGCCGCGCGAAAAAATACCCCTGAAAGAGGTGGAAGCCCAGGTCGAAACACTCCTTATACTGCTCTGATGTCTCCACCTTTTCCGCCAGCAGGATCAGCCCGCGGTTTTTCAGGAGCGTAACCATCTTGCGGACCACGGCGGGTGGTGTCTGCAAGATATCAATCTTTACAACGTCAACTATCCCGTACAGAGGTTCGAAATCAACATGATACTGATTATCGTCCAGCGCCAGTTTAAACCCCAGCTCTTTCAGTTCCCGGCATCTACGGATAACGGCGAATGTCGGCTCGATGGTTTCAAGCAGCTCTATTACGACCCTTTCAGCGGGGAGTATTTCCAGAACCTCGCTTTGCAGGAGATCAGCAGAGACATTAATGAAGCCCTTGTGCTTTCCCAACACCTCGTTCATTGAGAAGGTGGTCAGCACATTGCTGATCACGGAAGTCACCGCAAAGGAGACATCATTGATGTCCGCGAAGAAAGTATCAGTCGCGCGAAACAGCAATTCATATCCGTAAATCTTATTACGTCGATCCACAATAGGTTGACGTCCAAGAAATACTTTTTTCCGCTGAACATTCATGAAAACGCTCCTCCCGAACCAGCGACAAAAAAACGTGTTCTGAGACCGGCGAAAAGAACAGGATATAGTGTCAAAAAAAAAGCCGGCTTAAAAAGCCGACCTTTTTTTGGTGCCCGGGACCGGGGTCGAACCGGTACAGCACAATGTGCCGAGGGATTTTAAGTCCCTTGCGTCTACCAATTCCGCCACCCGGGCAGGCCTGCCTTTCGCCACCGGTGAGGTTCCATCCAACAGGTTGCCCACCCGAAGGCCGTTTGTGTTTTTCCGTTATTTCAAAGAATTATTTACCCTGTCCCTCAGCTCTTTTCCTGTCTTGAAGAACGGCGTCTTCTTCGCGGGGATCTCAACCATTTCCCCGCTCTTCGGGTTTCTTGCCTCACGGGGACCCCTTTGCCGTATGGTAAAACTTCCGAAACCTCGTATCTCAACCTTTTCTCCGCTTTTCAGGGCATTGCGGATGCTGTCGAAAACGATATCTATGATAATTTCGGAATCCTTTCTCGTCAAAAGGCTATTGGCTTCAAGCAGCCTCTCGACCAGCTCGCTTTTCGTCATACCTGCCACTCCTTGTTTCTTCTAGCTCCCGGCTCCGGAGGCATGGAATTTAATAATAACCTATGCATCCCGTTTATTCCATTCATCCATGAGAATTGATGGAATTCCGGCATCCAGTAATATTAATCAATCCCGTCCGTTGTTCTTGTTCATTTCCTGTTTCAGCAGATCACCGAGATTTGAAGTCGCCTCACCCTGGGTGTCCATATAAGATGCGAACGCCTGCTTCTCGGCATGTCCCGCAAGGGCTTTCACGGAAAGAGCTATCTTCTTCTCCACCGGGTCAATACTCAGGACAAGCGCATCAACCGTATCACCTACGGAGGCGAAGTCCTTGGGAGACGCCACCTTTTCCTGGGAAAGCTCGGACACATGGATGAGACCTTCAATGCCGTCCTCTATTTCAAGGAAAACGCCGAAATCGGTAACCGATGTAACCTTGCCGGACACTTTCGTACCGGGACGGTACCTGTCGGGTATGTCAGACCAGGGATCAAGAGCCAGTTGCTTGATTCCAAGGGAAAGCCTCTCGTTTTCAGGATCGATGTTCAGGACCACGGCCTGGACAATCTGTCCTTTGGAGTACAACTCTGAAGGATGCTTGATGCGTTTGGTCCATGACATGTCCGAAACATGGACAAGGCCGTCAATTCCATCCTCCACGCCGATGAAGACACCAAAATCAGTTACATTCTTGATCTGGCCCTCAATCTTCGTTCCTACCGGATACTTGTCTCCTATGACCGTCCAGGGGTTCACCTGTATCTGCTTGAGGCCGAGGGAAATCCTTCTGCTCTGGACATCCACACCCAGCACCTCAGCTTCCACTTCGTCCCCTACCTTGAGGATATCCGAAGGGTGACGGACCCTTTTTGTCCATGACATCTCAGAGACATGGACAAGACCTTCCACGCCTTCTTCAAGGGAAACAAACGCGCCGTATTCGGCAAGACTCACGACTTTACCCTTTATCCTGTCACCCGTTTGATATTTTGACTCCACGCTGATCCACGGATCGGGAATGGTCTGCTTGATGCCGAGAGAGATCTTCTCCTTCTCACGGTCGTACTTGAGCACTTTCACCTTTACCGTATCACCGTTTTTCAGGGCTTCGGAAGGATGTCCAAGCTTTCGCCATGACATGTCAACGATGTGAAGAAGACCGTCAATGCCGCCCAGGTCTATAAATGCGCCGTAATCGGTGATATTCTTGACAATACCCTCGACGATCTGCCCCTCGGCCAGAGTGGCCAGGGTATCCTTCTTGAGCCTTTCACGCTCTTCTTCAAGAAGCACCCTGCGGGAAAGGACTACATTTCCACGTTTTTTGTTGACCTTCACGACCTTGAACTGGAAGGTCTGGCCAATCAGCTTCTCAAGATTGCCGATAGGCCGCACGTCCACCTGGGAGGCGGGAAGGAAGGCGGAAACCCCGATATCAACGGTAAGACCTCCCTTTACATTGGCGATTACCTTGCCTTCCATAAGACCGCCACTCTCAACGGCCTCTTCGATTTTATCCCAAACGACCTCTCTCTCGGCCTTCTTGCGGGAGAGAACGATATATCCCCGGATATTCTCCTTCTTTTCGAAGTATACCTTTACTTCATCCCCGACCTTGACCGTAAGTTCACCGTTCTCATCAAGAAACTCGGCAATGGGAATGCATCCCTCGGATTTGTAGCCAATATTCACAAGGACATAATCAGGATCTATCTGTACAACAACACCCTTAACGATTTCACCCACCCTAGGCTGGCGCAGACTCTCCTGAAAAAGCTCTTCGAAGGTTTCTTTTCCCCCAAAAGAGGAGTCGTCCTCCGTATCGCTATTGAGCGTATCAGGCTCGCTGGTGATGTTGGTAAACTCTTTTTCGTCGTTCATTAAAATAGTACCCCCTAAATTTCTATGTTTTTCCCGCCCTATGCTAGCACACACCTTGAAAAACTCAATGTGTTTTGTCTTTGTCCAGAAACGCGATCCTTTCCAGCACCTCGTCGATAACCCACTTGGGCGTAGAAGCCCCGGCGGTCACGCCAACAGTGTCCACACCGTCAAACCATTCGTAATTGAGTTGCTGGGCTGTCTCTATATGATATGTTTTCGGCTGCAATTCGGCGCATACCTGGGCCAGACGCGTCGTATTCGCGCTGTTGTAGCCGCCAATTACTATCATGCAGTCCACACGTTTTGCAAGTTCTTTGGCTTCTTCCTGGCGAACGGCAGTCGCATCGCAGATTGTATTGAAAACCCTGATTTCACTACCCTTTACCAGGCATTCAAGCACAACGCTCTTCAGGTTCTCAAAAGACTGCGTTGTCTGCGCGACGATGCAGATCTTTCCTGAAATCCTGAGGCCGCAGGCCTCTTCTCCGGAACCGACCACATAAACCTTTCCCTTGGCGTATGAAACAATCCCCTGAACCTCGGGATGGTCTGCGTCTCCTACCACTACCACATCATATCCAGCCTGTGAAAGGCTTTTTACATGCTCCTGGGCCTTTTTGACAAACGGACAGGTAGCATCCACGATCTCCAGTTTCTTGCGCATGGCTTCCTGCAGTTCTTCGGAGGCGACACCGTGGGATCTTATGATGATAGTGCCATTTTCAAGTTCCGACAGGCTCTTCAAGACCTTTACTCCCATCTCCTCAAGACGCTGCACTACCTGGGGAGAATGGATAATCGGGCCGAGGGTGTATGTCTTGCCGCCCCGCTCAGCGGCCTCAAAGGCCATCTGGGTGGCGCGCTTCACACCGAAACAGAAACCAGCCTGTTCAGCCAGGATAATCTTCAAGGGTCTTCTCCGTGTCTATTTCTCCGACGAACGGCCACCAGGCTCAACGTCGCGGACGATTGCCGACATTCGCGAAAGCACATCCTCAATGGATACGCCGGTCGAATCTATAAGAACCGCATCACCAGCCATGCGAAGGGGCGCGACTTCCCGTTGCTCGTCCCTGGCATCCCGGGCGGCGACCTCCGCCACGGTCTTTTCAAGTGTGACGTCTTCCCCTTTGGCAAGCAACTCCAGATAACGTCTCCTTCCCCTTTCTTCAGGGGATGCCGACAGAAAAAACTTCACTTCCGCATCGGGAAAGACCACTGAACCGATATCACGCCCCTCCAGGACCACATTCCCGGATCGGCCCATCCTCCGCTGCTCATGCAGCAGGATGTCGCGGACAGCCTTTTTTGTCGATATACGGGAGGTGAGCTGGCTTATTTCGGGAGTGCGTATGGCTTCCGAGACATCCTCGCCATTTGACAGAACGCGGTAGCCTTTCTCGTCTCTTTCGAAGGATATCTCCAGAGAAGCGCAGATACGGCTCAAAGCTTCGTCATCATCAGGTTTGACCATGGCGCGCTTGACAGCCAGCGCAACGGTCCGGAACATGGCCCCGGTGTCAATGTAAAGATAGCCGAGACGCTCCGCGAGAAGCCGCGCCACCGTGCTCTTGCCGGCGCCTGACGGCCCGTCTATGGCCACGACAACCCCTCTGCCACCCCCTTTAACGCCGGCCATCAGCCGTGAACCCTTTCCAGCAGATGGAAGAAGGAAGGAAAGGAAGTGGAGACGCACCCTACATCGTTTACCGTGGTAGTTCCCCTTGATACAAGACCGGCAATCAACATCGACATGGCAATCCGATGGTCTCCGAAGCTGTCAAAGGCGCCTCCGGAGAGTCGCCCTCCCCCGGTGATCTCCATCCCGTCTTCGGTTTCAACTACGTCCGCGCCGGCCCCGGACAGATTTCTCGCCATGGCCGCTATGCGATCCGTTTCCTTTACGCGCAACTCCCGCGCTTCACGCAGGACCGTCTTTCCTTCGGCGTGCGCGGCGGCAACGAAGATTACGGGGAATTCGTCAATGGCCCTCGGCACCAGTTCGCCGCCGATATCAATCCCGTGCAGGGAAGATGAGCGGACCAGCAGATCGGCGACCGGCTCCCCCGAAACCACTCTCGGATTGATCTGTTCGATGGATGCCCCCATGCGCAGCAGGATGTCGATGACGCCGCTCCTGGTCGGATTCACGCCAACGCCCTCGATAAGGAGTTCCGAATCCGGAACGAGAAGGGCCGCGACAATGAAAAAGGCCGCTGAAGAGATGTCTCCCGGAACCAGTACCTCCTGACCCTCAAGGCCCTTTCCGCCCCTGATGCGCGCGCCATTGGGCAGGGGCTCGATATCGGCGCCGAAGTAACCGAGCATCCTTTCCGAATGATCCCTTGAAAGGAAAGGTTCCGTGACTGATGTTTCGCCATCGGCATAGAGTCCCGCCAGCAGGATCGCGGATTTCACCTGGGCGCTGGCGACTGGAGAGTCAAACCGGATGCCCTTGAGTTTGCGCCCCTGTACTGCAAGAGGCGCCCTGGACCCTCCCTCGCGGCCGAAGAGGGTGGCGCCCATCCCGGCCAGAGGCTTGATGACCCGGCCCATGGGACGTTTGCGCAGGTAGCGGTCACCGGTCAGAACGGAGAAGAAATCCTGACCGGCAAGCAAGCCGGCAAGGAGTCTCATGGATGTTCCGGAATTTCCGCAATCAAGGACATCTTCCGGCTCTTTCAGGCCGTGGAGACCCGCGCCCCGGATGCGAACGGTATCTCCATCGTCGCATGCGTCGACACCCATGGCCCGAAACGCGCGAAGTGTTGAGATTGTGTCCTCACCCCGGAGAAAGCCGCGGATAACGGTTGTACCATTTGCCAGAGACCCGAACATGATCGAGCGGTGGGAGATGGATTTATCCCCCGGAACGGTGATGACGCCCCGCAGACCGGAGGCCGGCTGAACCGTATAATTGTTCACTTTGATCACTCCGGTGTAATTGATAGCTACAGGATAGAATCCCTGCTCTCTTTTGAGCGAGAGAAAAAATCCTCGAGCCCGGCGGCGTCGCCATCCTGGACCAGCAAGCGCAGGCGCGCGAAACAGGACGAAAAAAAATCCATCATCTCCACAACCGCCTCCCTGTTCATCAGCGCGATGTCACGCCACATGGCGGGATCGGATGAGGCAATACGGGTAAAATCACGAAAACCGCCGGCCGAATAGGAAAGGATCTTCTCATCGAAGCGGTCATACCCGCCAACGGCATTAACAAGCGAATATGCGACCATATGGGGGAGATGGGATATGGCGGCGACAATCCTGTCGTGTTTAGCCGCATCCATGGATACGACCTCGGAACCGGCGAGTTCCCACATCCGGATCACTCTCTCCAATGCCTCCGGATGAGTGCGGGCAGTTGGAGTCACAATACAGCGTTTACCCCGAAATAGTGTCGGAAAAGAGGCCTCAACACCTGAATTCTCGGTGCCTGCAATGGGATGCCCCCCGACAAAATGGACGCCTTCCGGCATTAACGGCTCACACGCGTTCACAATGGCTTCCTTGACGCTTCCACCGTCAGTAACGACACAACCGGGCTCGAGAAAGGGAGATATGGTGGAAACAAGAGAGGCTATTGAACAGACAGGCGTCGCCAGAAACACGAGATCAGCGCCGCGCACTCCTTCCCCGGGATCATGGGTATATCCGTCGATCACTCCAAGGTCTACGGCGCGGAGCAGATTGGGCGCCTGCCGTCCGACACCGATTATTTCTCCCACCTCACCCCGTTCACGGAGTATTCTCGCGAGCGACCCCCCTATAAGGCCGACGCCAATTATGGTCATGCGACGGCTAAGGGGCATGTGCGCCTCGCCGCGAAGCAAACTTCGAGAAAACTCCATAATATCCTGCGCTCCGGCCTGCCGCGAAACTCATTGCCGAGACTTTTCCCGGCTTGGATTCGGATAGGATCCGAGAATTTTTACAAATTGGCAGCAATCCCGCAACTCCCGTATCGCTTCTTCCACGGGCGCATCCGAAATATGGCCGTTGAGATCAAGGAAAAATATATACTCCCACGCCTTCTTTTTCAGTGGCCGCGACTCTATCTTGTTCAGATTGATACCCCGCCTGGCAAAGGGCGCCAGCATTTTATGCAGGATACCGGGTTCGTCCTTCACGGAAAAAAGAAGGGAGGTCTTGTCGTCACCGCTCTTCTCCGTGTAATTTTTCGCAATCACGAGAAAGCGGGTGAAATTGTTGACCTGGTCCTCTATCCGCTCCCTCACTACCTTGAGTCCGTATACGGAAGAAGCAAGCTCGCTTGCAATGGCGGCCGCTGTATAGTCCTCGCCGACAATCTGGGCCGCGACGGCCGTTGACGCCACATCCACAACCGGAATGTTCGGCAGGTTCTCCGAAAGCCATTCACGGCACTGGGCGATTGGCTGGGGATGGGAGTAGACCTTTTTTATGTCTTCCATGCGTCCGGTGCGGGAAAGAAGATAGTGATGGACTTCAAGCAGGACTTCGGAGATTATCTTCAGGTCGCTATCCATGAACATGTCGAGGGTGTGGGAAACCATCCCCTCGGTGGAATTCTCAACGGGCACAACCCCGTACCGGGCCATCCCCTTTTCCACCTCTTCAAAAACGGCCGGAATGGATTTCCGGGGTATCAATTCCGCTGAAAGCCCGAACTGCTGCATGGCCGCAATGTGGGTAAAGGTGGCCTTGGGTCCGAAAAACGCGACCTTCATCGGCTCTTCCAGAGACAGGGAGGCGGAAATTATCTCGCGAAAAACGCTCTTTAACGCCTCATTGGGAAAAGGTCCGGTATTTTTAGCCATGAGCCGCTCATATATCTCCCGCTCGCGGCTGGGGACATAAAACTCCCGGCTTTCCCCCTTCTTCAAGCCTCCGATGGCAATAACCATCGAGGCCCGTTGATTAAGGAGGTCGAGAAGACTTTCGTCCAGTTCATCTATTGCACGCCTGATTTCTTCGATTGTTTTCTTTTCAGACAAAAGGAGTCACCTGAGAGAGGGGCTTTCCAGTGTGTGGAGCACGACAATTTATAGCAATCGCGGTGAAAAAGCAAACTTTTTCTGGACCGATGCCATGTCCTCGAAAGAAGCCCGGGAGAAGCCGGAGTCACTGGCAAAAAAATTTAGGCAGGCTCGATGAGAAAATGCTCCGTCTCTTGACCGGACTATGCCAGTTCAATGGAACGAGCCCTAAAAGCGCTGAAATAAAGGAGAAACAAGGCGCGCATAAATTTGGAACTTCCTAACCCAGGTCAAGATATGTATACTATCGCGCAAATCCGCCTGCCACCTGTCCAGGCAGACCGGATATTTAACCGTTGGTCCAGCAAGAACCGGAACCTTCAAGAAGGCCTTTTCATGCCCGAAAAACCATCTGGCAGAAGATTCACCCTCGTGCAACGACTGATAGGCAGTTACGCGGCCGTGGTTGTTTTCAGCATAGCGGCGACCTGTTTTTCCATTTTCGGACTGTACTCTCTGAATGGAATCGTCCGCGACATAGCAAGGAACGACTTCGCATTCATGAGATCCGCTGAAGGATTGCGCGATTCCATCGAGGCGCAGAAAAGGAACGCGGCGAAATATTCGGTACTTAAATCCAAAGAATTCAAGGAGCTTTATTATCTGCGGCGCAAGGAATTCATCGGAAGTATTGATGAACTGAAAATTACCGGCAAGGGCCCGCTTCTGGACAACCTGATCAACAGCTACAGGGTCTTTTCCATCAGGGCGGAGGACCTGTTCTCGGGTGAAACGGAAGACATCACACTCCTCAAGGAGGCCGCTGAAAAGGTGGACTCGGCCATCGAAGCCCTCTACACGCAGCGGCAGAACATACTTAACGAGAAGCTCAAAAATGCCGATAACGAACGGGAAAAAACGGTAAAATGGACTGTGGCGCTCTCTTTCGCCGGTTTTTTTCTTGCCCTGGGCGTGACTGTCCTGTTCATCATAGCCATTTCATCCTCGATCCGCAAATTGAAGCGCGCCACCCAGTTGATAGCAGGAGGCAACTTTGACTTCGACCCGCAAATCCCCCCTGGTGACGAAATCGGCGATCTGGCCCAGGATTTCACCCACATGGCCTCACGGCTCAAAACGCTGGAACAGATGAGCCTGGACGCCAGCCCTCTCACACGGCTTCCCGGCAATATCGCCATTGAAAGGGTCCTCACTAAGAAACTCCATGCCGGAGAAACCTTTGCCGTCTGTTACGCGGACCTGGACAACTTCAAGGCATACAGCGACAGGTACGGATACATACGCGGAAGCGACCTCATCAAGATGACCGGAGAAATAATCCATGAAGCCGTGCAACAACACGCGGAGGAGAATGCCTTTGTCGGCCATATAGGAGGCGACGACTTCGTCATGATCATTTCCTGCGACCGTGTTGATGAGGTATGCAAGGCGGTCATCAGAGACTTCACTGAAAGAGTGCCGGAATTCTACTCACCCGAAGATCTGGCCAACGGCGCCATCGAGGGGGTTGACCGATATGGGGTGCAGAGGGTCTTCCCGATAATGACCATATCCATCGCCGTCGTGACCTGCCGGCAGGGAGATTACGACTCGGCGATGATCATCGCGAAAACAGCGGCTGAGATCAAGGAGTTTACGAAGGGAGTGGAAGGAAGCAATTACTTTATCGACCGGAGAAGGACGGCGCGATGAAAAAATACGCGATTCTTGTTTTCCTGGCCCTGCTGGCCCTTTCAGGTTGCGTGACACCTCCCGCGACCCCGAAGAAAGACCCTTTCGAACAGGAACAGAGACGGAAGCTGGCGCTTGCCCGCATGCTCCTGGAAGACAAGAGGGAAGCCGCGGCCAGGGAGATACTCTCCCGCATCAGCAAGGAACGGATGATTGCGGGAGTCACCGATGAAGCGCTGTTCCGGCTTGCCCTGCTCAGTCTTGAGCCGGGAGAAAAAAAGATCGACACGGCAAAGACGGCGCGAAGCCTGGAATCAATACTGAACAATTACCCTTCGAGCCCGTGGAGGTCCCACGCGGCGGCGCTGAAGGGAATACTGGATGCATACGATATGTCCAGGCGGGAAATCGCGGAAATGGATAAATCCATCCGCGGCCTGAAAAACACCAACGCTTCCCTGGGAAAAGAAAACAGGGAACTGCATGAGGATATAAAGAGATTCAAGAAACTCGACCTGGAACTGGAGAGGAAGAGACGCAGGTAGTTCCCGATTATCTCCCGAACCTTCTCATCAAGACCTCATAAAGCCCCGATGGCGAGGCGCTGAATACGGCCACCTCCGTTTTTAACTCTTCGCCCAGGTCCCGGACGGTCAGGTCATCGATGAATATTCCCTCGTCCTCTTTCAACATCACATCCGGAACGAGCAGCAGGTCAAACACCCCTCTTCCGCGCAGCCCCTCCACGACAGCCTTTCCCGGAACAAGGCCCGCAACCGTAACAGACTCTCCGAACAGGGAATTTTCCACAGCCACCGTAACGAACCTGATGCCGGTCTTTACCGACAGCCGCCCAAGAAAGTCCGTCACGACATCCGACGCGGAGACGCCGGTCACGGCCGCGACCCGACCGGGTTTCATCGGCTCGGCCATGGAAAGGACATGGGATGCGTCTTCGAGAAAAAGAGGGACCATTCCCACGCCGTTTTCCAACTGCGGAAAGTCGCCATATTCCTCAATTGCCGGAAAAGGAGACCCCGCCTTCAGGTAAAACTCGTCTCCGAAGAAGAGAAACGGCGCGCCGAGACGGGACGCAAGCGCCCGCGCGCCGGGCTGCCAGTGAGCTATGAATTCCGCCGCGTACTCGCTGGTAACGGACCGGAGCTCCGTCAGGGAATCGCGATATCTGGTCAGTCCTACCGGAACCACGGCAAGGGAGGCGACCCGGGGGTATAGACCCGCCAGATCCCGGACCGTTTCCTCCAGATACCTTCCGTCATTCCTGCCTGGACAGAGAACAACCTGTGTATGCATGGTGATTCCGGCATCCGCGAGTTCCCTCAACCGTTCCAGGATCGGCCGGCGCTCCCTGTTTCCCAGGAGCTCTCCCCGCAAACGGGAGTCGGTGGCATGCACCGAGATATAGAGCGGAGAGAGTCGTTGCCGGCGGATCCTGCTCAATGCCGCGCGACTCAGGGAGGAGAGGGTTACGAAGTTGCCATATAGGAAGGAAAGGCGATAGTCTTCATCCTTCACGTAAAGGGACCGGCGAAGCCCCTTGGGCAACTGGTCAACGAAACAGAAAAGGCAGGCGTTGGAACACCGGGACGGCCGAGGCGCCGCGAAACGAAGCCCCAGAGACTCCCCCTCCGCCCGCTCAATCTCCACCTCCCAGATATCACCTCCAGGCTTTTCTATCTCCAGGACGATCTCGTCATCATCGGAATAAAAACCGTAATCGATAATGTCCCTGATCCCGTGGCCGTTGATGGACAGAAGACGGTCTCCAGGTTCAATATCCATCTCCACGCCGATACTGCCCGGTTCCAGGTATTCTATGACAATGCCTTGTTTCATGCGCCTTTGAAATACATACTGGAACGATACCAGGAAAGGTAAGAGGAAAAGAATACCTTCAGCACCGCGGTTGCCGGAACCGCCAGGAGCATGCCGAGGATCCCGAAAAGCTGGCCGCCGATGAGAAGGGCTACGATTATCACCACCGGATGGAGTCCCACCTTGTCGCCGACAATCTTCGGGGTGACAACCCCTCCCTCTATGGCCTGAACAGCGGCGAACCACCCGAGACACAGCAGAGGATGAAGGATATCATGAAACTTGAGAAGCGCCATTGTCATGGAAAATACGATACCAAACAGCGTCCCCAGGTAGGGGATAATGAAAAAGATGCCCGACAGTGTGCCGATGACGACGGCCAGGTCGATGCCGATAATCAGGAGCCCCGTGCTGTACAGCACGGCAAGAATGGCGCAGACGGTAAGCTGGCCGCGCACGAAACCCGATAGAATTTCGTCAATCTCCGCGACCCGGGCGGCAAGAGCGGAACGGTAGCGGCAAGGGACCAGTTCCTCGACGCCTGACCTTATGCGCGGCAGGTCTTTCAGGAAGTAATAGAGATACAAGGGGGTGATCAGGTAGCCAAGTATGGACAGAACAAAGGCCAGGGTCGAACTGACCGCCTTGCGGAAGA
The DNA here is from genome assembly GCA_964389825.1 of uncultured Geobacter sp. Lineage (GTDB taxonomy): Bacteria > Desulfobacterota > Desulfuromonadia > Geobacterales > Geobacteraceae > RPRC01. The sequence goes on along the minus strand of CAYMFO010000001.1, from coordinate 199,029 downwards.
AGTCGAAGGTCTCACGGGCCACATCAAAGGAAATGCCCTTCAACTGCTCCAGCAGGTGGTTCAGTTGCTGGTATGCCTTGTCCGGAGTTTCAATGCCCAGGTAGGTTTTTATTTCCAGGGGGATGTAGTTGTACAGACGATCGGCATAATCCGGCAGGCTTATCTGGATGCTTTGCACTTCACGGACGATGGAGGTTGTGAAAAGATACGCGGCAAGGGAAGCCAGAAGCGCTATGGCAAGCAGAACGGAGATAATGGACAATGCGCGATTCATCCCGCGGCGCTCCAGATATCCCACCAGGGGATTCAGGAGATAGGCCAGGACAAGGGCGATACATACAGGGAGGAAGATAGCCCCGGAAAAGTACAAAACCGCCCCGACGGCAATCAGCATGCCGCCGGTCACCGCTGGAAACAGCCAATCCTTTTTCTTCATACGCTCTCTTTCCTTGGGTAACATAAAAAAAGAGGAGCAAACGGCGCCTCCCCGCATGGCTAGCGGGGCGCGCGACGTGGCTCCTCCTGTATGTTCAGTTTCCTACTGGTGCAGCCTGAAGCTTCCATCAACGGAGGTGATATGGGAAATTGCGTGTTTGTAGATGAGAATATCTCCCTTTACCTCCAGAAGCACGGAAAAATTATCAAATGATTTTATATGCCCCTCCATCTTCTCCCCTGACATGAGATAAACGGCCACCTTGACTCGCTCTTTTCTCGACTGGTTTAAATATTGATCCTGGATATTGAACGGTGCTTTTGCCATACCCCTCTCCTTTAATCAAAAAAATCATGTGCATTGCGCACAATAATAGCAACATTTTCGGGATATTCAATCCATTTAATTTCCCGATCCTGATTGAACCATGTCAACTGCCGCTTGGCATAACGGCGCGTGTCGCGCTTCATCAGCGCAACCGCCTCTTCCAGTGGATATTCCCCGGCAAGATACGCGGCCATATGGCGATAGCCCAGTGAACGCATCGGTTTGAGAAATGAAGGAAATCCCTCTTCCAGCAGCGCCCTCACCTCTTCCACGAGACCGTCCCTAATCATGGCATCCACGCGGTTGTCTATGGCTTCATACAGAGCTGACCTGTCAGCGGCGAGCCCGATCTTGAGACATTCGTAAGGCGCCTCCGCGAAACCGTGCCCGGCGCGCAGTTCCGATACCGGCCGTCCCGTAATGCGGCAGATCTCCAGCGCCCGTATTACGCGCACACGGTCGTTGGGATGGAGACGGGCCGCGGACTCGGGGTCCGCTTTTTCCAGAAGCCCATGGAGCGAACTGTTTCCCTCACTGTCGGCCAGCTCCCGAAGCTCTCTCCTTATGCCTTCATCCCCGGCCGGGGCGTTCACCAACCCCCGCGTAAGGGCCTTTATATAAAGTCCGGTGCCTCCACAGACGATAACACGCTTTCCGCGCGCAATAATATCAGCAATGGCATTGTCAGCCGCGGCGCGGTAATCCGCCGCTGAAAACGGCTCGTCGGGCTCAACCATATCAAGGAGGTGATGGCGCACCCGGCCGCGCTGCTCGGGCGTTGGCTTCGCCGCGCCAATATCCATGCGGCGATAGACCTGCATGGCATCGGCGTTCAGTATCTCGGCATCGAAAATTTCCGCAAGGCGGAGCGCGAGACCGGTCTTGCCCGAAGCGGTCGGTCCCAGAACCACCAGGATCTTTACCTTTTCGCTCTTGCTTTCCACATCAGACCCTTTTGAACATTTTTTCCACTTCCCCGTGGCTGATCCTGCGAAACACCGGCCTTCCGTGGGGACAATTGGTGGCGAAGCCGACGGAATCCAGGGCATTGAAAAGAGCGGCCACCTCCACTCCGGACAGGGGATGGACTCCCCTTACGACACTGTGGCAGGCCATCCGCATCAGGATATCTTCCTGGATATCCAGAAAGGAGCGGCTCCTTCCCAGCAAGGACAGCTCCTCCACCACATCGCGCAGCACCCTGACGAAATCCCGCTTCGCGAGCATGCGCGGCGCGGACTGGACAACCCTCGCCGTACCCCCGAAATCCTCCAGATGGAAACCGAGCTTTCGCAGAAGGGAAAGGTGTTCGTCCACCACGGCGGATTCTGAGTGGGAAAACTCGATTACCTCCGGGAAGAGGAGGCCCTGCGACTCCACCGAACCCACGGAAAACTCCCGGCGGAAGCGTTCGAACGCAACCCGCTCATGGGCCGCGTGCTGATCGACAAGCACGAGACCCTCCCCGTCGGAACAGACAAGGTATGCCCCCGCATACTGGCCGATGAACGAGAGAGAAGAAAAAAAACCGGCGGCAGGCGCCGGTTGCGCCTCATCGCTTCTTGTAAGGTCCGCGGCCGGCGGCGGCGCGGTAATTTGCGCCGGTTGATCTTCAGCGGCGGGAACGCGGCGGAACGGTATTTCCTTCAGAGCAGGCGGCGCCGCGACCGATGTCCGGGCCTGATATGCAGCCAGGGAGTCCCGAACCTCCGACACCCTTTTTTCAACCGCGGTTTCACCCGTATCCCGAGGAGAAACGGCTTCCGGGACGGAACTCCTTTTCCACGGCGTTGAATGAAGCATTCCTTCCAGGGTTGACGTAATAAAGTCGTGGACACGGGACTGTTCCCGGAAACGGACCTCGTGCTTGGTGGGATGGACATTAACGTCCACATCGCCGGGCGGAAGCGACAAAAACAGGGCCGCGACCGGATAGCGTCCCCTTTCCAGAAATCTCCGGTATGCCTGCAATACCCCGTGCTGAAACACCCTGTCCCGGACGAACCTGCCGTTCACGAAGGTATACAGATGCGAGGCAACGGAGCGGCTGCATTCCGGACAAGCAGCCAGGCCGTGCAGGCGCATCTCGCCATCCTCGCGGTCAACGGAAGATATCTGGGCGGCAATAGACCGGCCAAGGAGTGACAAGGCCCTCTCCTGGAGGTCGCTTTTCAGAGCCCGGAACACTACCCTGCCGTCATTGAGGTATACGAAGCGCACGTCCGGACGGGAAAGGGCGAGACGGGTCAGGTGGTCAGCCACATGCCCGGCCTCCGTCTCGGGGCTCTTCATGAACTTGAGCCTCGCGGGGGTATTGAAGAAAAGGTTTCTGACCTCGACAATCGTCCCGTCCGCCATTCCTCGCGCCTTGACATGGCGGATCACGCCTCCCTCTCCGTAGATCTCCGTTCCCTCGACGCTCCCCTTTTCCCGCGACGACAGGGTGAAACGGGAAACCGAAGCTATGGAAGGCAAGGCCTCTCCCCGGAAACCCAGCGTCGAAATGGAGAGCAGGTCGTCGTCGGTGACAATCTTGCTGGTGGCATGCCTCTCCAGAGCCAGCAGCGCATCTTCCCGCGACATGCCGCACCCGTTATCGCTCACCTTTATGAGACGCTTCCCGCCTGACTCGATTTCCACCACTATCTCGGAAGCGCCCGCATCCAGGGAATTCTCCACCATCTCTTTCACCACGGAGGCAGGGCGTTCGACCACCTCACCGGCGGCAATCTTGTTGGAAAGATTCTCGGAAAGTATCCTGATACGAGCTGCCATCAAAACCTCACACCCCGGATTCGGCGCTTGAAGTCACGCTTCTTTCACTCCGGATGCCTCAATGCCTTTTTAGATTCATCATATAGTATGGCCAGACAGCATACCCTATCCCTGTTCCCCGTGTAAAGGATGGCCGAGGAGAATTCCATGCCCATGGCAAGGCTCGGAAAGAATGCCCCATCTCAATACAACGACAGCCGCATGGCGCTAAAAACCTTCCCATTTCGGCCGTTTACTGTTAGACTTCTCAAGCCTGTTTACCCGTGAAGCGCTGGAAAACAGGCTTCAGCTCAATGGAAAGGAATAACACGAACCAATGAAATACATAAGCACCAGGGGAGGCATCAAACCCATATCCTTTAGAGAAGCCGTCATGATGGGACTGGCGACCGACGGAGGTCTGCTGCTCCCGGAAAGGATACCCCACGCGGACAAAGAGACTCTCGAATCATGGCGGAACCTCCCTTACCGCGAGCTGGCATTCCGCATCATCAGCCTCTTCTGCGACGATATACCGCCCGCTGACCTGAAGCGTCTCATAGACCGATCCTATGACGCCTTTGACCACGAGGAAATCACCCCTGTAACCCGCAAGGGAGGGGTCCATATCCTGGAACTTTTCCATGGACCTACCCTGGCCTTCAAGGACGTGGCGCTGCAACTGCTGGGTAACCTGTTCGAGTATCTGCTCAAAGAGCAGGGACGAAAGATGAACATCGTCGGAGCGACCTCGGGCGACACGGGGAGCGCGGCGATTTACGGAGTGAGGGGCAAGGAAAACATCGCCATCTTCATTCTTCACCCACACGGCAAGACCTCGCCGGTGCAGGCCCTCCAGATGACCACCGTGCTGGATGACAACGTGCGCAATATCGCGGTACGGGGTACCTTCGACGACTGCCAGAACATGGTCAAGGCGCTTTTCAACGACCTGGACTTCAAGGAAAAGTATGCCCTGGGCGCGGTGAATTCCATCAACTGGGCACGGGTCCTGGCCCAGGTAGTCTATTACTTTCATGCATACTTCCGTGTCGCCGAAAGCCCGGCGGAAGAGGTAATCTTCTCCGTCCCCACGGGGAATTTCGGTGATATCTTCGCCGGTTACGTGGCAAAACGGATGGGCCTCCCCATCAGGCGCCTGCTTCTTGCCACCAATGAAAACAATATCCTCACCAGATTCGTAAACAACGGCGATTATTCGCTGGGTGATGTGTCGCCTACACTCTCCCCTTCCATGGATATCCAGGTCGCATCCAATTTCGAGAGGTACCTTTTCTATCTTTTCGGCGAAAACCCGGAAAAGGTCCGCAATGCCTTTGCCCGCTTCGCGGAAACGGGAAGGATGGAGTTTTCCCCAGCCGAGATGGATACGGCCAGGGGCGACTTCCTGTCCCAATCGGTGAATCGCGCCGAAACCCTGGAAACAATAGCTGCTTTCCACGAAAGGACCGGATATATCCTGGATCCGCACACCGCGGTGGGGGTTAAGGCGGCTCTGGATCACGTTGATTCCGGGTTTCCGCTCATCTGCCTGGCAACCGCCCATCCCGCCAAATTCGACGAGGCCGTTGTCACCGCCACGGGGCGCCAGCCGGCAAGGCCGGCCTCCCTGTCCGGGATCGAGGGACTCCCCTCCCGCTGCGACATTCTGGATGCGGACCTGGCCGCGGTAAGGGCGTTCATTGAACGACACGCGCTGTAACCCGGCGGCTTATCCATCGTGACCGACACGTACCTCCGCGAACACCGGACATCATGATACTGAACTGGACCGACATAGACACGGTGCTGCTGGACATGGACGGAACCCTGCTGGACCGCCATTTCGACGACCACTTCTGGATGGAGCACGTTCCCCGGATCTACGCCGGGAAAAACCGCGTCACCCTGGAAGCGGCCAAGAGAAAACTGTTCCGGCTCTTCGACTCCCAGGAAAAAACCCTCAACTGGACCGACCTGGATTACTGGTCTTCACGCCTCGGACTCGACATCCCCCTCCTGAAACGGGATGTCGAGCACCTCATCTCCGTGCACCCCTTTGTCTCGGAATTCCTCCTTTTCGTCCGCAAAAACGGCAAGGCGGTTTATCTGGTGACAAACGCCCACGGCAAGACACTGGAACTGAAGATGCGAAAGACCCGTCTCGGCCCGTATTTCAGCGGAATAGTTTCGGCCCACGACGTCGGACTGCCCAAGGAAGACGAGGCGTTCTGGGGAAAATTGCGGGAACGCATCCCATACCACCCCCACCGGACCCTTCTGGGCGAGGACAGCGAAACAAACCTGAAAACAGCGGCGGCGTACGGAATCAGACACCTCGTCTTCGTGAGCAAGGCCAGTTCCATGCTGCCGCCAAAGCCATCCGGGGATTTCGTTTCCATACCATACTTCAACAGGCTCATCCCTCCCCCCGGCGCCATGGAGGTCTCCCTGCGCGACTGCCTCCCGACCGGACTGAAATGAGCATCCCCCCCGATAATCCATTCACCCCGAGACCCTGGTTAACTGCCGGATCAGGCTCTCTCGCTCCGGGAACCGCCTCAGCAGATCCGGACGATCTCCCATCTCGAAGTCCCGGAAATCGAAGCCTGGCGCCACCGTGCATCCCACCAGGGCGAAAGATTCGTTATCTCGAAGCAAGGCGCCAAACCATCTCCCAGCCTTGATTACCAGCTGAAACATCCCGCCTTCACCGGCGCCTCCCAGCAGGTGGCGTACATACCCGCCATTTTCGTCCAGTTCATGAACGTACAGCGGCTCTCCTGTATAAAAATGCCATATCTCGTCCGAACGCAGACGATGAAGCGCCGAGAAGTCACCTCCTTCCAGGAGAAAAAAGATGGCGGTTGAAAGCGCCCTTTCTCCTTCGCCGTATCTCTCGGGAAGGGCCGCGGCCCCTATCATTTCTTCCGACCGATAGGTTTCCCGGTAGAATCCGCCCTCCGGATGACGCACAAGCCCCAGCCTGTCTATCCAGTATTTCGCCTCTTCTCTCATGGGACATCCTCCCGTTCCATATTCACGGAAAACGCCTTCGCGCACCGATTCTTTCATACTCTTTAGCGCTACTTTGCCAATGTGACAAAGTAGCGCTATTTTCCCAACAGGGTAATCAATCCGGCGCGTACGGCGTAGACCGTGAGCTGGGCAATGGAACCGAGTCCAAGTTTCTTCTTGATCTTTGAACGATGGACCTCGACCATTTTGTCGCTGATTTTCAGTTCGAATGCGATTTCCTTGATGCTGAATCCTCGTGCGGTCATCACCAGGACCTCCCGTTCCCGTTTTGTCAATGAAACTGACGCTGTCTCACTGGAATTGCCGGGTAGGTTTTTTCGAATCAATATTTCCTGAACATCGGAGCAGAAATACGGTTTGCCATCGTATAACGTACGAATGGCCGTAACCAGTTCTTCGGCCGCGCAGTCTTTCACCAGGTATCCCCTGGCGCCGGACTCCAGACTGTCACATACGCAGTGCTGATCGAGCAGCATGGAAAGAACGAGCACTTTTACCTGGGGAAGCCGGGCAAGAATTTTGCGGGTGGCCTCCATGCCCCCCATATCCGGCAGTGACAGATCCATTACCACCACATCGGGAGAGAGCTCTAGCGCCATTTTGATGGCCTCTTCCCCGGTTCCGGCACTGGCGACGATGTCGATGTCATCCTCGATTTCCAGGATGGCGGACAGTCCCTCGCGCATGATTTTGTGATCATCTACCAATAACACTTTGATTTTCATGAAAACCCTCCCGAGACAAGCCAGGCGCCAGAAAAGTCGTGCGATGTGAAGCTCGCATTCAGTTCTCATCGCTTTCAAGCGGCAATTTGATCGTCACCCGCGTGCCGTTGCCTGGCGATGAATCAATTTTCAGTATACCGCCGAAATACATTGTTCTGCGGCGGATGTTGAACAGACCGAAACCATCGGACTCAGCTTTTTTGTCAATGCCGTTATTCGCGATGAATCCCGCGCCCCAATCTTCCACCACGATGTGATATGCCCCATTCTCACGGAACAGGGATACCGATGCTCTATTCGTCCCGGCATGCTTGACCACATTGATCAGCAGTTCCCTGACCGCGAAATACAGGTGGGTCTGCATTTCACGGCTGATGGGCTTGTCTTGGTGATCGTCCCGGAATTCCACCGCAAGACCGTACTCCTCACCCATCTGCCGCGCCAGCCATTGCATAGCCGCCTCCAAGCCGGAGCTTTGGAGAATGGGAGGATGTATCAGGTGGGTCAGCGAACGAACGCCCTTGATCACTCTGTTCATGAGTTTATGTGCGCTTTTGAGCAGTTCGCGGTCTTCATTCGCATGCAGTTTTTTAGAGAGAAGGCCCAGCTTGATCCGGGCAAGCGCCAGGTCCTGGCCGATGATGTCGTGCAGGCTTGTGGCAATGCGGCGGCGTTCCCGTTCTTCGGCCATGGACAATTCAATGGACAACTCCGCCAGACGTTGCTGTTTCTCCAACAGTATATTCGATGAACGCCGCAATTCGGTGATATCACGGCCGACGCCAAGAACGCTTTCCACCACGCCATCTTCGCCGAATTCCGGAGTCAGAATGAACAGGTTGCAGATCTCACTGCCATTCCCGTTCTTCCAATTTACCTCGTATTCGAGGGTTCTTCCGCGTGCGAACACTTCTCCCAGTTTCCGTTCAAAAATGGCGGCATCGGAATGGGCGGGATATTCCGAAGGAGTTCTGCCAAGCAGCGCCGCCGTTCCACCCTCGATCATGGCGGCAAAGGCGGGGTTGACATACTGACGGCGGAGATCACTCCCGTAGCGTACGATGATATCGGGAGAATTTTCCACCAGGGTGCGGAATTCCCGTTCGCGTTGATACAGCATTTTCTCCATCCGTTTACGGTCGGTGATGTTGATGGCGAAAAATGTCAGCCCGACAACATTCCCCTCGTCATTGAAGATCGGAGAAGCATGGTTTTCATAGTATTCCGGCGTCTCCCGGCCATCCTTCACTATGACAAACCGGGTTTCGATGGAAAGGCAGCGGCCGGTCAGCACTTCATCGAAGACCGTGCGGATTTTTTCCCGGTATTCATCGTTGGCGACGGCATCGAGCAGGTTCATGCCAACGGCGATATCCCCTCCCCACAGATAGTTCATTCCCTGTCTGTGTCTCCGGTTGAAGGCAAGATAGCGGTATTCCCGGTCGAGAGCGTAGACGCTCACGCTGGAAGCGCTTTCCAGGATGGATTGAAGCAGATTGCTGCTACTGCGGTATCGAGCCTCGCTCTCCTTCAGTTCGGTTTCCATCCGGATTCGGTTGGTTACGTCGCGCGACAAAGTCAGAAAGCGGGCATCGGAAGGACCACCACCCGGTTTCCGGGAAATCGATTGTTCAAACCAGCGCGTACCTTGCGGCAGATCGATACGCAGGATATTGCCGAATGAAAGTCCTTTCTCCTCGGCCTCGCGAATACCGGCTATCGCAATTGTGGCGGCTTCCGGTGAAAGTACGTCGAACACGGTCCTGCCCAGCAGCTTTTCTTTTGGAACCGCCAGCAATTCCGGTTTCTGTGTCCAGACATTCAAATACCCGCCATCCCCGTCCATCTCGAACAGGGGATCGGGAATAGCGTTGATAACTCCCTCGGAGAATGCCAGCGCCTCCTTCAACCGCTGCTCCGTCATTTTGTGTTCGGTAATATCCACGATTGCGCCGATCAATCCGCGCGGGTTGCCGTCATGATCGGCAAAAACCGCCTTGTTAAACAGTACGTTGCGCACCTCGCCCCTTGTATTCCTCACTGAAGACTCGAACTGCTGGGTTCCGCCCTGTGCGAAGAGCGCCGTGTCCTGACTCCGGTAGATGTCCGCCAGTTCGGGAGGGGTGATGTCATAAACGGACTTGCCGATCAGGCGCTCTTTCGATTCGCCGAAGAAATCCTCGAAAGCCCTGTTGCACCCGAGATATCTCGCCTCCATGTCTTTGCAATAAATGGGAATGGGAATGGTGTCAAACAGGGTATCGAGGAAAATTTCCCTAGTGCGCTGAACCTGTTCCTCCACCCGTTTGCGCTCGCTGATATTCCGCGCCAGCGACAGGTTGTATGTGACGCCTTTGTGTTCGAACAACGCGGAAGTGATCTCCACCGGAAAGATGCGCCCGTCTTTGGCGCGGTGACGGGTTTCGAATGTTTGGGCGCCATCTTCGAGGAGGCGCTTGACGTTTTGGAATGCCGTTTCACCGGTGAAGTCCGGATCGATATCTGGAACGGTCATGCCGGTCAGTTCGGCCCTGCTGTATCCCAGGGAGCGGCAGGCCTCCCGGTTGACGTACTGAAAACGTCCGTTTCCGTCTACCACAAACGCAGCTTCGCGAAACAGATCGAGGGCGAAACCGAATATGGCGTGCCATTCCTCGATCAGCCTGTTTTGTTCCCTTTCGCTGGCGAGCGCAAGGCCGAGCCGGACATTCCGCAACCCCGCTTCCGCCATGAACCGCGCCATGGAGTGCAGGAATTTCAGATTGTTGAGAACATGTTCGCGGCTGAGGAGCGGAACACGCGCCAGAGCCTCAAGGTAGTCGTCCGGATCGAAACCGGATTTACGGGCCTGGTCGAGAAAAAACGTCTGATCCGGTGGATCGTCAGCGTAAAAGAACTGACCGGTGAAAAAGGTCGCCAGATGCCGGTCTTCGATGATGACCGGCATGGCCGCGTTGATCATCCCGTTTGCGCAGCGGCATTCGAGAATATCATTCCCCGTCTTTCGCGGCATCGCCCTGATATGCGCTTTGCTTTTGCGGCAACGTTCGGCACAGACCGGATTAGCTCTGTGAAAACGCAAACAGATCTCCTGCCAGCCAGAGGAAGCGATAGCTTTGCCGTTGTTGTCGTAAAGACCGTAGGCCATGCCGGAAAGAAGGTGATGGGCCTCCAGCATTTGTCTGAGTTGTTCGACATCGATCAGTTGTTCAAAAGAATATTCAATCATGCGCCCCTTCAGACTACCTCACCGAAACGCGAACCTCCGACGCCGGCAACGGAAATGATTCGAAACTATCGTTTTCGAAGAAGTTTATCATTTATCATACGGAATCGTTGTCGAAAGCACACCTGGCGTTATCCAGATCATGAGATTGCCCCTCTGTCCAGTATTTCCCTCAGCTTCCTAAGTAATTCCGAGGGCATAACCGGTTTTTTCATAAAATTCGCACAATCGCTCGCAATACCTTTGCCGTCGAGAATATCGCCGGCATGTCCACTCATGAACAGTACTTTCATGTCCGGTTGTATTTTCCTGTATTCTTCATACAATTTCTTCCCGTCCATATTCGGCATGACCACATCGGTGACAAGTATATCTATTGAAGTGCGGTTGCTTTGCAGTTTTTCGAAGGCGTCACGGCCGTCTACGGCTTCGATGACCGAATATCCGGCATCCTCTAGGACAATCCTGTTCAATTCGCGTATCATCTCATCGTCTTCTACGAGAAGTATTGTTTCGGCGCCACGTGGTATTGCTGCGTCCGGCTTTTCAACGGCCTGTTCACACACTCTATCCTCCGCAAGCGGAAGGAACAGGTTGAATGATGAACCATTCCCTGGTGAGCTGTCGACCGTGATGAATCCGTTGTGCTGTTTGATAATTCCGTAGATTATGGAGAGACCGAGCCCCGTTCCCTTGCCGACTTTCTTGGTGGTAAAGAACGGCTCGAAAATTCGTTTCCGGGTTTCGTTATTCATGCCGTAGCCGGTGTCATTGACAGTGAGCCTGGCATATGTTCCGGGAGATCCTACGCTATGTTCTCGTATACAATCTTCGTCAATGGCATATGGTCCCGCTTCAATCGTCAGAACACCCCCGATTGGCATGGCGTCACGGGCGTTGGTCACCAGATTCATGAGAACCTGTTCGATCTGTCCTCTGTCCGCCATGATCACCATGTGCGGATCTAAACATTTTATCTCAAAACTGATGTCTTCCGGGACCAGCCGTTGCAGCAACTTTTTGATGCCGTAAATAATTTCAGACACATTGCAGGCTCTTTTATTGAGAATCTGTTTCCGGCTGAAGGCCAGAAGACCATTGACAAGATCCACCGCTTTGCCCGAAGCGGCCAGAATCTGGCTTACATGATGCTGAAGAGGATTTTCCCGGCCCAACCGCATGCCCATGACTTCCGCAAATCCCATGATTGCCGTAAGGATATTGTTGAAATCATGGGCGACGCCGCCGACCAGTTGGCCGATGGCCTCCATTTTCCGCGACTGATGGAGTTGGTTCTCAAGCGTTTTCCTTTCCTGTTCCGAATGCTTACGCTCGGTTATGTCCTGGTTGGCGCCGCGTATTCTGACGAGCCGTCCCTTATAATCGCGTATTTCTTCCCAACGGACGGAAATATGCCTTTCCTCTCCATCGGCACGTATTATCCGGTGCTCAATCTGGCAAACAGGGCTTCCGGCGACATTCGTCAGCGAGCGTTGTATGGCTTTTTTCACGTCAGGAATATCATCCGGATGAACGAACTTCCGAAGATAGGTTTTCGTTAACATGAAGAAACCGCTTTCCCGTTCGGCGCTGGTTCCGTACAGGGAATAGAAATGTTCGTCAAAACAGAACATTTCGGTTATGGCGTCATATTCCCATTGCACGAGACTCGACAAGTCCATGGCCAGCCTCAGCCTGGCCTCGCTTTCCCGCAGGGCCTCTTCGGCCCGTTTTGTTTCCGTAATATCCAGTAGAGAGACGATCAGGGCAGGGTCGCCCAGGTATTCCATGGATGCGCTGGTTGCCAACACCCACCTGCTACTTCCGTCTTTAGTAACTATCTTATATTCATTGCCGCATGAAGGTGGCGCCCCTTTCTGGCCTTCGTTCCCCCTTTTTCTGGCGATATCCTGATAATGTTCATGCACGAACCTCCAGAATTCAGCGCCGATCATCTCTTCTCTCGTATATCCGTAACACCCGATTACCACGGAATTTACGTACACAATTCGTTCTTCCTGGATGATAAAGATGGCGTTGGGCGAGATTTCAGTCAACAGACGAAAATTATCATCACTTTCCCGTAGCGCTCTTGCCTCGATCTTTTTGCGCACGGTGATATCCTGAGCTGATAAATCTTCTTTGGCGGATATCGATTTCATCTGGGCATCTCCAATTATTGCCTTAAAGGCGCTATGAAAAAGTCCCTGATCTGGTTTTTAGAAAATAAAGCTGTTTTGTGTATCTATCGATAAGACAGAACAATTCGTGAAACTGGAACGGTTTCAGCAACAAAAACGTGCATTCCTTGGGTGGAATATCCTGTAAACCGTTTTCAGATATACTGGCCGTCAAAAAAATCACGGGCGCACGGGGGCTGATGACCCGGATTAGCGAAACCATCCGTAACCCGCTCATGTGTGGCATCCTGTTATCGGTTATGATCAGGTCATGATGAAACTTCATGAACCGGTCGAGCCCCGCGGCGCCGTTGTCCGCGGTGTCGATGTGGACACCGGGATAACGCAGGGACAATACTGTGGCGACCATAACGCGCGTTAGATGTTCGTCTTCCACATAGAGTATCGAGAACGGTTTTTCAGCCTGAGTCTTTTTCATTTTGCAGACCCCCGTCAGCTCATTGTATTTTTAATGATATTAACTGCCTGATCGGCGGAATAGACAAGATGCGTTTTTATGAATGTATGGTAGGAAAACCCTACCCTGAATAAGGGATGGGGCGGAATTGCGAGGATAAATTTCCGCGTTTATCCTGCCTTCCAGTTCGGTTATCCTTTTGCTTTTGAAATTCAGTGTAAAACCACGGTTATCCAGAAGTTCTCGGGATTTCTTCATAGTGTCGCTTCCATTCTTTCTGATACCATGGCGCGTGGATGCCGTGAATAAAGTCAGTTCTTTTGGTTATATCCGGAATCGGCCAACGAGAGTCTGCAGTTGTTGCGCCTGTCCGGCCAGTTGGGCGGCCGCCTTGGCCGTTTCTTCCGCCCCTTGGGCAGTAATATGAACCACTTCGTTGATCTGCTGGATGTTGCTGGTGACCTCGCCGGTGGTTGCAGTCTGTTCCTCCGCGGCGGTAGCAATCTGGTTCACCTGCATGGTGACTTCGTTGATGCGTTCCAGAATCTCCTCCAGTGCCAGGCCTGATTTCCGCGAAGATTCGGCGCCCTTTTCAACTTCACGAACCCCCTCATCCATGGCCTTCACGGCTTCATGAGTGTCCCTCTGGATAGCCTTGATCATTTCACCGATCTCGTGGGTTGCCTTGGTGGTCCGTTCCGCCAGCGCCCGAACCTCGTCAGCGACAACCGCGAATCCTCTTCCCTGCTCACCGGCTCTTGCGGCTTCAATAGCTGCGTTAAGGGCCAACAGATTTGTCTGGTCAGCGATATCCTCAATGGTGCCGACGATTTCTCCGATCTGATCGGATCGAACTCCCAAGGTTTCGATGGTTTTGGAAGTATGGCGTACACGGTCGACGATGATATTCATGCCGTTACTGGTTTCGTTCACCACATGGGCGCCGGCGTTGGCCGAATCAATGGTCTGGCGCGAGGCATCCGCCGCCATGGAACAGTTCCGGGCAATGTCGATGCTCGTCGCGGACATCTCTTCGCTCGCGGTGGCCACGGTGTTGGCCTGGTACGAAACTTCTTCCGCGCCGGTTGCAATCTGGGTAGAAGTGGAGTGAAGCTGGTTGGAAGCTGCCGCTATGCCGGATGAAATTTCCACCGTCGTGGCAATCATGTCACGCAGATTGTGAACCATCTTCCGCAGGTGCTCCATCAACTGCCCCATTTCATCCCTGCTCTTTGCCTGGGCGTCTACGGCCAGATCCCCGTCGGCCAAGGCATTGGCAATCTTGACGGCATCGGAAATGGGACGGGTAATACTCTTGGTAATGTAATAGCTGGTAATAATTCCGGCCAGAACCGCTGCGATGATGATAGCAATAGTTATAAGCAAAGAACTCCTGAACGCCGCGGTTGCTTCAGCATGGCTGGTTGCCATCAGCTTTTCCTGATAATCAACGATGGCATTAAAGGCGTTTTTGGCCTTCAAATGCAGCGGATAAAACACACTGTTGAAATGAGTTTGGGCTTCGGCGGCCCTTCCCGCAAGACTCAATTCCACAACTTTGTTGTTTGCTATTTTGCCGTTCTCCAGCGAGAGCTTGGCGGCGGCAATCAATTCCTTGCCCTTATCGGACGTTTCCCGTTGCTCCAGCTTGTTCATCAACTCTTTATATTCGGCCCTGATTTTGTCGACATCCTGCTTTATTGCGCCCCTTGCGGACTGATCGGCCATCGTCATCAGCCCGAACTTTTCCCCCAGAGAAACCACATGGGCATTAATGCCGTTCGCCAGTTGAATCTTGCCATAATCCTCTTTCACTATTTGCTCCAGATTCTGATTGATTTTTTTCATGCTGCCGATGCCAATCGCACCCATGAGAAGCAACAGCGCCAAAATCAGGCCGAAACCGATACCGAGACGCGTGCCAATCTTCATGTTCATGAATGTTTTCATGTGCCGTACCTCCAATGATTTTTCAGTCATGACCTTATTTATTCCTGCTAACTCGACCACTAACCTCCCATGTCCCAAGGAAATACTCTTGATCTTTATCCATTGAATCAACCCACAGCAGAAAGCATCGAGAACAAATATTCGGGCGGTTTCCGATTTTCTTCATGAACCTGTTTATGTCCCAAACATGTACTGATATTTGGGGTGAGCTGATGTTTTTAATTATTGTCAGA
Organism: uncultured Geobacter sp.; assembly: GCA_964389825.1. Lineage (GTDB taxonomy): Bacteria > Desulfobacterota > Desulfuromonadia > Geobacterales > Geobacteraceae > RPRC01. The sequence goes on along the minus strand of CAYMFO010000001.1, from coordinate 183,741 downwards.
CGAGCGAAACTAACAAGATGTGTCTTTATGAAGGTTTGCGGTAGGGAAAACCCTGCCACGGGGAAATCTTGGGGGGGTATCTTGTGAGGAAATAATAATTTTTCAGCCTGGTGGAACGGTACAGGATTGGAAATTACTGTCGCAACTTCGGGAGATCGCCGCAACCCGGTTGCGGCCATTTTTTGGAATTCAACCAGGCATCATCTGCCGTGACAAACAGTTCGCCGGCACTGTCAATCTTATACGACGGAAAGCTTGCCATTCCCAGGCTTATTTCACCACCACATGACGATGGTTATGCCAGCCATGCTCTATATGCTGGAAACCAGACTCTCCAACAAAAAAACCGGTCAACCGTTGTTGTACCGACAGAGTCTCCCGAAGGGTTGACCAGCTAACGCGCTTTTCCAGACAGCATGACTCAAATCCTAATCTTGTCCCATTCCTTGACATAATTTCATTTTCACGCTAGGTTGTGGCCGTTCATCGAGCAGGGAACGCCGGTATTGAACGACCGGGCGGCCAACTGCTTTCCATACGAATCATCCGGTTCAACCTTTGGAGGAAAAGATGGAAATCGCTCTTGCGGTCGCGGTCTGCGGCGCCTTCGGATGCCTGACCCGCTATCTTGTTTCCGGGTGGGTCTACGCGGCCCTCGGCCGAAGTTTCCCGTACGGAACATTTGTCGTCAATATCCTGGGCGCCTTCATCATCGGCCTCCTCATGGAGTTCGGCATACGCAGCGCCCTTATCCCCCCCACATTGCGCATGGGCATCACCGTCGGCTTCCTGGGAGGCCTGACCACCTTTTCCACCTTCAGTTACGAAACCTTCCGCCTGCTGGAGGAAGGGGACTTCATAACGGCTACCGCCAACGTGATCCTGAGTGTTCTTGTCTGTCTGCTGTTTACCTGGATGGGAATTACAACCGCCCGTTACCTGTAGAGGAGGTCCCGATGCCAAAATTTTTCGGAGAAAAGGTGCTGATGCGCATTTTCATCGGCGAAAACGATAAATTCGGGCGAAAGCCCTTGTACGAAGCCCTCATTGACTTTCTTATCGCGGAAGGCTTCGCCGGAGCGACGGTCCTCAGAGGGGTCGCGGGATTCGGCGCCCACAGCGTCTATCATACGGACAGGATCCTGCGCCTCTCCGCCGACCTCCCCATCGTCGTGGAGGTAGTAGCCAGCAAGGAAAAACTCGACAAGGCCATGCCGAAGATTGATGAGATGATGGGCGGAGGCCTGATCACCACGCAAGCAGTTAATGTCGTTCGCTACTGCAACAAGGATGACAAACAGTGCGTGCTTAATGAACCATGACCGGTTTCACCCTCGGAAACGGGGCTATTACGCCGAACCGTTCCCCGGGAAGCGGAACTCCGTCCCGCCTGCGTTCTTGGGCATAAAGATTCTTACACCATGAAAAAACACCACAAAAAACTGCTTATAGAAATGGCCGTTATCGTCCTCATCGGCGTGGCAGCGGGAATAGCCTTCAACTTCCGCCTGCTGCGCGATGCGGCAACCGGGACCATTTCCAGTACCGAGGCCGGACCGGTCACCGTGGCTGCCGATAGCGCAAGCATGAATCCGGCCCCTCTCGCGCAGGTGCGGGAACTGCTTGAAAGGAATGAAGCCATCATTATAGACGCAAGGGAAGGGAGCGCATTCTCCGAGGGCCATATCAAGGGAGCTCTTTCATTGCCCGTCGGCGAGTTCGAAGCACGGCTGAAAACCTTCCTGGCAACGACGCCCGTCCATTCGCAACTGGTAATTTACTGCAGCGGCTACGGCTGCCGGGACAGCAATATGCTGGGTGAAAAACTTACAGCCCACGGGTATGGGCGGATACTCATCTATGAAGGTGGATATCCTGAATGGAAAGACGCCGGCCTGCCCATTGAAGGAGCAGCGCCATGAAGCCGGAAACAAGGCGATATATCCTGTTAGCTCTCCGGATCGGCCTCGGACTGGTATTTCTTTATGCCGGAGTTTTAAAAATTAGTGACCCGAAAGCCTTTGCCTCATCGGTGGCTGCCTACAGAGTCCTTCCCTATTTCCTCAACTATCTGGTCGCCTCAACCATACCATGGGTTGAGGCCCTCTGCGGAATCCTCCTGATCACCGGTTGCCGGATCAAGGCCTCATCAGGGCTGATCGCCGCCATGAACGCCATGTTCATCATACTGCTGGCATCAACCATCATCCGCGGACTGGATATCGATTGCGGGTGCTTCCGCCAGGGAGGCGACAAGACCAGCGCGTGGACGGCTATCGGGCGCGACGTCATCTTTCTCGGCGTTGCCCTGACCATCTTTTCCGCCCGGGGAGACAGGCGTTTCTCCACCAGATAGCAAGAGATTACTCAGGCTACCCTTCCTTGCCACCGTTTACGCCTTTACCGGATTTTCCCTTTGGCGCTCAATGGATTGATTCCACAATGACACGACAATGGAGTGAAAAATGCCCCTTCAGGAATTAATGCTGACCCTGTGCGCATACCTGCTCGGCTCAATACCAACCGGGCTTCTCCTGGCCCGGGCCTTCGGGGGTGTGGATATCCGCACAAAGGGAAGCGGAAACATCGGCGCAACCAACGTCTACCGGACCCTGGGCCGCAAGATAGGCATCCTGACACTGATCGGCGACTGCCTGAAGGGGTTGATTCCGGTCCTGGCCGCGAAGGCTCTCCAGCAACCCGACCACTGGATTGCGGCTGTAGGGATTGCCGCGTTTCTGGGCCATGTCTTTCCCCTTTTTCTCCGTTTCAAGGGAGGGAAAGGGGTTGCGACCGCCCTTGGGGTCTTTCTCGCGGCCTCGCCCCTATCGGTTCTCGCCTCACTGGGAGTTTTTATCATCGTGCTTGTACCGTGGAGATACGTTTCCCTTGCATCCATAACGGCAGCGGCGGCCATGCCGGCCTTTACGGCGATTATCGACCGTAAGCCGATGATCGTGGCAATGTCTTTCTGCATCGCGGCTATCATTGTCGTCAAGCATCGGGAGAATATCAGGCGACTGCTTAATGGAACGGAAAACAGATTCAGGGCATAAAAAAGGGCCTTTTCAGGCCCTTTTCCATATCCTTTTGTTTTATACCTAAAAAAAGCAATTACCACAGAGACACAGAGGATTTTTGTATACTTTTCAAGTAGTTACTCCAAAACAAAGATAATGCAATCGTCACCTTTATGGTGAGTCTGGTAGTTCATTTTTTCGCTATTATATCTCTGTGCCCTCTGTGACCCTGTGGTTGAAATGCCGTTTTTAGGTTATTTAGTCACATCTCCGTCAGAACCTTCTCCTCATAGAGCGACTCAAGACGATATTTGTGTTTTCTCTCCTCATTGGCAAGCATGTCCAGCAACTTCTTTAGTTCGGGATCATCGGTCATCTTAACGGCTTCCTGGTAGAACCGACATGCCTTCTCCTCACTCTTCATGGCAAGGACAAGTATTTCCTGATAGGTCATCGACTCGTCATAGGGGAGGTCCACCAGGTATTCGCTGATGCCCAGATCCGGAACATTGACGAATGTATAGCCCGCTATCTTTTCCTTGTCCAGTTTCAGGATAAGCCTCTTGTGGCCGGCTTCCTGCTCCGCCAACTCTTCGAATATCTTCCTTGCTGAAGGATTGGCCGTCTTCTTGGCCGCGTTCAGATAGAGGCGGTATGCGGCGTCCTCTCTTTCAAGCGCAAACTCCAGGATTTCATCAAGGCTGTTCAGATCCACGTTCTCACCTCTTGTTTTCCGTAGCCGGTAAATTTTCCACCAACTGCTCTGGACACTTTGTAGCAACAAAGCCACCCTGTGTCAAGCAACGGGTTTCCGTCTTGACAGGAGAAAGAATATCCCCTACAAATACATCGCCATGTCACGAAAATTACGGTTAAAACTGCTGCGTCACTACCTCCGCGGCGTCCGTAAGGTCAAGAGACTTCTCGCAAAACGAAAGTCAGCGGTCCTGGTTGCGGCGGGAACGCTCCTGATTATACTGCTTCCCCTCCTTTTGTACCGCAACTACGTCCAATCCCCGCCGGGAAAAGGCAAGGTCGTAAAGGTTGTCGATTTCGCTTCCGGCTCCTCCATGAAAACCATATCCGAAGAGCTGGCCAAAGCGGGCATCATTACCAGCAGTTCACTCTTCAATATGCTGGCCAGGATTGAACACGCCGATGTAAAGGCAAAGGCCGGCACATACCGCTTTACCGACGCCATGACCCCGAAACAGATCCTCAGGATGCTTGAAACAGGCGAAGTCTACGAATTGCGCTTCACCGTGCCGGAGGGGTACTCCATCTACCAGATTGCCGAGCTGCTCCACGGCCGAAGGATATTCAACAGGGATTCCTTTCTTCGCCAGTGTTTCAATCCATCCCTCCTCGCGGAACTGGATATACCCGCAAAGAGCGTTGAAGGATATCTGTGGCCGTCCACCTACACCATAAAACCTCAATCCGATGAAACCGCGCTAATCAGGGAGATGGTGTCGCGATTCCGCTCCAGGTACGGAAGCCGCCTCGCCGAGAAGGCGCGCGCCCTCGGCCTTGGCCAGCTTCAGGTCCTGATCCTTGCCTCGATGATTGAAAAGGAAGCCGTCTTGTCTTCTGAAATGCCCGTCATCTCCTCTGTATTCCATAACCGGCTCAGGATAAAGATGCCGTTGCAGAGCGACCCCACTTCCGTTTACGGCGTTCGCGCCTTTGCGGGCAGGATAACCAAAAGAGACATACTGCGCGACACCCCCTTTAATACATACCGCATCAAGGGGCTCCCGCCGGGTCCCATTGGAAACCCCAGCATTGCCGCCATCGAGGCCGTTCTGAATCCAACCAGGACGAACTATCTCTACTTCGTCGCCAAGATGGACGGAACCCATTACTTTTCCGAGACCCTGGAGGAACATAATCTGGCCGTTCAAAAATACCTGAGGGGAGAGGAAGAGCGCGAAATCCTGACGGAACCTTCCAGCCCCCGTCTTCTTATCGAACAGCCGGAATTATTGATCGACAGGCCAAAGCTCATGCTCGATCACCAGAACATCATCTACGGAGATAACATCGAGAGCGATTCCGGCGCGAAGACCTCAAGATAGACCACCGCGGCGGGATCGTCAAATCAGGCGCGACAGGCCGTGAAACAACACGGGCGAAATTGTCTTTGTAAAAGAAGGGGTGGCTGTTATACTCTCGGCGACAAGCAGGGCGCGACATTCAACCCGTCACTGCCTGCATCACGAGACTTCCAGGTAATCCGCACAAAACCTGTTTCACCTCATGGAACATGAAATTTTCATCCGCGATGAAGAACGCTACTCCCGGAGATAAATCCAGCCAATGCTAATCAGAACCTCGAAAATTCCGTTTGCAAAGAAGTCCCGGCTTGCAGCGTTTCACGGACCTTTTCTCCTGATGGTCCTGATGATGTTTTTTTCGTCCGCATGCCATTCCGAAAAACCGGCTTTCGGCAAGGCTGCCCTTGACTTGCGTGACGAATTGCAGACCATGATAGACGTGTATTCCGCGGCCCTGGCTCAACCGATGTCGAAAGGGGACAAAGAGCAGGTCGACGCCGCCCTTGAGAAACTACATGCGCCGGGTGAAAAAAAGCCCGTTATCGATAACTACTCCATAACCGTGCTGGACAAGCACGGCGCCATGGTGGCGGCTACGGCCCAAAGGGGTCTGCCTCCATTGCGGAATTACGGCAATTATCAAGCTGTTTCGCTGGTAGCGCACAAACACAAGCCGGTAACATCAAGCCTTTACCTTCAGGGAGGCGAGAAGGTGCTGATCGTGTGCTCCCCCATTCTCCACCGGAACAGGCTCGCGGGAATACTGATCATAGGAATCGACGCTGACCAGCTGCACCAGACAGGGGTATCCGATAACGAATTCATCTCATTCACATTCCCCCCCAAACCGGACGCAGGGTTATGACTATGAAACCCGAAGACATTTCCCGCTGCTCCATACTCGCCAACCAGGAAGACGATGGCGGTATTGTGCTAAACGTAGCGGGCAGGTTGTCACTGATGACCATGAATTCCATCGCGGAGGAATTCCAATCCCTCAAGAAAACATTGAATCCCTCGCGGCTTACCGTTGATCTGGGGGGCGTGGAATACCTTGACAGCGCGGGAGTCCTTCTTCTGAAGGAGATGGAACAATATGCGGAAAAACGCTCCATCCCATTCGTCTTCAGCAATGCAAGCAAGGAAGCCAGCGGAATCCTGACCCTTGTCGGCCGCACCCTCAAGGGAACTGATGCCACGGCCGCCAGGAAAGGGGATTCCAGCTTCCTGGAACAGGTCGGAGAAACCAGCATGTTGGTTATCAGGGATTTTGCCAACCTGATGACCTTTCTCGGCGATCTCCTGGTGACCCTCTTTCAGGCCCTCCGTCACCCCGGTTCCATACGCTGGTCCGACTTTGTCTTCTACGTCAGAAGGGCCGGCCTCGACGGTCTTCCCATCGTCGCGCTGCTGAGTTTTCTTCTGGGACTGATCATCGCATTCATGTCGTCACTGCAACTGAAGCAGTTCGGCGCCAACCTCTATGTCGCTTCTCTGGTGGGTTTCGGCATGGTCAGGGAACTGGGACCCATCATGACCGCGATCATCATAGCGGGACGCTCCGGGTCCGCCTTTGCGGCGGAAATTGGAACGATGATGGTCAACGAGGAAGTGGACGCGCTGATTACCATGGGCTTCAACCCCACACGTTTTCTTGCCCTGCCCAAGGTCCTCGCGGCAATGTTCGTGGTTCCTCTTCTGACGCTCTATTCCGACCTGTTCGGCATCCTGGGAGGAATGGTGGTTGGGGTTCTGGGTTTCGACCTCACTGTTTATACATATGTGCAGCAGACCATAAAGAGCATCAGCATCTTCGATGTCGTATCCAGCATGATAAAGGCAGTCGTCTTTGCCATACTGATCGCGGGAATCGGATGCCAGCGCGGTTTCTGCGTCCGGGGCGGCGCCGAGGCGGTCGGGAAATTCACCACTTCGGCGGTTGTAGCGGGCCTTTTCCTGATTATCGTCGCGGACTCCCTTTTCGCCATTATTCTCTACTACATCCGCTGAACGACATCATGCCTGCTCCACAGCGGCGACAGAGCCGGAGGACTGTTTAAGTGAACGAACGACAAGACGCCCCCATCATCGTCGTTGAAAACCTGACCGCGCGCTACGGTGAAAAGCTTATTTTCCGGGATGTCAGTTTCCACGTAGAGAAAGGCGAGATACTCGTCATTCTCGGGGGGAGCGGCTGCGGAAAATCAACCTTGCTCAAGCACATGTTCGGTCTTTACAAGCCGGCGGCCGGACGGGTCCTCATAAACGGGATTGATGTGGCGGCGGGGAATGAAAGGGAGCTGGAGGAAATACGACGAAACATCGGCGTCCTGTTCCAGTCCGGCGCCCTGTTCGGTTCCATGACCCTTGCCGAAAATGTCTCGCTGCCCCTTGAAGAATATACCGATCTGTCCAGGGAGGTCATAGACCGCATTGTGAGCATGAAGCTCTCCATGGTCAGCCTCGCGGGATTCGAGAACCTCCTCCCGTCGGAACTCTCGGGCGGGATGAAAAAACGAGCCGGCCTCGCACGGGCCATGGCTCTCGATCCCACGGTTCTTTTCTTTGACGAACCATCGGCCGGACTCGATCCCGTTACGTCCGCTGAGCTGGATATCCTCATGAAACAGATCAACACCGGACTTGGAACCACAATGGTTGTCGTCACCCATGAACTGGATTCCATCTTCTCCATCGCGCACCGGGTCGTTATGCTGGACAGGGACGCAAAAGGAATCATCGCCATAGGCCCCCCCCATGAGCTGAAGGCTTCATCCACTGACGCGCGGGTCACAAACTTTTTCAACAGGATTCCCACTGGAGGGGAAACCAGGGGAGCATAGACATGACGGGGAAAACCTCCAAATTCTTTATCGGACTGTTTGTATTGATCGGCATCATCATCGGAGTGGGGCTCATCGTCTGGATCGGCGCTTCAAAGTACTTCCAGAAAGGCTCCACCTATGTCACCTTTTTCGACGAATCGGTCCAAGGCCTCCAGATGGACTCAAGCGTGAAATACCGGGGCGTGGACGTGGGAAGGGTGGAAAGGATCCGGGTGGCCCCGGACTATAAGCTGGTGGAGGTGGTGATGAAGGTCAAGCTGGAAGGAGACCTTCAGCAGAATACGGTGGCGCAGCTGAAAACCGCCGGGATAACCGGTATCGTCTTTATTGAACTGGACCGGAAAAAACCCGAAGACCCCGATCTTTCTCCCCATATCAGCTTTGCCGCTGAATATCCCATCATCCCCTCCCGTCCATCGGAGCTTAAGCAGATACTCACCGGCGTAGACGAGGTGCTGCAGAACATCAAGAAGATCGATTTCGAAGGCCTTTCCAACCAGTTCAAATCCGCCGGCAAGGCCACCGAAAACCTGCTGTCGGGGAAAAAGACGAAAAACATCATTTCAAGCCTGGAATCCATGTCCTCGGGCATGGACAGGGCGGTGGGCAGGATTGACGGAATAATCGCCGAGGGGAAAATAGAGGGGATACTCTCGGAGACAAAGAACTCGCTGGTGGAGGCGAAAAGCCTTCTCGCCGCCATAAAGAGCGAGGTGCAGTCCATGAAACTGGCCGAAACCGGGGAAAAGGCCAACAAGGTGGTTGAAGGAATTGATCGGAGAAGCAGAGCCATAACAACGGAATTGCGCGTGTCCAGTGAAAACCTGCAACAGGCGTCCGATTCGCTGCAGCGTCTCCTGGACAGACTGAACACGACTCCGTCGGACCTCATCTTCAGCGCTCCTCCAGCCGTCCGCCGCCAATGACCATCAACTGAGAGGTGAAAAAATGAACCAAACTTCAAGAGGAGATTCCAGCCGGCTGCCGGAAAGGCTCGTTCACGCTATCTCCGCGGCAATGGCGGCGATAGTGATCCTGTCTCTTCTGACGGGCTGCATCGGAAGGGGAAAGCCTTCGGTGGTAGTCAACCTCTATACCTTTGAATACCCCTCCCCCTCATTCGAGGCATTGCCCCGACTGGAACAGACGATAAAAGTTGAAAGGTTTTCCGTCGCGAAGGCCTTCAATACGATGGCCATGGTCTACCGGCCTGAGCCTTACAAGCTGGACACCTACGCCAGCAACCGCTGGATGGTCAATCCAGGCGACATGACAAGCGACTACCTGCTGCGGGACCTGCGAAACTCGGGGCTGTTCCTCGCGGTCTTTTCCCAAAGGGATTACGAGGACGCGCGCTTTGTTCTGGAAGGCGGTCTGGAGGAATTCCTGGAAGTCGATGAGGGTAAAGGCCGCTCCGCGGCCCTGACCCTTTCCGTCAACCTGCTCGACCTCTCGCAGGCGAATATGCCCAAACGTCTTGTGTTCCAGAAAAGGTACCGCTCCACGGAAGTGATTTCCGAGGCGGACCCGGCAGGGCTTGCACGCGCCATGAGCGGCGTCATGGCCAAGGTGTCGGCCCTGGTGATCAAGGACGTCTATGACTCGGTGAAGGCCCTCCGATAAGCGGAAATGACCGTCCGGCGGTCGGCATACCGGAGATTGCAAGCCCTGTCACTCATCCAGGACCTCCCTCACCTTTTTCAGCAGGCCAAGGGGATCCATGGGCTTTAAAAAGAAATTCACCCCTTTGTCAAGCACACCCTTGTATTGAAGGACATCCAGAGGGTACCCGCTGTTGAACAGGACCCGGATGTCCGACCGTTGTCCGCGCGCCGTTTCCGCGACCTCCCGGCCGCCCTTCAACGGCAGGACCACATCCAGGATCAAAAGGTCCAGCTCATCCTTGAATTCCGCGAATAACCTCAGAGCTTCGGCGCCGTCAGCGGCCTCGATAATCCGGTAGCCGAAACCGGAGAGAAAACTGGCGGTACATCTTCGCGCCATCTCGTCATCCTCCGCCAGGAGGATGGTCTCAGCGCCCCCAAACCGTGGAATGTTCTCGTGTATCTCCATTTTATGGTGCCGTTCCTTGCTGAGCGGCAGATAGATCCTGAAGGTCGTTCCCTCGCCCGGCGCGCTGTCCACGGTTATGAACCCATGATGGCCCTTAACAATTTCATATACGATTGACAAACCGAGCCCAGTCCCTTTCCCCGGCTCCTTTGTCGTGTAGAACGGCTCGAATATTCTCTTCATGGTAGACTGTTCCATGCCGGTTCCCGTATCGGACAGGGTTATGCACGCATACGTACCTTCCTCTCCAAAACCATGGGTTTCGATAAAATTTAAGTCAAGCGCTTTCCGGGAAGTGGATATGGAGATCAGCCCGCCGTCCGGCATGGCGTCTTTCGCATTGGTAACCAGGTTCATCAGGGCCTGTTCCATCTGGCCACAGTCCGCGGTTACATAGAGATCCTCATCGTGGAACTCGGTCGTAATCTTTATTTCCTCTCCGATGACCCTTTCCAGGAAATCTCTCAGGCCTACGACAAGCCTGGCAATATCAACCTGTTCCAGATTGAAAACCTTTTTTCTTCCAAACGCCAGAATCTTCTTTACCAGGTCGGCGGCGCGCTCGGAGGTTACGAGAATCTGTCCAGCGAAGTGCCTCATCTGGCTTTCTTCCGGGCAATGCATGAGAAGCAGGTTGGCGTAACCGATGAGCGCGGTAGCGATATTATTGAAATCATGGGCAATCCCGCTGGAAAGCTGTGCAACGGCCTCCATTTTCTGCGCATGAATGAGTTGCTGTTCCAGCTTCCTTATCTCGGTTATATCCCGGCCTATCTCCAGGACACTGACAATCCCGGCGCCCTCATCCCTCACCGGAATCGCACGGACCTCCCAGAAGGTTCCTTCCCGCATTGGGAGGATGCTCTTCGCCGGCTCTCCGGTGCGCAGGCACTGGATCACCGGACAGTCCTCAACCGGCCCCTTCAACCCGTGAACCAGTCTGTAACAGTAGCGGTCCGCGTCTGATTCGGCATGCCCTCCCAGGTTGGCAAGGGCCGCCTTGTTCGCCCAAAGGATCCGCTGGTCAGGCGATTGAAGAAGGATCATATCCGGTATGACATCCAGCAACGCATTGAACTCCCGTGACAGACGCCTGTATTTCTTTTCGCTTTCCCTCAGCTCAATCTCCGTACGTTTTTTCTCGGTAATGTCACGCATCACCGCCACATCCAGTCGAATCCCGTCGATGAACGCCGGAGTCAGTCCAGCCTCCACGTCAAAAGGGATACCGTCGGAGTTGATAAAGCGCCACTGGAAGGACTGGAAAAAGTCACCCGTCGATTTTTTTTCTATCTCTTTCCGCATCTCCCTGGAAGAAATCCCGTCTTTCTGGAACTCCGGTGAAAACTCCAGGGGATAACGACCCAGCAGATGTTCGCGGCCATATCCGAACAGGCGCTCGGCCGTGGGATTGCAATCAACAATACGGAAATCATTCAAAAGCAGAATCGCGTCGTTGACGCATTCGAATATGGCGCGGAATTTCCGTTCGGAAGCGGCAAGGTTATGTTCTATATCGATTCTTTCCCGCAAAGCCTTCTTCCTCGACATAGCGACACCTATCGCCGGACCTATGCGAAGGGGATACTCTTTCAGCACGTAGTCGTCCGCTCCAGCCATCATGCATTGCACCGCCACCTCCTCGTTCAGGATGCTGGTTGCTATTATGAAGGGAACCAGGGGAAGTTGTTCGTTGGCCAGGTCCAGGGCCTGCATTCCGTCAAAGGCCTTGAAATGACAATCGGATATGATTATGTCCGGGGCAAATTCCCGTAGCGCGGCCAGAAAAGCGTCGCGCGCCTCGACCCTCTTCGCCGTAAAGCTGAAGCCGGCCTTTCTGATGCCTTGCTCCAGCAGATACGCGTCCTCGGGGCTTTCATCGTTTATCAGAATGCGAATTTCCTCCACGATATGCCCTCCTGACCACCCCGGATACGCGGCGGTGACCGCGTTTCCGTAAAAACCTTTGCGACAAGTGTATCCTACCATCATTAATTGTACAATTCATGGACATACGGAAATGAGCATGAAAACCAGAGATTGAGCGGTGGGGAATGAATTGGGCCGGGAATCCGGTATAATGCCGGAACCGTGTTCGGAAAAAACGGAGACTGGATGGAAAGAGGGGCCTTTCGGCCCCTTGTCATTGCACTTTCTATTGAGCGCCCATCCGGAAACACCGGATGGAAACTATCTACGGATTACTTTTCTCCGCGCCATCCCGCCCATGGCAGCCGCCTGTTGCTTCAGGATGACGCTCTGCCGTTCCAGATGAAACTGGAGCCACATGTCGCCGTAACCCTTCATCTTCATCTTCTTTCCTTCGCGCAGCGCCTCCAGGTTCGCGGCGGTCCGCTCGTCCCCTGGAAGCTTTTTCAGGGCCCTTTGGAGAACAAGCTTTGCCTTTTCCGTATCGCCTCCTTCGCAGGCGCAGTATGCGTAAAGGTTCCACAGCAGCGATTCCTTGGGGCTCCATTGAACGGCCTTTTCAAAGGCGCTGGTCATGGACTCCTTTTTGTTCCTTTTCATGTAGCTTACCGCCAGCATTCCCATGGAAAGCCAATTCTTGGGAAATCCCTTTTCCAGGTAGGGAAAGGCATTGGAAAAATCACGCTTCAGGTAATATATCATCCCGATCTGGGAGTTAATCTGCCCGGCGACGGAAAACTGCCAGGGCCCGTAACGGAAGGCCTCCTTCAGGGTCCGGATCGCCTTTTCAATCCGTTGTCCCTGCAGATCCTTATGCGCCGACTCCATGATAGCGGTAACCTTTTTCATGACAAAACGCACCAGCAGCAGGTAAGAAGCAGCCAGAACAATCAGCGCCAGGGGCAGGACAATCCACAATTCAAGTCCCGCCGCGAAAAAAAGCACGGCAAACACAACAAGAGCCGCGCCCACTGCAATAAGAATATTATACATCCGGTTATGTCCTTTCAATTGCCGCGAAGCCGGCGGCAAATCTATCCGTTGTCCTTATCCAGGGGGGTCATCTTACCCCCCTTTTCCACAAACCTGGCGACAATTATCCTCTTTCCGGGCTTCAGGCCCTTCTTTCCGGTAATATTGTTCCAGGCGGCGATTATTCTGGCGGAAACATTGAATCGCTTCGCAACCGATTTCAGGGTATCGCCCTTGCGGACAGTATAATAACGCGTCACCTCCCTGCGCTTCAGCTCCTTGCGCCGGGACTTATTCTCGGACACGATCTTCCTGGCCGGTTCCACCTTTTTCTCGCCAACCGCCCCGGCCGCTATCGCGGCCGTCTCCGCCCGTCGTGAATCAGGTTTCACGACAATCCGCAACACCTTTCCCTTGAGCCTCCGGGTTCCCCTCAGGTTATTGCTGGAAGAGATTTCATCGGCGCTTACCCCGAAACGTTGCGCGATGGAATCAATGGTGTCTCCCCTGGAGGCCCGGTAACGGATTGTGACGGCCTTTTCGGCAAAGCGCTTATCTTCGGGAATCCTGGCGTATTCGCTGAGGAAAAGGGCCTTCGTCCCCTTGGGGATTTTCAGTTCGTAGCCCGGATAGCCCGGAGGGGTGCACCATTTCTTCAATTCGGGGTTGAGCTGGCGGATGTCATCATGCGGAACCTTGATGATTTCCGCCACCAGGTCCAGATCGGTGCGCGAAGGGATGGAAACAGTGTCGAATTCTATGGGGGGAAGATAGGCCACGTCGGCGAAACCATACTTGGCCGGTTCCTTGGCGATAATAGCCGCAGCCAGGAGCTTGGGCACATAATCCTTGGTCTCGCGCTTGAGGTACGCGCCCTGGGATAACTGCCAGAAATCCCTGCTCTCGTACATGTCGATGGCCCGCAGAATCTTGTTCTCGCCCGCGTTGTAACCAGCGGCGGCGAGATACCAGTCCTTATTGAACAGACTGTACAGTTCCTTCAGGTACATGGCCGCGGCGATGGTGGACTTCAGGGGATCGCGGCGCTCATCTATCCATTGGTCGATACGGAGTGAATATCTCTTTCCGGTTCCGGCGATGAACTGCCAGGGACCGACCGCGCTTGCATGGGATTTCGCGTGGGTGGAAAAACCGCTTTCAATCATGGCCAGATATACGAGATCTTCCGGAAGTCCCTCCTTTTTCAGGACCTCCCGCATCATTGGGATATATCTTTCCGAGCGTGACAGCCACTTGGCGAACCAGCCCCTGCCCCTGGTCTGGAAATAATTGATAAAGTACTCAACCTTGCTGTTTACGGTGAGAGGGATGTCCGACGCGGGCAGGTCATAGTCGGGAATCCTCAGTTCCAGCTCTTCAAAACCATCGGAAACATCGTTGGAAGCAAAGGCGTCGGCAACGGGCAGCTCAAGGGCGCTGGACAGGCTCCTTTCGTCCACCGGAGCGGCGTAGGAGGGAGCGCCCCGCTTGCCTTTCCCGCGAGAAGCCACCTTCTCCCCGCTGAATGAAGCCACCTGTTTCAAGGTCGCCATTTCATTGGCGGGGGATGACGCGGCGGCGGGAACCACCGCCGCCCCCAACGCCAGGGCCAGACTTGTAAAAAAAACAGATTTCATTATTTAATCCTTCCTCACATACTCAATCTATCCGGATACGGGGGAGGCCTTTTCAAAGGCGAAAGTATAAAAAAGAAACCATGCACTGTCAACGCAAAACGGGGGGTTAGAGAAGCCGGGAATCCGGGGTAAGAGGCAAGAGGGAAGAGGCGCCCGCGGTTTTCAATCTGTTTCTTCGGGCCAGAAACGCCTCTCCATCTCTTCCAGGAGCGGCAGCAGGCTTGCCGAATCATGGGCGGATATGGTTACGGCGCCGTATAATTTCACCGCCTGGCGGGCCTTGAGAAAGGCGATCGGGTCCTTCTTTTTCAGCCCGGGCATGAGGTCCTTTTTATTGAAGACCAGCAGACGGGGTTTTTCCGACAGGCGCAGGTCTTCAAGGATATCCTCCACCCGGCGGATCTGCTCCTCGAAGCGAGGATTGGACCAGTCGACCAGATGAATAAGGAGATCGGCATCCTGCAGTTCCTCAAGGGTTGCCTTGAATGCGCCCATGAGAGATGAAGGAAGTGAACGGATGAAGCCCACGGTATCGGTTACGATCACCTCTCTTTCACGGGGAAAACGGAGCCTTCGCGTTGCGGTGTCAAGGGTGGCGAACAACAGATCCTCCGTGAACACCGTGCTCTTCGTCAGCGTGTTCAGAAGAGTGGATTTTCCGGCATTGGTATAGCCGACTATGGAGACAATGGGAATCCCGGCCTTGATCCTCCGTCGCCGCCGCTCGTATCGGCCGCGGGAAAGATCTTCAAGCTCCTTCTCCAGCCTCGAAATATGCTCCCTGACGCGACGACGATCCACCTCCAGCTTTGTCTCCCCCGGACCTCGGCCGCCGATGCCCCCCATAAGCCGCGACATCTGCGCACCGCGCCCGGCCAGCCTGGGAAGAATATACTTCAGCTGCGCCAGTTCCACCTGTACCTTACCGTCCAGACTCACCGCCCTGCGGGCAAAGATGTCCAGAATCAACTGGCCGCGGTCAATGACCTTCAGTTCCGTCATCTCGGAGATGGAACGGACCTGGGCGGGAGTAAGTTCCTGGTCGAAGATCAGCATGGTGGCGCCCAGTTGAAGGGCGCGGATGATAACCTCCCGCATCTTCCCTTCCCCCATGAGAAAACGGGGGCTTATGTCGCGACGGATCTGGATGAAGGCATCCAGGACCTCGACCCCGCCTGTGCGGGCAAGCTCCCGCAGCTCGTCCATGGAGTCTTCGACCTCTGGGCGCGGATTCCCCGACACGGAGATAAGTATTGCCCGCTCTTCCGCGCCCCTGACTTCCCGCGATTCAGGAACGGATTTTTCCAGGGAGGCCTCAAGGGAGAAGATGAAATCATCCGCTGCCATGCTAAGACGATCAAAGGGAACGGGCGGATCAACGCGATAGGGGGTCGACCCGTGTGTTGAAGGCTCGAGGCAGGCGATTTGAATGGAAAAAGAGGTCCTACCCGGAACAAGAAGGAGGGCCGCCATCAAATCCAGACGCAAAAGGGCAAGGTCGGTCAGGTCGTCTTCGGTGACGGGTTCTCCCTTCAGGTGGGTATGGCACAGGCGAAGCCCCCTCAGGCGCTTCTTGCCAAGGGGATAGTCGGTGAGTTCAGGGATGAGGAGTCCTTTCTCATCTCCCACTATCACATACTCTACCAGACCGATACGGCTGATGAGCGCCCCGACCTGACGCCTCGTTTCAAGCGAAAGTTGCGCCATACTCGTGGCAAGTTCCCGGGTCAGCACCTCCCCGGCGGGAATCCTCCGGCGATAAAGCCGTTCGAGCGCTTTCAGTTGGCTCTGCTTCAAGCCGGCCAGGTTTCCGTAAATCTGTCGGATGGTGTCGTCCTTTCTTACCCAGTGGCCCGGACGGAGGTTGCCTGACCCGTCCGCTTCCGGAAAAACTACATGCCGATTATGTTATAGCCGCTGTCTACGAAATGGATGCCGCCGGTGACCCTTCGCGAGAGGTCGCTGCACAGGAACAGGGCCGCATTCGCCACATCACTCTGTTCTATATTGCTGCGCAACGGGGTCTTGGCCTCCACATGGGATGCAATCTGATGAAACCCGCCGACGCCGGAGGCCGCCAGGGTCTTCAGAGGCCCAGCCGAAATGGCGTTCACGCGGATGCCGTCCGATCCAACGGCTTCGGCAAGATACCTGACATTTGCCTCAAGAGCCGCCTTTGCCACGCCCATCACGTTATAGTTGGGAAAAACCTTTTCCGATGCGTAGTATGTCATGGCAATAACACTCCCCCCTCTGACCTTCATCAAAGGATAGGCCTCCCTGACCATGGCGACAAGTGAATAGGCGCTTATGTCCATGGCAAGGGCGAATCCCTCCCGGGATGTATTGAGAAAGGAGCCTTTCAATTCATCCCGGTTGGCAAATGCCACGGAATGAACCAGGATGTCGATGCCGTCCCAGACCTTTCCGATCCCGGAAAACACATTCCTGATATCGTCGTCACTGGTAACGTCACAGGGATACAACCGCTTGACGCCGATGCTCTCGGCCAGTGGCAAAACCCTCTTGGCAACTGCGTCATTGGCATAGGTAAAAGCCAGCTCGGCCCCCTCTTCACTGAAGGCCCGGGCTATGGCCCATGCAATACTCTTTTCATTGGCTATACCGAAAACTACCGCCTTTTTTCCATCAAGAAGACCCATCCTAACCCTCCAGAACTCAATCCGCATATAAAACGTGTGCGGGAATAATAGTGGAAAAACGGATCAAATGCAACCGGCGGTTCCCTGCGAAAAGGCGCGCGAAGCGCCTCCGTCCCCTGAACCATGAAGGCCTTATCCCTTTAGTACAGGAAAAAGGGAAACAGAGACAGGAACGGAATTCAGCGTCGTTCAAGCATCTTCATCACCCATTTCCACACCCGGGAGCAAGGAAAATGCATCCGGAGAAATCCCTTGCCTTTTACCTCCGGTATGCTATTATGCCCAATTTTTAAGCAAACATACCTGGACAAGGACTGAAAAATGGTTTCAAGCCTCGCCATAGGCAAACTGGTAATCTCTCCGGGCCTTATACTGGCGCCCATGGCCGGGATAACGGATCTCCCCTTTCGCTCCCTGGCCAGGGAACAGGGGGCGCCCCTGTGTTTTACCGAGATGATCAGCGCCCAGGGCCTGATACGCCAGGGAAAAAATACCCTTGCCCTGCTGCGCGGTGACGATAGAGATCGGCCGCTTGGAATTCAGCTCTTCGGCGAAGACCCGTCAGCCCTCGCAGAGGCCGCGAAAAGGGTCGAGGGTATCTGCGACCTTATCGATATCAATATGGGATGTCCGGTCAAGAAGGTTGTCTCCAGCGGGGCCGGAAGCGCGCTTCCGAGAAAACCGGAAAAGGTAAAGGCAATTCTGAGGGAGGTGAGAAGGTCCACCAGACTGCCCCTAACCATCAAGATCCGCACAGGCTGGAGCGCCTCGGAAACATCGTTTTTAGAGATTGCGCGCATTGCGGCCGAGGAGGGGTGCGACGCCATAACGCTCCATCCGCGCACGCGCAGCCAGATGTTCGCGGAGCATGCCGACTGGGACAGACTGAAGGAACTGAAACATTCAACCAGCATTCCTGTCATAGGCAGCGGCGATATTTTCAGCTGCGATGATGTTGTAAACATGTTTTCCCATACCGGCTGCGACGGAGTCATGATTGCACGAGGAGCGCTTGGAAATCCCTGGATTTTCCGGGAATCGTCTCAAGTTCTTTCCGGTGACTCACCGAAACCGCCAACCTTGGAAGAGAGGCTCTCGGTCGTGCTGAAACACCTTCAACTCCTTGATGAAACGTACGGGGAACATACAGCGGTTCGTGAGATGAGAAAGCACATTTCCTGGTACGTGAAGGGGATTCCCGGCGCCGCCAGGTTCAGGGCCGGTATCAATACCATTTGCGAAATTGGCGCTTTAAGGGAAATAATCGAAAAATTCTTCTCCATGGATAATGATGAGCACACCTGAAGACCACATGAGGGATTATTTCATAAACGTCCTGGACAGCGTGGGAGATGGCGTCATCGTTCTCGACGGCAATCATCGCATCACCTTCATGAATCCCGCCGCCGAGGAGATCGCCGGCATATCGAGACGGCTTGCGGAGGGATGCCCCTTCAGTGAATTTTTCGGCAAAGAGGAATTCCTGACGGAAATGGTCGCCAAGACAGCCGAAACCGGCATGAGCGTCTCGGACCATGAAAACGTCGTCCTGAAAAAGGGAAGAAACATTACCCCGGTAAACGTGACCACATCCCCGCTCCTTCTCGCGGATGGGGAACGGATTGGCATCGTCCTCGTCCTGAGGGACCTTACCAATATCAGGGAGCTTGAGGAAGCTGTCAGGCAGGCGGACCGCCTTTCCACCCTCGGCGCCCTTGCCGCGGGATTGGCCCATGAGATAAAAAACCCCCTGGGAGGTATCATGGGAGCGGCCCAGCTCCTGGGAAGGGAACTCCCGGATGGGAGTGAACTCCGCGACTACATCTCCATCATGCTCAAGGAGGTGGATCGGGTAAACAGAATAGTTGAAGAGCTCCTGAGCCTTACGGCGCCCCGCGGACTTGAACTGAAGCGGGTAGATCTTCATCGCATGCTGGGAGACCTGGTAATGCTGCGGAAAAGCGCCGTCGGAAACAATCACGCCACCTTCCATCAGAATTATGATCTTAGCATCCCCCCGATTCTTGCCGACGAGTCACTTCTGTCCCAGCTCTTTCTTAACCTGATCAAAAACGCGGTGGAGGCGGTGGGAAAAAACGGGCATATCAGGGTAACCACCCGCGTGGTATCCGAATACAGCATGACGCAAAAAGGGGAACGCGCCTCCCGCATGGTCGCCATTGACGTGTCAGACAACGGGCCGGGAATGGGCAAAGAACAGATGGAAAATATCTTCACCCCGTTTTTCACTACAAAACCTAAGGGTACAGGCCTTGGCCTGGCCATCTGCCACAAGATCGTGGCGGAGCATCGCGGCATGATAAAGGTCGATTCGGAACCTGGAAAAGGATCAACGTTTACGGTGCTCCTCCCCCTCATTCGATGAGCGCAGGCAGCGTCGCGGCCGGTCGCCTTCTTTATTCCCCCCCGCGATTTCAAGAACAAAGGATAAATCGTTATGTCACTCAACAGAATACTGGTAGCCGACGATGAAGAAAGCATGCGCTGGGTGCTTTCAAAGGCGCTGAAAAAAAAGGGCTTCAAAGTGGACCTGGCCAGGGACGGAGAAGAGGCGCTGGAAATGATCCGGATGACCCCTTACGACCTGGCAATCCTGGACATCAAGATGCCCGGTCTCTCCGGTCTGGATCTGCTGGATCGCGCCCTGAAAGTGAAAAACAACCTGCTCGTGGTTATCATGACCGCCGAAGCAAGCATGAAAAACGCCGTGGAGGCCATGAAACGCGGGGCTTACGATTACATAACCAAGCCCTTCGACCTGGATGTCATCGACGCCATTATCGAAAAGATCGACAAGGCGCGTGAAATCACCTCCCAGGTATCCCTGCTGAAGGAAGAACTGAAAGAGCGCTACCATCTGGAAAAGACCATCATCGGCAACTCCCCCGCCATGCGCGAGATCTACAAGACCATCGGCAGGATTGCGCCCAGCGACATTACCGTCCTCATCCAGGGCGAATCCGGAACCGGCAAGGAGCTCATCGCCCGCGCGCTTCATTTCAACTCGAAGCGCATCGGCAAACCGTTTATCGCCATTAATTGCGCCGCCATTCCGAAAGAGCTGCTGGAAAGCGAGCTCTTCGGTTTTGAAAAAGGCGCTTTTACCGGCGCGGTTGAAAGAAAGCTGGGAAAATTCGAGCAGGCGAACGGCGGGACCATCTTTCTTGACGAGATCGGCGACATGCCCCTGGATCTCCAGGCGAAGATACTCCGTGTCCTTCAGGAAAAGGAGATAACGAGAACCGGCGGAAGCCATAGTATCGCCGTGGACACCAGGATCGTTGCCGCGACCAATCAGGACCTGGGGGAAAGGGTAAAGGAGAAGGCCTTCCGCGAAGACCTGTACTACCGCCTGAACGTGGTTCCCATAAACCTGATCCCGCTTCGCGAGAGAAAAGAAGACATTCCCCTCCTGGTGGATTATTTCCTGAAGAGCAGTTGCGCCGAGATGCAGGTCCAGTCAAAACAGTGCGCGGAAGAGGCCATGCGGCTCCTGTGCGGCTACTCCTGGCCGGGAAATGTGCGGGAACTGGAGAATACCATCAAACGCGCGGTAATCCTCTCTCCGGATCCGCTCCTGTCGGCCGATGACTTCCCGGCGCTGACCAGCGCCCAGGGAAGTCCGGTCCGCGGCGAGGAACAATCCCTCGAGGCGCTGGTTGATATGAAACTCCGCTCCAGCCTCGGCAAACTGGACAAGATGGAGGCCGGAGATCTGTACGGCATGGTGCTTGAGCAGGTGGAACGCCCCTTGATCCGTTTCGTTCTGGAGAAAACCAGAGGAAACCAGGTAAAGGCCGCGGATATTCTGGGGATCAACAGAAACACCCTGAGGAAAAAGATACAGGATCTGGGTATTGAAATCAGAAAAGACTGATGTGACGTTGCCGGGATAAATATTCGGAAGGAGGCTTACAACATGAAAGGGATTGAACGATTCAACCTGGATACCGGGTCAACGCTTCTGATGATTATCGATATCCAGGAGAAGCTGTGCAATGCAATGGACGCTGAAATTATGGCGAAGAATATCCGCAATGTCTCGATACTGCTGGAAGCCGCCAATGAACTTGGGGTTCCCGTTCTCGCCACCGAACAGTATCCCGCGGGGTTGGGAGGGACTCTCCCCGGGTTGAAAACCAGAATACGCTCAACTCCTCTGGACAAGATGAGTTTCAGTTGTTGCGGGGATCAATCGATTATGACCGCAATAGAGGCATCCGGCGTTCAGAGTATCGTGGTGACCGGCATGGAAACCCACATCTGCGTTCTGCAGACGGTAATCGACCTGCTGGCTAAAGGGCTTCACGTCCATGTTGTCTCCGACGGCGTCATAAGCCGGCGGAAAAGCAACTGGCGCACCGGCCTCAATATTGCGGCCAACGCCGGGGCGGTTGTAACGTCAACGGAAACCGTACTTTTCCAGTTGCTGCGCAAAGCGGGCACCGACGAGTTCAGGAAACTCTCCAGACTGGTACGGTGACGCCATCCTGGCGCGCTATTCCCGGCTCGCCAGATAGCGCCGCAGAGCGGCTGCTGAGCCTTCTCCAAAAGCGGTGAATTCTATCCCGAATCCAGATGGATTATCATTTCTCCCGGCCGGAGAGTCGTTTTTCCAGCGAATTACACCCTTTGCCTGGATCACTGTTTCAGGTTCACCAGGCAGGAAAAAGGCGACGGACACCTCAGTACCGATATCCAGGGAATAGTCCGTTGTCACGGACAGTCCGCCCTGGCTGACATCACGCGTCATTCCGCTCATAACGACGCGATAGGCCTGGAACCGGACCCGGGTGATCAGGGGTACCCTCTTTTCCCTTCTGTCCAGTTCCGGGATATACCGGCGAACCGTATTCAGGTACAGCGACCTGTCAAAGGGCTTGGTCAGCAAGGCGTCGCACCCCGCTGCGCGGCAGATATCCAGGTCCTCTTTTTTTGCCGCCCCTGTCGCCATGATTACAGGCGTGCCGGCGAGTTCCGGGTTGCTCTTGATGGCGGCGCAACATTCGGCGCCATTCATTCCGGGCATGTACAGATCCATGATCACCAAGACCGGCCGCATACGGTTGACGATTGCCAGGGCCTCACCACCATCCCGCGCGCAGAGGATGGTAATCATGGCCCCCTTCAGGAAACCCTTCTGGATCTCCAGAAACATGCTCACATCATCGACTAACAGCACCTGTTTCGGCATAACCCGGCAAACCTTTTATTTGTAGTCATTTTTCCACAAGGATTCGCCTTGCGACGATATCATGATTCAGCCACACTACAGGGGCGGAGGGACCCCACGAGTAATCGAATATCAGCCGGCCAACGGCTCGGAATACGGCGCGGGAAAGTTCGGCGCACACAATCTCTTTCTGGTCCCGGTTCATATCCAGAATACGGGTGGCGAAACCGAGCATCAGAGACGCCTGTCGGGCGTTATTATGCCTGGGCCATTCCCCGAAGTTCCTGAACTCCGCATTAATTGGGTCGGACAGGTATGAATCCGCCGCGGTAAGAACATCTTCCAATAACACCCCTTCCTTGAGAAGAGCCCGGCACGCGTCCATGATATCCTCGGCCGGTCGGCCTCCGCCTTCCTTTTCCAGCGCCCGCAGCAAAGGATACAGGGACAGCTCCACACCCAGAAACAGGGCGCTCGAGTTTGTCTGGATCTCTGGACAGTTGAAGACAGTGGCGCTGATCCCTTCCGCCCAGGCCTCGGAGACCGCCTCTTCCAGGCGCATTTTCGCCCACCCCTGCAGGTAGGGGGTATAGGACTGCCAGGTGTAGACTCCGTTGATGAGGACCTCACAACCATGATATCCGTATGCGGTATAGGAAACCCTTCCCCCGGTTGCCCGGATTCTCTCCCGGATGCGCCCGGAAGCCGACAGCAGACAGCGAAAGGTATTTGCCGTAACCTCATCGAAGCTCATCCTGCACAATTCTCCAAGTGATGATTTCCAGAATACTTCCGATGGGGTGAAACGCTCCCCCTGTCCCTTGAATACACGGTTCATCACCGGCATGAGGATCCGGGCGCGGGGAACCCCGCCGGCCATGGTATGGGAGAAGATTACGTTTCGACCATCGGGGATAAGGGCGTCCAGTTGCTCCATGACCAGCTCAAGATTCGCCGCGAATCTTTCCCTGCCTGCCTTTATCGCCTGTTCAATGGCGGTCCAGTCCAGCTCCACCCCCTCCCACGCGTCCGACTTTACCCCCTTCAGATAGTCCACCGGAGAATGGCCCGACTCATCCCGATCCAGATCAAAACCGGCCTCCAGGGGGATGTTTACTATCTTGCCTCCGAGTAAGGCCTCTGATTCCGAGAGTTCATCCCCGTTCAAGGGCCGCGGGGCGCCGTCCGAATCCCGTCTGCCCACCGTAATGCCGAGTATCGTCATGCCGGCGTTACGGGCCTGTTCAACAAGACCGTTGGCATAACCACGCCCGAAAAGCTCTCCGAACAGGACAAACACATCTCCCTCTCCGTAACCTGCGACGCAGGGAAGCTCCCTCAATGGATTGAATTCAATCATCTTTATTGTCCGCCTTTCTTCTAGTCAAAGTCCGGAACCCCGGCGCCCCTGCCGAAGCAGACACCTCTTTTTGATTTTTTTATAAACTCAAGAAGATATCTCACATCTTCACTCGGCTCAAGCTCAGCCTCCGCGGCTTCCAGGTTCTCACGCATGTTGGGACCGCCGCGGAAAAGAATCTTGAAGGCGTTTTTCAGGGCGCGCACCCCGCGGGTGTCGTAACCGTTCCGCCGCAATCCAACGAGGTTGAGGGAACGGACGGTATGGGTTTCATCCATGATGCAGAAGGGAGGCACATCCCGTGAGGTCCTGGAGAGGCCCCGCATCATGGAGAGGGTTCCGATGCGGCAAAACTGGTGTACAACACAGTTTCCGGAAATGATCGCCTTGTCCTCAACCGTCACGTGTCCGGCAAGCAATGACCCTCCCGCGAGAATAATATCATTACCGATGGCGCAGTTGTGGGCAACGTGGGACTGGATCATGAAATAATTTCCGTCACCAATCAACGTCCTGGTTCCTTCACGGTTGCCACGGTGGACGGTCACATATTCCCTAAAGCAGTTGCCGTTTCCTATTTCCAGGTAGCTCTCTTCACCTTTATATCCGAAATCCTGGGCATCATGCCCGATGATGGCCCCGTAATGGATGACATTCTCCTGACCGATGGCGGTTCTGGGACCTATCACGGCATTAGCCATTATAACCGTTCCACTGCCGATCCGCGAGTAATCGCCGATGATGACGTTCGGACCGATTTTCACCTGTTCTTCAATTATGGCTGACGGACTGATTCGGGCGGTTGAATCAATCATGGACACCTCTCTTCCGGTTCCGTGTATTCGGCAGGCAACTCAGTAGTCCGAACGCACGGCATGGTTTTCAAATCGCGTAAACTCGCCGAGGAAAGTAAGATTAACGGTACCTATGGGACCATTACGCTGCTTGCCGATGATAATCTCCGCCTTTCCTCTGACATCGGGGTTGTCCTTGTTATAGACCTCGTCCCGGTACACAAACATAATTACGTCCGCATCCTGTTCGATGGCGCCTGACTCGCGCAGATCGCTCATCATGGGCCGTTTATCTGTGCGGCTTTCTAGCCCCCGGTTCAATTGTGAAAGGGCCACAACCGGCACGGACAGTTCCTTGGCAAGGGCCTTCAGAGAACGGGAAATCTCCGAGATCTCCTGCTGGCGGGATTCAGGCGCGCCCCCCCCCCTCATCAACTGGAGATAGTCCACGACGATCATTCCGATATCGTGCTCCGCCTTCAGCCGCCGCGCCTTGGCCCTCATTTCCAGTACCGAGATGGCCGGGGTGTCGTCAATGAACAACTGGGCCTCGAACAGCTTTTCCGCCCCGTGCATAACCTTTTCCCACTCGCCCTCAAGAAGGTGGCCGGTGCGCAACCGGCTTGCGTCCACCCTAGCTTCCGAGCAGAGAAGACGCGTAACCAGTTGCTCCTTGCTCATCTCAAGGGAAAAAACCGCGACCGGACAACGGGGTTCCGCGTACATCGAGGCATACTGGGCAATATTAAGGGCGAAAGCGGTTTTGCCCATGGAAGGACGGCCCGCTATTATTACCAGATCACTTCGCTGAAACCCGGCGGTTTTCTCGTCCAGATCGATGAAACCGGTGGGAACTCCCGTTGTATGATCCTTTTTCTCATAAAGCTCGCCGATATATTTTATGGTGTCCTTCAGGATGGCGCTGAGTTGAAAATAGGGGGTCTTGAGCCTGTTTTCAGAGATCTCGAAGATGGTCTTCTGCGCCTTGTCCAGCAACTGCTCTATCTCCGACTGCTCATCATAGCCGTCCGTCACGATCTCGGTCGCTGCGCTGATGAGGTTCCGGGCAATGGCTTTTTCCTTTACTATCTTGGCGTAATAGGCAATATTCGCGGCGGTCGGCACAAAATCCACCAGGGTGGCAAGATATGCGCCTCCCCCAACCTCCTCCAGCTCTCCCCTTTTCTTGAGAACAGTAGTCAGTGTTATCAGATCGCAAGGCTCCCTGTGTTCATTGAGCTCTATCATGGCCTTCACGATCTTCCTGTGGGACTCACGATAGAAATCCTCAGGAACCAGGATATCAAGCACCCGGTTGATAGCCTCGTTTTCCAGAAGTATTCCCCCGAGGATCGACATCTCGGCCTCGAGACTCTGGGGAGGTAATTTTCGCATGTTTACAACAGACATAAAAACCGCCGGCGCCAACAATCTTGAATTGGAAAGTTGAATACTATAACCCGCGCATGGTAACCGGTCAACTAACATTTGGTCAGCGGCTTAATGGGCAATATCGGGAGGATTTTCGTGTGAACAACGTCGGAAAGAGCATCGATAGCCGAATTGCCGGGAGTGGAAAATCAGCGGCATCAAAGTCTGCTTTTGAATAATATGGATGCAAATATCCTGTCTTCCAAGGAATCAAACAGCATCAGTTGCTCTGGCTCAATGCTTCCGCATTAGCTCGGCCAAATAGCATGCCGAAGCAGGGTTTCTGAAAAAAACGCATGATATATGCGGAAGAAAGTCCCATAAGCTTGACATCATATTAATATCTGGTTATTCTTGCATCCATTAAAATATGCTGGTGGATATTGTCCCGGTTGCCTACAGTCTGTATATACTTGAGAAGCATTTAGTCGTATGCTCTGCCTTTACCAGAAGGTATTGAACACAAAAGGAGGTAACAAAATGAGAAAAATTCTCGTACCACTGCTGTTTGCTCTTCTCGCTGCACTCACCGCTTCCCCCCCTCTCCATGCGGGAGAAAGGGCGGGGGCCTTCTCCGTCTCACCTTATATCGGCGGGTACACCTTTGACGGGACTCAACATTTTGAGACCAAACCGCTATACGGGTTGCGACTTGGATACGACATCACCGACAACATCGGCGTGGAAGGTGTATTCAATTACGTCGCCACAAAGTCCACCAAAGGATACGGCAGCAGAAACGCCATCTCCTACCGCCTCGATCTTCTGTACAACTTCCAACCGCAACAGAAGCTTGTTCCTTATGTCGCCATTGGCGGCGGCGGAACCAACATCGACGCATCCACTTACACCACCAATACCTTTGTCGGAACGGCCAACGTTGGGGGCGGTCTGAAATACTTCCTCACCGACTCTATTGCATTAAGAGCAGACGCACGCCAGATATTCCTTTTCAATGGGAACGAAAGCCTTCGGACATATTACCCCGACGCCAACAATAGAACATGGGCCGGTTACAATGAAAAAAACAGCGGCGGGCTCATGTTCAACTGGGAATACTCGGTTGGTGTAAGCTTCCTGTTCGGCCCTCCCAAAAAACCCGCACCGGTTGTTGAACCGCCACCACCACCGCCACCGGCGCCGAAACCGGTTGAACCGCCGCCACCCGCGCCGAAACCGGAACCAATTCCCGAAAAGATCTGCATGACCCTGAATGTGGAGTTCGATTTCGACAAGTATGACGTAAAACCCAAATATCATGACGTCATAGGCAAGGTCGCAGAATTCATGAAGCAATATCCCAAGACCACGACAGTCATCGAAGGACACACGGACAACCGCGGAAAATATGAATATAACATCAGGCTCTCCGAGCGTCGCGCCACCAGCGTCAAAAACTACCTCGTAGAAAAGTTCGGCATCGAAGCGGAACGCATTTCTACAAAGGGTTACGGCTACACCAAACCGATCGCGACAAACAATACCGCCGCGGGTCGACAGAAGAATCGCCGCATTGAGGCGATGATCGATTGCATTATCTATGTAGACAAGTCCGAAGTTAAATAGGTTAAAGCAATATAACGCTGTAAAAAAGGGTTCCTGTTCATCGGGAACCCTTTTTTACAGCGCCCGCCAGAAACCCGTCTCGTCCCTCTCTGTACTCATCCGTAAATACTGCTATACTTCACCACGTCCGTATTTCACGAACCATTCCTCTTTTTCCCTTTTCATATGGGCAAAAGAGGCATACTAATTCCTGTTCACCCAAAATAACTGGTATTTCAATCCCTCTCCAGGGCCCATTTGGCCGACCCGTATGATCATTGTGGATAAAGACGACGGGCTCATCAACCGACGGCGCTGTTTCGATGTCACGTAACATCGGACATATTCATCAAAGGAGGAAGAAAACATGTACCTGAAATTTTTAACCCGTTCACTGAAGATCACGGTCTTGACGTCTCTGGGCCTGCTGCTGGGGATTTCCCTCTACGCCTTACCGGTACAAGCCGCCATACAGGGCGCCTGGAACACCCAGGCCGACAGCTACAGGGGCCAGAACGGACAGCGCATTACCTTCACCTTTCCCGGCGGGGGAACCACCTCCGGCCGCCTGTGGGGGACGGGCACCTACACCGACGACAGTTCCATCGCCCTCGCCGCCGTCCATGCCGGGCTGATCACCCCCCAGAGGGGCGGCACGGTCACCATCGAGATACTCCCCGGCCGGGATTCCTACCAGGGCAGCTCCCGGAACGGGGTCACCAGCAACGGTTACGGCTCATGGCACGGCAGCTTCCGCTTCGTGGCTTCCAGGCAGTCAAGACAGGATGACTACAGACGTTCAAGAGATGATGATTCCAGAGGTTCGCGGCAGACGGTCCGCGGCGCCTCCAGCATTCCAGGCGCCTGGAACACCCAGGCCGACAGCTACAGGGGCCGGAACGGACAGCGCATTACCTTCACCTTTCCCGGCGGGGGAACCACCTCCGGCCGCCTGTGGGGGACGGGCACCTACACCGACGACAGTTCCATCGCCCTCGCCGCCGTCCATGCCGGGCTGATCACCCCCCAGAGGGGCGGCACGGTCACCATCGAGATACTCCCCGGCCGGGATTCCTACCAGGGCAGTTCCCGGAACGGGGTCACCAGCAACGGCTACGGCTCGTGGCATGGCAGCTTCCGGTTCGTGGATTCCAGGCAGTCAAGGCAGGATGACTACGGACAGTCACGCCAAGTAGATTCAAGACACTCCCGTCAGGATGACAACAGGCCTTCAAGAACTGATGATTCCAGACGTTCGCGGCAGACGGTCCGCGGCGCCTCCAGCATTCCAGGCGCCTGGAACACCCAGGCCGACAGCTACAGGGGCCGGAACGGACAGCGCATTACCTTCACCTTTCCCGGCGGGGGAACCACCTCCGGCCGCCTGTGGGGGACGGGCACCTACACCGACGACAGTTCCATCGCCCTCGCCGCCGTCCATGCCGGGCTGATCACCCCCCAGAGGGGCGGCACGGTCACCATCGAGATACTCCCCGGCCGGGATTCCTACCAGGGCAGTTCCCGGAACGGGGTCACCAGCAACGGCTACGGCTCGTGGCACGGCAGCTTCCGGTTCGTCAACCCGTAGGCCCGCCAAGAGCGCCCCCGATTCCATGCCAGGCCTCCACGGGACGGCCAGGCCCCAAACAGCCTGTATACAACGCGATCGAAACGGCACGGAGGAAATCATGAAGGTAGTGGCATTTAACGGCAGCCCACGCAAAGACGGCAATACGGCCATTCTCGTGGGTCATGTCTTCGCGGAACTGGAAAAAGAAGGCATTGAAACGGAAATGGTGCAACTGGCTGGAGAGAGGCTGCGCGGATGCACCGCCTGCCTCGTCTGCCGGGAGCGCAAGGACGGCAGGTGCGTGCTGAAAGACGACCCGGTAAACGAATGGATCGATATGATGCGAGCGGCGGACGGCTTCATCCTCGCATCCCCGACCTATTTCGCGGACGTAACGGCGGAGATGAAGGCCCTTATGGACAGGGCCGGCTACGTGGCAAAGGCCAATGGCGAGATGTTCAGGAGAAAAACGGGCGCAGCCGTGGTGGCCGTAAGGCGAGGAGGCGCCATTCATGCCTTTGATACCATAAATCACTTCTTTCTTATAAACCAGATGATCGTTCCGGGCTCCTTTTACTGGAACATGGGTCTCGGAAGACAGATCGGCGAGGTGGAAAAAGACGAAGAAGGGATCAATACCATGCGGATTCTTGGAGAAAACATGGCCTGGCTGATGAAAAGAATCAACGGATAAGCTATTGCGGGGCGTACGTCATCCCATGGAACCCGCGACGTACGCCCTGATTTCCCCTGCCTACAAGGTAATATCCCGCTACTCACAACCGGATATCCATTGTGAACGGAACAATCCCGGAACCCGCGGAAGGCGTCAACCTGCCACACCTCACATTAAATTACGCAAATCTTAATCAGGCGCCGTTGCCTGATACCGGAAATGTGTTTATACTTTAGCGAAACAAACATTGGACGGAAAAAAGCATTCACATCCAAATGAATTGCCTGTATGCGAGGAAATTGAAATGAACAAAAGGATAACCTGTAAGGAACTGTACCTGTGGATGTCGGAAGAGAAGGATTTCACCATCATCGATGTCCTTCCCGCCGAATTCCATGGATCAAGGCACATTCCGCAAGCCGCAAACGCCTGCGTCTACGGGATGGACTTTATCGAACAGGTGAGAAAGATTACAAGCGACAAAAAACGCTGCATCGTAGTTTACGATTCCAGCGACAGATCACGGGCTTCAGGATACGCCGCCTCCAAGATGGCCGATGATGGTTTTACACAGGTGTTCGAACTGGCCGGAGGTATTGATGAATGGGAAGGCTCGGGCTATCCGGTGGATGTGCTTGGACCAGACATGGACGAGGAACCGTCCATCGCCGACGGGGTCCATGCCATTGATTGCCAAAACAGCGGGCTTGAATGGACCGGCAGGAATATTTTCAAAAGGCATCGTGGCGTCATTGACATCTCAGAGGGGGAAATCGTCGTTGAAAACGGAATCATTACTTCAGGTTACCTCACCATTGACATGCGCTCCATCAAAGATGAGGACCTGACGAATCCGGCTGAGAACGGCCTTCTGATTCGCCATCTCATGTCGGAAGACTTCTTCCATGTGGACAGATTCCCCGATGCGCGTTTCGAACTGAAGGAATGCCAGGTTCTGGCGGACGCGTTTCCCGGCTCTCCAAACTGCTCCATTAAAGGGTCACTTACCATCAAGGGGACTACAAACGAGGTTACCGTGCAGGCCATGGTCGTGCCGGACAATGGCGAAGGCATCCGGGCCCAGACGTGTTTCGACATAGACAGGACCGAATGGAACATTGCCTACGGCTCGGGCAAGCTGTTCGAAAAACTCGGCAGGCATCTCGTGAACGACACAGTCTCACTGGAACTGTATATTACCGCACGATGAGATTACATCTGTAAGGATATTACGGACGGCCCCTTCAGGGGCCGTTTTCTTGACCGGAAAGCTTGAACCTTTCAGGCGGAATCCCGTCCCGCTACTAAATCCAGACGGAGGCCATGCAATGACGGAAAAGAACTATCAGGACCATAAAGAAGAAAACCCTTCAGGTGAAGTCTTCAACCGCCCGGCCCTCCTTGCGCGAATCGGCGGGCGACAGGAACTGATCCCCGGTTTTGTGGCATTGTTCACGGAAACAATCGACAAGTATCTTCCCGGACTGGAACAGGCCGTAACAACGGGGGATATTCAGGCCGCCAGAAAGATTGTCCACTCCCTGAAGGGGATGGCTGGAAACATCTGCGCGGAGAGGATACAGGCGCTTGCCCTGCGCATGGAAACGATGGCCGAAAGCGGAGATGTAAACGGCCTCAGACGCGTTCTGGCAAAGCTGAACGAGGAATTAGGGCTCTTCAGGTCCGCCGCTGCCTGAATAATCTTGTCACCCGCCTATAGCTAAGGCCTCCCCCTCCTTTTACGCCCCTCGCGATTCATTCCGATCTGTTCAGGCATGGACAGAGCACCGTCGCCATTGACATTTTTCAATTTGAATCTATAAATATATCCATATTTACTCCTGTTTCCGGCGCTGATGACGCCTTCTCCCGCCCCCCGGCCGAGGATCCCGAACAAGGCGGCCTGACGCATACCATTGAGGTCAGCTAACAAAGCCATGCGCCGGACACGGATGAACCAGGATGCGGCTGTTCAAAGGAGGATATATGGCAATGTACAAACTGGGCTCAAAGGGTGATGAGGTTCGGATGATTCAGGAAAGACTCCAGGCGCTGGGAATCTATCTGGGGCCGCTGGACGGTATTTTCGGAGGCGGAACGGAATCGGCGGTGAAGAATTTTCAGAAACGCGAAGGGCTCGACGCGGATGGCATCGTAGGTCCCGCCACATGGGGCAAACTGCTGGGGGGAGAACCTCTCCGTCCGGGCATCGGACTCCAGGGGCTTGATTACCGCTGCCTGGCGCTGACGGGATCCTTTGAGACAGGCACCCGGGTTCCCGACTGTTTCGCCGGAATCTCGGGCGATTTCGACGGCCAGGGGATAAGTTTCGGGGTTCTCCAATGGAACTTCGGACAGGGCTCGCTGCAGCCTCTCCTGAAAAGGATGTTAACCGAATATCCGGACCAGTCGAGAGCCGTATTTCACGACGACTTCGACCTGCTGCTCTCGAAGTTGAACGGGGGAAAAGCGGAACTCATGTCTTTTGCCCGCTCCATCCAGCATCCGGTCAGGCATTTCGTGACCGAACCCTGGCGCGGTATGTTCAAATCGCTGGGGAGGACACCGGAGTTCCAGCGCATCGAACTGGACGCGGCCGGAGGCCTTTACCGCGCGGCGCGGTTGTTATGCGGCGAATACGGCCTCTGGTCGGAGCGCGCAACGGCCCTTATGTTCGACATCAAGGTACAGAACGGAAGCATCAGCGGCGCCGTGAAGGAGTCCATCCTCTCGGATTTCCGGACTATCCCCGCGTCACTTGGGGAAGAGGACACCGAGGTGGAACGGATGCGGATCGTGGCGAACCTCCGGGCCGACGCGGCGAAGGCCAGGTGGCGGGAAGACGTAAGGTCACGCAAGCTATGCATCGCAAACGGAAGGGGTATTGTCCACGGGATACCCTATGACCTGGAAGAGCAATTCGGTATCGGTCAGCGGCCGGTTACCGTCTGAGACAGGGAGACGGCGGTAGCTTCGGAGGGAAACATTGACGCCCATGACGTTGCCTCGGCCCGCCGTCAATCCGGTCACTCAGCGGGAATCGGCCCCGGCGCCGGACACACGAACCATCAGGCTATTTCCGGACGACATAAGTCCCGGCAATCATATCATGAAGCGCGCGGTTTCCCGCCGTAAAGCCCGCCATTACATAGCCGAATCCGAAGGGGATCGCCGATATGATTTTCGCCCAGTACCGGCCGTTGGCCCGGGCCAGTGATATCCTTCCTCCATCGGAACCGGTGACGATTATTCCCAGGGCCGCCTTGCCGACAGTGGCCTGCAATACGGAGCTTTCCAGAAGGGTAAAATATAGCCAGCCCAGTAGAACCCCGAAGATGAAACTTGCCGTGAAAAGCATCGAAAAGCCGTCCGGACCGCGACCTTCGCCGGTTACAAGAGCATAGCACAGGGTCAGGACCAGGTTTACGCAACAGATGAGCATCCTGTCCAGGACCAGGGCCGCCGCGCGTCTCCAGAAGCCAGCATAGGGCATCATGCGGAAACCCGGTGTCTCAGTCGTCAGTCCGGCCGGAGCGGCATCTTCCTCGTGTCCGCTCCCCGCTCGGCCCGGGCATTCCAGTCCGCATCCCGGACAAGAGAGCAAATCCTCGGGGAAAATATTGCCGCAACGGTGACATATCATGCAGTCGCCTCACAATTCGGTTTCATGACGAAAAAGAATAGCATCATCGGAAGGCGGAGTCCACCTCACAGGTCAATCCGGCTTCTCTTCCCGCCCATCCTCGACCCGTTCCAGCTCCTCACGGACCGCCATGAGCAGCTCAACGGGTTTCATGGGTTTCTGGATAAACCGGAAACCCTCGGTGCTGATATTTTTTTCCGCTATGATATCAGCCGCATAGCCACTGACAAAGATCACCCTGATCCCCGGGCGAATGACGCGGATCTCGTCGTACGCCTTTCTTCCATTCATCTTCGGCATCACCAGGTCCATCAGAAGCAGATCGATTTCTTCCCCGTGCTTCCGGAACAGGGATACGGCGGCCTCTCCATTTTCCGCCTCGATAACACGATAACCGGCTTTCTCAAGTATCGTGCGGTTCAGAAGACGGAGCACCTGATCGTCCTCGGCCACGAGAATCGTCCCGCTGCCGTTGAAAGAGGCGCTGATCTCGAAAGATGCTTCCATCGGGGCGGGAACGGCGTCTCCGGCAAAGGGGAGCCAGATGCGGAAAGTCGTCCCCTTCCCCGGCTCGCTTTCCACGGCGATATGACCATTGTGCTGTTTCACGATTCCGTAGACTGCCGCCAGGCCGAGGCCGGTCCCTTTTCCCACCTCCTTCGTTGTAAAAAAGGGATCGAATATCCTCTCCCTGATCCAGGATTCCATTCCGGTCCCCGTATCGGAAACCGTCAGCAGCACACAGGGAGAGCGGGGCGAAACCAGACCCTCGGCCAGGAGCTCGGCGGGGGGCGCGGACCTGGAGGTCGCAATGGTGAGCACGCCGCCGCGAGGCATGGCGTCACGGGCGTTTGCCGCGAGATTTATAAGGGCCTGATCAATCTGGCTCGCATCAGCCAATATCTTCATTCTCTGGCCGGAGAGGGCCAGCTTCAGCTCTATGTCTTCGGTCATCACGCGCCGCAGAATCTTTTCCAGG
The DNA here is from genome assembly GCA_964389825.1 of uncultured Geobacter sp. Taxonomy (GTDB): domain Bacteria; phylum Desulfobacterota; class Desulfuromonadia; order Geobacterales; family Geobacteraceae; genus RPRC01. The sequence continues at coordinate 149,352 of CAYMFO010000001.1, read as the reverse complement.
TTCCGGACAATCTGGTTCAGGTCTTCCGGCCTCGGATCGATTACCTGTTTTCTGCTGAAGATCAGGAGGCTTTTGATGAGATTTACGGCCCTGTCCGTAGCGGACAGTATCTGGTCCACATGGGAACGATCCGGGTGCTCCCTCGGGATGCTCATCCTCAGCAGGGTCGCGAATCCGACAATGGCGCAGAGGATATTGTTGAAATCATGGGCAATCCCTCCCGCCAGCAGTCCAACGGCCTCCATCTTTCGCGATTGCTGGAGTTGGGCCTCCAGTTTCTCCCTCTCCCTCGAAGCTCGCTTGCTTTCGGTAATGTCCGTCAGCATTGTCAGCCTTGATATGGCGCCGTCCATGTGGAAGACCGGCGAATCTACCACATAATACCACTGGTCCCCTCCGGGACTGTATGCCTCGCGACGCACCGTCTCTCCCCGAAAGACGGCCTCAACATCACCCCCTGATTCAATGCCCAGCAGATCCCGCAGGATCTCTCGGCAATCTTCTCCCACCGGGTTCCGGCCGGATAGTTCCAAGAATTTCCTGTTCAGGAATACAATCCTGTTGTCCGGAGAAGAGATACAGAGCATACCGTCAAAAGCCTCCACAATGGCCTGATATCGGCTCCGGCTCTCTTCCCCGGACCTTCTCACCAGCATGAACTTTCGCGCGAAAGAATTACTGAGCGCCGCTATCAGAACACAGAAACCGGCAAACCACAGCATAAAATAAAAGATGGTCCGGATTCCCTGCTGATAGGTTGTCCGCGGGGTATCCACCCGGGCAATCGCCGCCCTCTTTCCGGATATGTCCGGCAAGAGTGAATAGCCGGAGACGAATCCCTTGCCCGGCAGCAACCGGGGCGGTCCTTCGGGAGAAAGGGATGATGGAGAAACGGGAAGGTTGGGGTCATTTATGGAATAGAGATGGAGGGATAGCCTGGTGATTGAGGAGATTCTATCCACGGCCAGGGGGTTCAGAAAGCGGCCCGCCAGAAGGGCGCCACGGATAGGGCCCCTGAATTCGCTGGTGATTATGGGAAGGCTCGACAGTTGAACGATCCCTTCCGGGATGGAGATGATACCTTCGTGCTTGCCGTCCGTCCGCGCATGCCTCAGCAAGGGGTTTCCCGGAGTCAGGAGGGAGCGAAGGCCAGCCGGAAAGGGCGCGGGGCGCCTTTTTTCCAGGTCATAGGCGGCGTGATAGACCAATTCTCCCTTGTTGTTGGCAATTATTATGAAGTTGAGGCGAAACTTTTGAAAGAACGTATCACCCAGATTCTTGCGTATGTATTCCCTGTTCCCGTCCGTCGCGAAACGGTATGTATCGTCCCAGCCCGCGTAATCAACCGCCAGGGAGGTAAGGGATTCGGTTTCCTCTGAAAGAACGTTCAGAACCCTTTTTACGTTAGCGCGGGCCTCCTTCTCCTCCAGTCCCATGAAGCTGGGAAGAAGGATAAGGCGTGAAGCAATCAGCAATAGAACCAGCAGAAAACCGAGGGAAGAGGATATAAGAAGAAGAAATTTTGGCTGAGAAAGCATGAGGTAGTCCCTGGCCGGTTTCTTTGGATGTCAACAGTGTAACCCATCTACCCCTGTTGGCAAGCGCCGTTGGAGGTCCATTACCAGGGCTGCTCTTTTACCTTATCCGCCCGGCATGAGATGCCCTGCCGGGCGATTTTTTTCCAGCTTTATCCCGCGTCATCGAAGAGCTTGCGCCCCATGACCCGCCGGATGACGGCGCCAAGGTCTTCCACCCGGAAAGGTTTCGCCATCGCATCGGAAAAACCATAGTCGTGGAAGTTCGCCAGAACCGGATCACTGGAGTATCCGCTGGAAACTATCAAAGAAGCGGCGGGATCAAACTCCAGGATCACGGCGGAGGCCTCCAGCCCCCCCATTCTTCCGGGAACGGTAAGGTCCATGATGACCGCATCGGGTCTTGCGCCCTTATCCAGCGCCTTCCTGTATCCTTCCACCAGCTCTTCACCACTGGAGCAGGTTTCCACGCGATAACCCAGCAGTGAAAGCATCTCCTCCGCCATATCGCGGATAATCTCCTCGTCATCCATTACGAGAATGAACCCTTCTCCCGAAGAGGTTAAAGAGTCCGCCAAGGTCTCGTCTTTCTCCACAACGGCCGGGTTTTCCGGGGCGGCCGGAAGGTAGACGCGAAACTCGGAGCCGATACCGACCCGCGAAGAAACCAGGGTTTGTCCTCCATGCTTCCTTACGATGGAATGGAGAACCGTCAGTCCGAAACCGCTTCCCTTTTCCTTGGTTGTGAAATACGGGTCGAATATCCTGTCGATGTTTTCCGGTTCAATCCCCGTCCCCTGGTCAATTACCGCGATCATGACGTAATCCCCGGCAGGCATCCCGCCCACCTCGCCGTCAATGACAGTCCGGTTGGAGGCCTCGACCCGCACGACGCCGCCATCGGGCATGGCCTGGCAGGCGTTTATGAGAAGGTTCCGCAGCACCTGCCCGATCTGTCCTCCGTCGGCCTCGATGGAGCGCAGATCCTCCTGGATATCCAGTTCGCGGATGACATTGGCGCCATGCAGAGAAAAGGATACCGCCTCCCGTATCAGATCGCCCGGATGAATGAGCATCTTCACCGGATCGCCGCCCCGGGAAAAGGTAAGGAGCTGGCAGGTCAACCCCGTTGCCCTGTTTACCGCCTTTTCACACCGGTCAATCCTGTCGTGCAGCGGGTGGCCGGCGGGAAGCCCGGTATGCATCATGGAAAGGTTGCCCAGAATACCTGTCAGGATGTTGTTGAAATCATGGGCAATCCCCCCCGCCAGGACCCCCAGGCTCTCCAGCTTCTGCACATTCAGTATCTGTCGTTCCAGCTCTATGCGGACGGACTCCGCCCGCTTTTGCTCGGTCACATCCTGCACCGTCCCGATTACTTTTTCCGCGCGGCCCGATTCGGCAAATACCATCTCACCCCTGGCCCGGACAACCACTTCGGCGCCGTCCGGGCGGACAACCGTGAAATCCGTAGTAAATGGCCGCCCGTTTCTTACCGTGTCATCGAATATCTCCCGAACCCGCGCGCGGTCATCGGGATGAACCAGCTCCAGAAAGGTATCGAAAGTCCCATCGGTCAGCCCGGCTTCCCTTCCGTAAATGCGCCGGCATTGGTCAGAGGCATAGAGAAGGTTTCCGGAAAGGTCTCGAGCCCAGTTCCCCACCCTGGCGATACGCTGCGCCTCTATGAGGTTTCGCTCGCCCTCCCGCAGGGCCGCCTCCATGGCCTTGCGTTCCCGGATATCGTGGAAATTGCCCGCCGCGAACTCCCTGCCGTCGATATTGAGGTAATTGGCCGTCACCTCCACGGGTATCAGTTCTCCCGACGCCACGCGGTGCAATGTTTCAAAACGAAGCAGCCTCCCCTGTTTCTGCATCTCCCAGACCTTGTCGTTGTTCTCCATATCGTAGGCGGGGTCCCAGTCGGGTATGCGCATGGTTTGCAGTGTCTCGAGGTCCACGCCGTAATGGGCGCATGCGGCGGGATTGGCATAGTACATCCTGCATCCACCCTCCACGTCAACCACGTACACCGGCTCGCGGGTGTATTCTATGAGGGCCTTGAAAAACGCCGCATCCTTTTCCGCCTTGATACGGTCCGAAACGTCCCGGACTATGGAACAGAAGTATTCCCTGTCATTAAAGAGGAAATAACTGGTTGTAATCTCCACGGGAATTTGAGTGCCGTCACTGGCGGTATGGAACCTCTCCAGCTTTCTGCTCCCCTTTTCCCTCATCTCCGCCAGATGGGAGTCCACGTCCTCTTCGGCATAACTCGGATCCACATCCAGAACGGACATGGAAAGCAGTTCTTCCCTGGTGTATCCCAGCATCCGGCATGCGGCCTCGTTGCATTCCCGGAAGCGGCCCTCACCGGTCGTCCAGTAGACCGCATCCTTAATCCTCTCGATGGAATAGGCTGTAAACCTGAGGCTGCTCTCTCTCTCGGCGAGACGGCGGTTGACTTCCGCCATGCGTCCGGATTGACGTCTGATCAAAAGGAATAGGAGAACGGAGGTTACCAGGATAAAGCCCCATCCCTTGTACATGGCAAAGCGGGTCACGACTCGCGGTTCGAGGACGATTTTTCCCAGGATTGCGTCCGAGCAGAAGATCCAAAGCCCGCTGAACAGGGCATACAGGGTAACGATCCTGATTACAGGTCCCATATCCTCTCTATCCCAGGATCTTTTCATGGCGATTCTCTCCGTGCGGGTCTCAGTGAACCAGGCGCCAGCATAGCACGCGGCTTTCGTCCGGACAAGTCTTCAAAAGCGCCGTGATGTGATGGATAAGCATTGGGGAAGATTTCAGGCATGGGAAATTGACACTTCGTCCAAACCATATATAGTTGTGTCATGCACTTCATTAAAAGGAGGTACAATATGGACATTCTGAAGATCTATGAGTATGCCCTTCAGCGAGAATTCGAAGGAAAGCGCTTCTTTGAACAGAACGCCGAACGCCTCAGCCATGCCGCGGCCAAAGGCGCATTCAAGAATCTTGCCGCCGAAGAACAGAAACACATCGATTTCATCGAAGGCCAGATCGCCCAGATTAAAAAAGGCGCCAAAGCCGACCTTGCCCTGGGTGAGGCCCTGCAAAAGGAAGGCTTTTTCTCCGAGCGGGCGGTTTCCGAGTCCCTGGACAGCGCCACCCTTGAGTCTATGGTTCCCGACCTTCCTGTTCTGCGCATGGCATACCTCATCGAGCATGACTTCGCCGAGTTCTATGAGAATGCCGCCGCAAATGCTGACGGTGAAGCGAAAAAGGTCCTGACCATGCTGGCCCATTGGGAGCGGGGACATGAGGAACTCTTCAAGAAGTACCACGACAAGGCCTTCCAGGAGTATGCGGGAATGCCCTGGGGTGGATAGTCCCGGCAACCCCGGCGGACGGCTGAATACCGCCACCGGAAATGAAAAAGGCGGCGCATGCGCGCCGCCTTTTTCATTTCACCAAACCGTCGAGGACGAATGCGCCCTCATATGACTAATGCGTGCAACCGGAATGCTCCGCCTTTCCCATATTGCTGCTGGTGGAAAAGGACCCCCTGAATTCGGCGCCGCATGCATACCTTACCACTTCCATCCTGAAATTAGGCTTGATCTCGTCAATCAGTGTCTCCAGAGCCTCGCTGCCGCAATCGATACATTTTTTCCGCAGGTACTTCATTTTCTCTCCTTTTTCCGATTATTCCCTTTCGGGGCGTTTCTTACCGCTATACATTGAACCGGAAATGCATCACATCTCCGTCCCTGGTAACATAGTCCTTCCCTTCGAGCCTCATCAGCCCCTTTTCCCTGGCGCCCGCCTCACCCCGGGCCACAATGTAATCATCATAGGCAATAACCTCCGCTCGAATGAAGCCCCTCTCAAAATCGGTGTGGATCACGGCGGCCGCCTGTGGCGCCCTGGTTCCCTCGGGAACCGTCCAGGCGCGCACCTCTTTCTTTCCCGCTGTAAAGTATGTAATAAGACCCAGCATCTCGTAACCGCTCCGGACAAGCCTGTCCAGTCCCGACTCGGAAAGCCCCATGCCGGCGAGGAAGGTCTCTTTCTCTTCGTCCGCCAGTTCGGCTATCTCCGCCTCGACCCGGCCGCAGATCACAACAACCTTCGCCCCTTCAAGCCCGGCCAGCTCCCGCACTTTTTCGACAAATGGATGACTGCCCGACAGATCGTCCTCAGCCACATTCGCCACATACAGCACCGGTTTGTCGGTGAGCAGATGCAGTTCGCGCAGTAATAACCGCTCTTCATCGGTCGTCGCGACACAGCGACCACCCTTGCCCTGTTCCAGCGCCTGTTTGAGACGGAGGTAGAAGTCGGCCTCGTCTTTCAGCTTCCTGTCACCGCTTTTCGCCAGCTTCTCCACGCGAAGGAGTCTCTTTTCCACGGTGTCCAGGTCCGAGAGGGCCAATTCGGTCTGGATGATCTCGATATCACGGATCGGGTCAATGGCGCCGTTTACATGAACGATATTCTCGTCATCAAAACAGCGGACCACATGAATGATCGCGTCGACGCTCCGGATATGCCCCAGGAACTGGTTTCCAAGGCCCTCTCCCTGGCTTGCGCCCTTGACCAGTCCGGCGATATCCAGAATCTCGATGGTTGTGGGAAGGATCCGCTCAGGGTTTACGAATTCCGCCAGTTTCAGCATCCTTTGGTCAGGCACCTGGACAATTCCCACGTTCGGATCGATGGTACAGAATGGATAGTTGGCCGACTCCGCGCCGGCCGAGGTCAGTGCATTGAAAATAGTCGATTTACCCACATTGGGGAGACCGACGATGCCGCAATTGAATCCCATGTCAAGCCTTCTTTCAAAAAAATAACGGCGAGAAGCCTCGCCGCATCGGGTGAAAAGTTGCATAACATAACACAAAGCGCCTTATTTGCAATATAATTTTCTTTAATCTACAGGCGGCTTTTTGCTCCTTTTTCGGCGTCTTCCGCGGGGACGCGCCGATTTCGGGGGGTCTCCCCGCTTCTCCTGGACAGGCAGATCCCTTTCTCGCGCGAACTTTTCCCACCAGGCAAGGATCCCTTTCTCATCACCCGTCACTTCACAACGGCAGCGAAGATAGTCCATGGCGTCGCGGAAACAGGTCCGCCCCAGCACTCCTTCAGGACGTTTTCCAGGGATTCGGCGCAGACGGTTCTGTATCGACAGGATATCCCGCACCGCCACCCCCATCCTGTGGGGAATCGCCACCAGAGGGGTCTGTTCACCGAGAAACGCGGCTACGGTCCTGTTGATTGCCTCCTGGAAAGGGATCCCCATCCCGCGCAGCCGGGTGATCGACTCCTCAAGATACCCACCGAACAGGAGGGCCAGCAGCAGGGGGGGAGAAGCCGGCCCGCCGGACGAGACCCGGCGGTCTATCCACTCCAGACATATTCCGGGCCCGATATGGGGAAAGCCGTCCGTTTCACGCCCCAGCCAGTCGTCAAGGCCCGGGAAAAGCGGGGCGAACAGGCCTCCCTTGCGCATGAGCTGGTAGGTCATCTCACCCTCCCCGGACAGGAAGAGCTTCAGGGTCTCTTCGTACAACCGGGGCGCGGTCGCCAGGGTAATGGCAGGAGCATTATCCAGCAGCGCCCGCCACGTGGAGTCCTCGATGGAAAAACCGAGAATAGCGGCAAACCGGACCGCCCGCAACATTCGCACCGGGTCTTCGGTAAAGCGGACACACGGGTCTCCAATGGTCCTGATCACTCCAAGGCGAAGGTCTTCCATCCCGCCGACAAAGTCGATAATGGAAAAATCGGAGATGTCGTATGCAAGGGCGTTGACGGTGAAGTCCCGGCGCAGGGCGTCTTCCGCCGGGGTGCCGAACACATTGTCTCGCAACACCACGCCATGCTCGCTGACCAGACGCCGTGGATGAGGAGCGGGAAGGTCCGCCGACTCCGCATCCGGCGGGCCACCCTCATTCGAGACATGGGCGCGAAAGGTGGAAACCTCGATGATTTCATCCCTGAAGTGGAGATGGGCAAGGCGGAAGCGCCGACCCACCAGACGGCAGTTACGGAAGAGCTTCTTTATACGGGACGGAACGGCATCGGTGACAATATCGAAATCCTTTGGCTCCCGGCCCAGGAGGATATCCCGGACGCAGCCACCCACCAGCCAGGCGGTGTGGCCGTTATCCCTCAGGCGATAGAGGGTCTTGAGCGCGTTGGGACTGAACATGGTCCGGGAGATGGGATGGTCGGAGCGATGAATAATGCGGGGGCTAATCTGATTTTTCATGAAAGCCATACATAGCACGCAGGCCGCGGGAAAGCAAAGCATCCTTGCGATCTTTACCGCCTGCGCGCGGAAAGGGTTATTTCCATTCAACTAGGGGAGGATCAAGGTTACCCCATGGATGATCAGACCGATCAAGCCGCCCACCAGGGTTCCATTCATCCTGATGAACTGCAGATCGGAACCGATACTCAATTCGATCTCGTTCACGAACTCCTTATCTTCCCACTGCTTTATGGTACCAGAGATATGTCTGGCGAACCCCAGGCGCAGACCGTCGGCATAGCGCCTCACCATGGCCTCCAGGTGTTCGTTCACGGAGTCTTTCAGGTCTTCGCTCCCGGCCAGCGAATTTCCCAGGCCCCTGGCGCACTCGCAAAGCCTGACGCGAATCTTCGAGGGCTGCCGGCCAAGGTCTTCCCTCACCCAGGTTTTCAACTCGTTCCACAGGCCGTGCATATACTCCGCCAGTCGCGGATTGGAGAGGAGTTCGCGCTTTATCTCCTCGACCCTGGCCCGCAGAAGCTCATCACCCCTCAACCTGACAATAAACTCGTCGACGGTGTCATTGAATCCACGCCTCAACTCATGATTTGGATCGGCATTGACGCGCTGGATGAATTCGTTAATGCGGCCGGCGATCTTTTCTCCCGCGCCCGCGAGGAACTGTTCGCGGTTCGGAATGAACTTCATCAGCAGCGGGTATTCCTTTTCACACCAGTTTCCCACGGCCGCTGCGATCTTGTGGCGGGACTCGGGACGGGAACTCCACAGGGCAAGGCGTTTCAGCGCCTCATCCAGAACCGCCTGGTGACGATTGTCCTTGCGCAGGAACTCCAGAACCACGGCGGAACATGAAGAGAGATCGGCCTTTGCCACCCTGTCGTGGAGAGCCTCCCGCAGTATCTTGCGCACCCTGTCGTCGTCAACGAAATCCAGGGAATCGGCAAGGACGCGGGAAACCCCGCGCGCCACCGAATCGGCGTTGCCCTCCGCCAGCAGATACGCGGAAAGACGCCGCGCCGGTTCCAGGGTTTTCAGCTTGACAATCAAGGCGTCCGTTGCCAGAAACTTGTCCCGTATGAACTCGGCCAGACTGTCCGCGATCGCCTCTTTCTTGCCCGGGATAATGGCGGTGTGGGGTATTGGAATTCCCAGGGGGTGACGAAACAGGGCCACCACCGCGAACCAGTCCGCCAGGGCGCCGATCATGGCCGCCTCGGAAAACGCGGCGACCCATTCCCAGGCGCCACCGCCACCTTGCAGCCTCGCGATAACGAACAATACTCCGGCGGCCACCATCAGACCGCCGGCAACCGCCTTGTTTCTGCGTAATACAAACCTCTTGTCAGCCACACATCGCTCCTTATACAAAATTCTCCCGGCGACTCGGAAAACCGGGCCGGGGAAGAATATACGCCAAAGCATCAATCGTCAAGAAATACACCATGTTCACCATGCTCCATCCCTGAGAAATCCACGCTTTACCCGACATTATGTACTTTTAATGCTTCATCTGATACCATGCTCGACGCAACGGCGCCGAAAGGAAAGGATCACCATGAATATAATGATTCATCTAAACAGCCGTCTCCTCGGAGCGGCGCTGAGCGAGCTTCTGCTCAGGGAGCCTGAAGGGTTCCGTGTTTTTACCGAAGAAGAAAGCATGGGGAATGAGGATTACATACCCGATTTCGTACTTGTAGACAGCTTTTCCCTCCGGAGAGGCGTTCCGGACAGGGCGCGGGAGTGCAAGGTCGTGCTGATAGACTACGGTCTCGCGGAAGAAGAGATCACCTCTCTGCTCCTTTGCCACAAGATCGACGGCGTACTCTCCACAACATCGGATGTGACATTACTGAAAAAGGCGCTCAATGCAATCCATGAAGGTCAGATATGGATCGACAACCGGAAGGTAAAGGCCCTGATTCAGCACGCCGAATCCGCCAGAGGAGCCGGCATGGAAGATGGATTCAGCAAAAAGGAGAGGGAAATAATAATCCTCATCGCCCAGGGACTGATCAACCGGGAGATAGCCGCAAGACTATGCATCAGCGAACAGACGGTCAAAACCCATATCGGCAGGATCTTCCGCAAGGCCAACGTCTCGCGAAGATCGCAGCTGGTTCCCATGGCGCTGAAACTCAGGGCCTCTGATCCTCCGTAGCAGACGCCCGTCCGCCATCCACATCCCTCCACCTTCCCCATTTTCATCAAAAGGTCCCGCGCCGCGCCCCACCTCCAGCGCATCACGCCGGATGCCTGCGTTCACCAGAAGGTATTAACCTTAAAAAATCAATTACCACGGAGGGCACAGAGGGCATAGAGGTTTTTCGTATAACTATCAAGTAGTTACTCCAAAACAAAGATATTACGATCGGCGCCTCCATGGTGAGTCTGGCAGTTTATTTTTTCGTTTTTATATCTCTGTGCTCTCTATGACCTCTGTGGTTGAAATGCCGTTTTCAGGATCAACTCCCGGCAGCGGGATGGTACCGGGACGAAGGCATTACACCCAACGGCGGCGATTCGGCGGTCATGGCGGGGTAAGCCTATTATCCGCGAAATAAATAACCGTTTGACGGATTGTCCGAACGCGAAAAGTGTCATTTAATGGACACCCGAAAGACACCCGCGCGGACACGGCATCGTGGTTTCAACCTCTGCCCGTAGTCCCGTAAAGAAACCGGTTTCAGGTTCAATAGCTCGTTCTTTGATAAACAATGAACCGGTTTTGCCACCCCGCTCTTCACCGCAAGACGCGGGGGCTCGCAACAGGGGAAGGAAGGCATCAATCTTTGGAGGTAGTGTATGAAAGCTTCAAGATGCATCAGTTTCTTCGTACTCATTCTGGCCTTGTCGGCGCCGGCAACCACGGCATGGTCATCATCCGGCGACGCGCCGGACGGACGGGAATCGCCGTCCGCGGGACAGCAGGCCGTCGTAACCAAGGTGGAAAGCGACACTGTCACCTTGCAGTCTCTCGGCGACGACAGGAAGATAATAATAATCTCACGAAAAGACGCCGGTCAATTGCGGACTGGTGACAGGGTCATTCTCAGTGGAGAAAAAGTGACCAGGATCGAATCCGGCTCACAACAAACCTCAAACCCGGACGGAAACCCGGCCCAATCCGAGGAAAACCCTGAAGAGCCAGCGGGTTCCAGCGGCGCCGGGGGAGCATCGACCGCCCCGTAGCATGGGCCTCGATGCCCGGCAACACAAACCAAGACCTTCCAAAACCCCGACCCTTCCATCAAGAACGGATCCCGGCCGAGACGCCGGGACCCGTTTCATTTCACGGAAAACCGCATGCTATCCAGCAATATCCGGTTAGCTTTTTGCAGTACATCAAGATCCCCCTCATCCGCCCCTTCGGGGCGCCTTCTCCCTCAGGGAGAAGGGATACTGACCAATCCCTCTCCCAGCGGGAGAGGGTGGCCGAAGGCCAGGTGAGGGGTTAAGGCAGGGTTTTAGAGCCTGTGCAATTGCCTAACAGGACACTGCTGCATATTAAGGTGCCTGATTGCGTAAAGAAGCAAAAACCGCCACCTCCAGTGGGAGGCAATGTTACTTTCTCATCTCAATCCCGTACGACTTGATCTTTCTATGGAGATTGCTTCTCTCCAGCTCAATGGCTTCCGCGGTCTTGCTGATATTCCAGTTATTCTCCTCCAGCTTGCCCAGGATGAATTCCTTTTCAAAAGCGTCGCGAGCCTCCCGCAGGGTCGCGCAATCCATGAGACCGTCGAAGCGACCTACGCAGGCATCAGGGGAAGAGGCGCCTGAAATCATTGAATCGGAGATGTGGGCAGCGGTTATTATGGACCCCGGCGTCATGATAATGAGGCGTTCCACGACATTTTTCAGTTCGCGCACATTCCCCGGCCATGGTCGTCTTTTCAGAAGTTCCACGGCCTCGGGTGTAACCGTTTTCCGCTCCAGTCCTTCCCGCATGCGAAACAGTTCAAGGAAGTGTTCGATCAGGAGGGGGATATCCTCACGCCTTTCCCTGAGAGGAGGCACGGTAAAAGGAACCACATTGAGACGGTAGTACAGGTCCTCCCGGAAGGTCCCACGACGGATCTCTTCCTCCAGGCGCTTGTTGGTTGCCGCGATGATACGCACGTCCACCTCGATGGTCAGGTTTCCTCCCACTCTCTCGAACTTCTTCTCCTGCAATATCCGCAGTATCTTCGCCTGGGTCTTCAGGGACATGTCACCAATTTCATCAAGGAAGAGTGTTCCCCCATCCGCCTGGTCGAACCTTCCCTTCTTCCGGGCAATTGCGCCGGTAAAGGCGCCTTTTTCATGGCCGAAAAGCTCGCTCTCTATAAGCTCTTCCGGAATGGCGGCGCAGTTGATATCCACGAATGGCAGGTCTTTCCGCTGGCTGTAAAAATGGATGGACCGGGCCACCAGTTCCTTGCCGGTGCCGTTCTCGCCGGTGATGAGAACCGAAGCGTTTGTGGGAGCTACCAGCAGGATCTGTTCCTGGAGCTTGGCCATTGCCGGAGAAGAACCGGTCATGCCCCGTTCGCGATAAGCCATTTCTCTGAGTGTTTCATTCTCATCCCTGAGACGCTTCATGCTGAGGGAATTTTTGATGGTCAGGAGAAGCTTTTCCAGGGAAATAGGCTTTTCTATGAAGTCATAGGCCCCCATTTTGGTGGACTTCACCGCGGTCTCGATTGTTCCGTGCCCCGACATCATGATAATTATCACGGACGGATAAAGCTCCTTCATCCTTTGCAAGGTTTCGATACCATCCATGCGCGGCATCCAGATATCCATCAGGACCAGGTCGGGCAGGTCTTTGCGGATCACGTCGAGAGCCGTGACGCCGTCATTGGCGAACATGGGCCGGAAACCCTCATCTTCCAGAATCCCGGAAAGAGATGCCCGGATGTTATCCTCGTCATCCACAACCAGTATTTTTTCGTCCATAGCAAGTATTCCCCTGCAGATTTGTATTGTTGAAGATTCCAGGCGCCTGAGTGTTCCGACACAATTACGGCAGCCACGACCCCTGAATCAGACACCCACCGGAAGTTCGATGATGAACTTCGTCCCTTCGGGCTCATTGTCCCTGATACGAATAAACCCGCGGTGATCCGTGATGATCGTATTCACGATAGCCAGACCCAGCCCGGTTCCAGCCTTTTTCGTGGAAAAATAAGGCTCGAAGAGTCTGGGTTTGTCTTCGGGCGAGATGCCGTGTCCCGTGTCCGCGATGGAAAAGGTGGCCATGCGCAGCTCCGGATTATAGCTGGTCTCAATCGAAATGCTCCCACCTTTTCCGCCAATGGCGTCCACGGCGTTGTCCAGGAGATTTATGAGAACCCTTTTTATCTGATCCCTGTCGATCAGGATCAAGGGAAGGGTTTCATCAGGGGAAAAACTGAAGTCCACCTGCCGGTGGGATTCCTGGTAAAGGGTAACCGCCTCCGTAATCACCTCGTTCAGGCTGTCGGGGGCGGGATGGGCGGCTGGCATGCGCGCAAAGCTGGAAAACTCGTCCACCAGGACCTTCAGCTCATCCACGGACTTGATTATCATCCCGGTGCACTCATCGAACGCCTTTTCATCCTCGGTGAACCGGGAAAGATATTTTCCGCGAAGCCGCTGGGCGGAAAGCTTGATGGGGGTCAGCGGGTTTTTTATCTCATGGGCGATGCGCCGCGCCACCTCACGCCAGGCCTCCATGCGCTGGATCTTCAGGAGCCGGGTAAGATCATCGAATACCGCGACCGTACCGATAAAGTGCCCGCCTTCATCCCGCATCACGGAAAGATTGACCGAAAGGGTTTTCTTACCCTCGCGTACGCGGACATCCACCTGCCTGCTGATGGCGTCCTTGCCGGATTCAGCCAGCTCCCGCAGCAGTTCCCTTGTTATTTCCTGCTGATCTGGCCGCAGGATTTCCTGGAAACGGCCCCCAATCACATCCTTCGAAGATATGGAAAGAAGCCTCTCGGCCGACGGGTTGATGGTGGTGAGAACCCCCTCCCGATTTACGGAGATTACCCCCGCGGTAACGTTTCCCAGGACAAACTCCATGTAGCGGCGCCTCTGGTCCAGTTCCTGGTTGCGTCGGGTCAATTCCTGGTTGGCGTCGCTGAGGGCGCTCCTGTGGCTCCTCAGATCCTCCGTCATCCTGTTGAAGGAAGCGACAAGCATCCCTATCTCATCCTCCCCTTCCCCCTCCAGCCGCACTTCCAGGTTCCCTTCGGCAACCTGTTGAGTTGCCAGGGAGAGATCCCTTAACGGGGTGGTCAGGCTGTTGGCCAGGTAAACACCGAACCAGACGGCAAGAAAGATAATAACCAGGGTTATAAGGAACAGGGTCAGGATGTAACCTCCCCGGATGGGAGATTTCAGCAACTTCAACTGCCGGTACTTGTCGTAGGCGACGGAAAGGTACTTTGCCTTGCCCACCAGAGTATCCTGGACGTAGTAACCTACAGCGACTACTCCCACCACCTTTCTTTTGTCCGCCCGCGAGATAATCGGAGCGATGGCGCGAATCAGATCCGCCTTACCCACGGACTCCACCCTGGTAAACTCCTTCCCCTCCAGTGAAAGGGCAATGTCCCGCGGCGATGGCGCCGGATAAACTCCGATTGGCGCATCCCGGTGAACGGACCTGGCAAGGAGTTCTTTCCGGGGCGAATAGACCTCCACTACACCCAGATTGTATTCCCGGCGAATTCCTCCAAGATAATCGCCCAGGCCATCCGCTCCCCCTCCCTCCATAGTTCCCCGCCGGCTCAATACGTCACTTGTCAACCTGGCAAAGTGGAGAGCATTGCCCGCCGCCTCCCTGTAGTATTCATTGGCAATATCGAGAGAGCCGGCAAGGGATTGCTCGACCTGGCGGTCCAGCCAGTTCTTGATAGTCATGTTTATGAAGCTGGCCGAGACGAAAAAAAGGAGTATTGTGGGGATGAAAGAGAGTGCGACAAAAGCGACCACAAGCTTGCCGCGCAGCCGGGAACCGAATGGATTCCGCCTCCGCTCCAGTATGATGCGGGCGACGTTCCGGAAAACCAGATATACAAGGAGGATGATGAGAAGCAGGACCACATTGATCAGGCTGAATATGAAGATATTGGCTATACCCGGAACGGTTGAGCTGATGTCGGAAAGCCGCAGTTCGGCAAGGGTCAGAACAACGATAAAGAAAAGCGAGATGGCGATTATTATTGCTTCCCGCTTGCTTTTTCTGGCTTCCGCCGGGCTGAATCTGTTCTCTCTGGGCTTTTTCATCTGTTTTCCCGCAAGGATTATGTTCCAATCACTTTATCCAAGATGACGTGTCATTTCAACCATGGGAAGCCAGCCTGTCCATAATAGTCCGCGGGTGTCCGCTCTGCCGATAGCCGCCGCGTGAGGGGCCGAACGAAAAAAAGGCGAAGAGGGGCTTCCCGCTTCGCCTTTTGGCGTTTCCTGCTTGTCAACCGCGATTTCAAGCAGGCGTGATTATTCAGCCCTTGATACGACAACCTTCAGAGAAGCCGTCACATCGGGATGGATCTTGACCGGAACCTCATATTCTCCGAGATGCTTGATAGGCTCGGCAAGAAGAATAATCTTCCTGTCAATCTCCAATCCCTGCTGCTTCAGGGACTCGGCCAGCTCCATGTTCGTCACGGAACCGAAGAGCTTGTCGCCTTCTCCGGCATTGTGAACGAGATTGAGGGTAATGCCCTGGATTTTTTCGGCAAGATGCCTGGCCTGCTCAAGAACCTTGTTTCTCTTGTACTCCATCTGCCGTTTGGCATGCTCCAGTTCTTTGGCGTTGCGGGTCGTAGCCTCCAGAGCAAGTCCCTTGGGTATAAGATAATTCCTGGCATAGCCCGGAGCAACTTTTACGATGTCGCCTATCTTTCCAAGGGTCTCGATGTTTTCCTTCAGAATTACTTTCATTTTTCCTCCCAGCCTGAATTATTCACAGGTTTTTTGTTTTTTCGGCGTGCGGAAGTCAACCCACAGGTCGATTAGTCCGATTGCCGAGATCGGCGCAACCATCAACGGCTGCGCCAATATCAAAACCACACTGACCAGAAGTATCAAAAAAGACAAAGAATACTTCCGGTAGAAATAGCTTAGAACAGCCATGCCCTGAATGAAATAGAGAAACATTATCGCAATGAGCAGATTCAGGGCTGTTTGAGATACATGCGGGTGGTCCGCGAGCAGTGCGAATCCGGATGCTATCAGTAGCCAGACAAGGTGATCCGGGTTTCTGAAAAGGGAAAAAGGCTCCCAGGGAATTTCTTTGCCAAAGCGCCGAAGCAGTCTTCTGGCAAGGAAAAGATTACAGGCCGCGCCAATCCACAGGAAGATGACTATCAGCGACGGGTAGACGCGGGAAATGATATTCTCGGCCTGCCGCAGGCTTGTGACCAGCTCCCGCAAATCCGTTCCGGAAATGCCCGCGGTCTTGTATACTTCCTCGATACGGCCGGTGGCCTCATGGATGGCGTCCCGCATCCGCGCATCCACATTGCCGTTTACAGTAACCGCAAAGGAAAGAAAGAAAAGGGACAGCAAGACCGTGTTCACGGCAACGGCTGAAAGGATGGCATTACTCCACCGCTTTCCTCGCGAAATCAACTCAGGCACGAGCAATGAAATGGATGCAGCCTGAAGCAGATAGAGCATTACCTCATGGGGCCCAAGCAAGGAAAGGGCCGCCACAGAGGTCAGCGCAATCAGGTAACCGGCCTTTCTGCCCGCGAAAAGCGAAGCGGATATGCAGGGAAGGGGAACCAGAAGTGCGGCAAGAGGCGCATACCTTTGCAGATAAACCATCAAAATTGTCAGAGCGCTGCCCGCTATAACGGCGCGGACCGCGCTCGAGGTATGGGGAAATATCATGTATTCCCGTCAATCAGGGCATGACATGACCGGATGCGATTGGAAGCAGGGCGATATTTCTGGCCCTTTTTATGGCTTCCGTGATCTCGCGTTGATGTTTCGCGCAGTTTCCTGAGATCCTTCTGGGAACTATCTTGCCTCGCTCACTTATGAAAAACCGCAGAGTCCGGGGATCCTTGTAGTCTATTGTAATCTGCTTGTCCGCGCAAAAACGGCAGACCTTTCTGCGCTGAAAGTTTCTCTTCTTTCTCGGGCCGTTACTTCTTGAAGGTGTTCTTTCTTCACTCATATATCCGTGCCTCCCCTTGAATTATTCTTCAACAGCCCCGGCCTCCGCCGGTTCTTCGGAAACCGTTGTCATGGCCTCCTCCGTTGCTGGTTTTTCCTCGACCTGGACAGGCGCCTGCAAGTCCTTCTCCAATTTTACACTCTGATATCTGAGGACCTTGTCGTCCAGACGCAGACGTCTTTCGAGTTCAGCGATAAGCTTGGAGTCACCTTCACAATTAAGGAAAAAATACCTGCCGCGCCCTTGTTTCCTTATGGGATAGGCAAGCCTTCTCGTACCCCAGTCTTCAAGACGCAGGCAGTTACCCTTCATACCCGCGACAACTTCCCTGACCTTATCCGACAACGACTTGATATCGTCTTCTCCAAGGTCGGGCTGGACGATGTAGATCGTCTCATACTTCCTCATGTATATTTCCTCCTCACGGTTGAATTAGCCCCGGACCATCCCGGAGCAAGGAGAACGGCTTTCCGCCGATCAATCTTTCTGTTAATAGGGAATACCTGATACAATATCCGCTCAGTACCCGTCACCCGATGAGGTCATACGGATTTCAGCAGGTCCAGATTGTTGTATTCACTCATGGCTTTTTCCAGGCCTCCAAGCAGGAGGGCCCCCAGCATGTCAACAGCTCCGTCCAGGACATACATAAGGGCATCGGATTCTTTGCGGTCAAAAGGACTGAGAACGTAATCCGCCACATCAGGGCGCCCGGGACGGCCCACCCCTATCCTCAGCCTGGTGAACTCCCGACTGCCCAGGTCCGCCACAATGGACCGCAGACCATTGTGCCCGCCATGTCCGCCGCCAACCTTCAGTTTGGCGCGTCCAAAGGGTATATCAATCTCGTCATGAATTACTATCAGATCCTCCGGCGGCAGCTTGTGGAAGCGAACAGCTTCAGCCACGGAACGCCCCGAAAGGTTCATGAAGGTTTGAGGTTTTAGCAGAAGGAGACGATGGCCCCGCCAAAAGCCTTCCCCGACAAGTCCTGAAAAACACTTTTTGGTGACCGGTATGCCGGCCAGATGAGACAGCCTGTCCAAAACCATGAAACCCGCGTTATGGCGGGTCCATTGGTAACGTTGGCCCGGGTTTCCCAGGCCGGCGATCAGTTTGATTCCCATGTATCATGCGCCCCGCATACCTTATGGAGCGTACTACTCCGCTTCGGAGGCCGTTTCTTCAGCCCCTTTTCCCATCCCTGAGACATTTACAATAGCGGCCTTCGGGTCATCGAGAAGCTTCACCCCGTCAGGCACGAGAATATCCGATACATGCAGCGAAGCTCCCATTCCGAGATTCGTTATATCCACTTCGATACTGCCAGGGATGTTGGCGGGAAGACATTCCAATTCAATGGAATGGACCAGGACGTCCAGAAGTCCACCCTCTTTCACCCCACGCGCGGTACCCTTGAAGTTCAGAGGAACCTTAACCTTGACCTTCTCCTCCATCCTTACCCTGTGAAGATCCGCATGCACGGGTAACCCCTTGAGACAATCCCGCGTGAGCTCGGTGACAATAACCACGTTGCCGTCCAGAGCGCCACCGCCCTTCAGGGTCAGCAGGCTGTTCATGCCACCCATCCCGGAGACCAGGGTCATAAGTTCCTTCTGGGTGACGGAGACGGGAACGGAATCAATCCCCTTTCCATACACGACGGCCGGCACCAGACCACTGCTTCTCAATCTACGGCAGGCGCCTTTGCCCACCTTTTCCCTGATTTCTATGGTAAGAACTTTTTGTTCCATAAATCCTCCGTTCATTACTTTCAATATGATTTTAAGGTTTTACTTATATTGCCCTAGACGAAAAGCGAACTCACGGACTCATTGGCGTAGATGCGCCTGGTGGTTTCCGCGAGGAGTCCCGCGACCGAAAGCACCTTTATTTTTCTCGACTGCGCCGCGATTTCACTCAGTGGAATGGTATCGGTGATCACCATTTCCTGGATAACGGATTCCTGTATCCTGTCGATGGCGGGACCGGAGAGAACCCCATGGGTAGCGCATGCATATATGGTTTTGGCGCCGTGTTCCTTCAGCGCCTTGGCTGCCTGCGTCAGTGTTCCGGCGGTGTCGACCATATCATCTACAATAATTGCCACCTTATCACGCACATCCCCTATAAGATGCATGACTTCGGAGATATTAGGCCCCGAGCGGCGCTTGTCGATAATGGCCAGATTCGAACCAAGCCTCTTGGCAAACGCCCGAGCCCTCTCCGTGCCGCCCGCGTCAGGGGATACGATAACCGTCGTGTCAGTTATCAGGTGATTGCGCAGGTACTCCAGGATAACGGATGCGGCATAGAGGTTGTCAACCGGAATGTCAAAGAACCCCTGTATCTGTCCGGCATGGAGATCCACTGTTACGACGCGATCGGCGCCAGCGGCCGCAAGCAGATCCGCCACAAGCTTCGAGGTGATGGGAGAGCGGGGAACAACCTTCCTGTCCTGCCGCGCATAACCGTAATAAGGTATTACGGCGGTAATTCTGGCGGCCGACGCCCGCTTGAGCGCGTCCATCATGATGAGGAGTTCCATGAGGTTGTTATTGGTGGGCGAGCAGGTGGACTGGACGATGAAGACTTCTCTCCCCCGGACGTTTTCCCCGATTTCAACGCGAATCTCCCCGTCGGAGAAAGTCTGCACCTTTGCCCGTCCAAGCGGGAGACCCAGTTTCTCGCATATCTTCACCGCGAGAACCGGATTTGAATTGCCGCAAAAAATGCGAATCTTGTCTTCCATCAATTCCTCGGAAAATTTATTCAGATAGAGTACAAAAGATTGGCTGGGGCGCCAGGGATCGAACCTGGGAATGCCGGAATCAAAATCCGGTGCCTTACCGCTTGGCGACGCCCCAATCTTATTGAAGGTTTTCAGATTGTATGGGTGACGACGGAAAACCACGAATCATTATTCGTTAGTTCCGTTTGACATCTTCGCGCGCCCGCCTCTGATTCAAATACCCCGAAAACAGTCGGTCCGCTTCCGGACATCAAGACACCGGCGGCGCCCTTCAGGAGAAGGGAGTCTTTAATCTCCTGGATGACCGGGTAGCTTTTTATGGTGACGGACTCAAGATCGTTGGATAGAAGATCACATACGTCGCTCAGACGGTTGCAAAACCGGGGTAGTCTATCGACAACCTTATCTTTTGTCAATTGTAAACTTTGGTATACCCACGCGGTTGAGACATGGACGTTCGGGTTTACGAGAACGAGCCAGACAGTCGGCAGCCCATGGACCTCGGTGAGTCGCTCTCCAACACCTTCCGCCAGGGCTGTTTTACCGAAGATGAAAAATGGAACATCGGCCCCGAGTTTCAGCCCGACCGACATCAGCTCATCCAAGGGAAGGTCGAAGCCAAGCAGCCCATTCAGCCCCATCAGGACTGTCGCCGCGTCGCTGCTGCCTCCGCCGAGGCCCGCTGCTACAGGTATGTTTTTCGTAATACGGATATCCACCCCCATACCGGAATCCATGCGGGAAAGAAGGGCATCCGCGGCCTTCCAGGCGATATTTCCCGGCCCCCCAGGCGCCCCGTCCCGATTACAGGAGACACTTATGCCTGATGTAGCGGACAGGGTAATCTCTATCTCATCATAGAGAGCGATCCGCTGCATGACCATCCGGAGATCGTGGTAATTATCGGGGCGTTTCCGTATGACATCAAGACGATAATTTATCTTGGCAGGCGCCAGAAACTTGTGGGTTTTCATTTCAACTCCTACACGGATTCATCGGCCGGAAAGCGCCGCCTGTATTGCGGGAAGGGCGGCGGTCGCGGCTCTCTCCCCTTCCAGGACCGCTTCATGGCGTTTGGAAAAATCGGCGGAGCCGATATGGCCCACCCTCGGTTGGATCACCACATCGGCATTCTTGAGCTGCTGAGATGAAATGCGGGCGTACATGGTGCTGATTGCCTGCAGAATAGTGCTCAGGGTACCGTCAGGTCTCGGGGCTTCCCCCTCGCCCGAAATATCCACGGCAATTACAACCTCTGCGCCGTGACGGCGGGCCGCGCCTACCGCCACCGGACTTACCACGCCTCCGTCTACATACATCCGGCCTTTAATCACCTGGGGAGTAAAGACCCCTGGAATGGAGCAGCTCGCTCGAACCGCGCTTCCCGTGTTCCCCGTAGCGAAAATCATCTCTTTTCCACTTTGAATGTCCGTTGCCACGGCATAGAACGGGATGCGCAGTTTTTCCATGGGTGTATTGCGAAGCATGCGATTTACATACCCTTCCAGCTTCTCCCCTTTGATGAACCCGTTTTCCGGAAGTGTAAAATCCGCCAGGTCACTCTGCTGTATGCCAAGAGAGATCTTTTGCAACTGAAATGCGTTGAACCCGTAGGCGTAGAGGCTTCCTACAAAGCTTCCGGCGCTGGTGCCGACAATCATGTTGACCGGGATCCTGTTTGCCTCCAGAACCTTAAGCACACCCACATGGGCAAAGCCCTTGGCCGCGCCGGCGCCGAGGACAAGAGCGACCCTTGCCGGCTTCCGTGGAGGAGAAGGGACCTCTTTAGGAAAGCAACCAGCCAGTATTCCCAGAATGAGCAGGGTAAACACCGTCCTTGACGGGAACCCGCATTTCAAGATAGACATTTTCTCAATTCTCCCAGACTCCTGTTTGGAAAAAGGCCATGGGGAAAAGGATTCTCTTCCCCATGGCCGTCCTTTAATGCGTCTTGCATCTTTTCCCGCCCGATAACTACTGAAGCGAATCCTCGATCCTTATAAGCCTGCTCTTCTCGCTGATGACATCCAGGCAATCAATCTCCTCAAGGGCCAGACGTATGTCTTTTTCCAGGGCCTCATGGGTCATTATAACGATGGGCACGGTTTCGCCCGCCATCCTCGCGCTCTGGATCATCGATTCGATACTGATGTTGAATTTTCCGAGAACGCCGGTAATCCGGGCCAGGACACCCGGCTTGTCCAGTACGCTGAAACGGAGATAATATTTGCCGAGGATCTCCCCAATGGGCTTTATTTCAAGATTTTTCAGACGGTTGTCCAGATACCCCAGTGGCGCGCTCCTCCGGCCGATTCCCGCCGTCAGATTACGGGCGATGGCCATGACGTCGCCCACGATAGCGCTGGCGGTGGGGTCCATACCGGCGCCTCTGCCGTAAAACATGACCGTATCCACAAAATCCCCGGTGAGACGGACCGCGTTGAAGACCCCGTCCACATCGGCCATGGGGTAGTTGAGCGGGATCATGGTCGGGTGAACGCGCGCCTCCACCCTTTCCCCGTCCATCTTTCCGATCGCGAGGAGCTTGATCTTGAATCCGAATTCCTTTGCATAGTTGATGTCGATGGAACTGATGGCGCTGATGCCTTCCGTATAAATATCCTTGAAGTCAACCCGCGTCCCGAAACAGAGAGAGACCAGAATGGCCAGTTTGTGGGCCGTGTCGACACCTTCCACGTCAAAAGTGGGATCCGCTTCGGCGTAACCGAGTTCCTGGGCATTCTTCAGGACCTCGGCAAAATCGGCCCCTTCCTGGGTCATCCTGGTGAGGATATAGTTGCAGGTTCCGTTCAGGATACCCAGAACCGTGCCGAAATGGTTGGCCGCCATATTACCCTTGATGGCTGAAAGGACCGGTATCCCTCCGCCGACGGCTGCCTCGTAGCGGACCTCGACCCGTTTCCGGGCGGCGGCGGCGTATATCTCTTCGCCGTGAACCGCCAGAAGGGCCTTGTTGGCGGTTACAATGTGCTTGCCGTTCTCGATTGCCTTCAGGATGAAGTCCCTGGCAATGTTGTATCCTCCGATCAACTCAATGATCACGGATATTTTCGGGTCATTCAGAACTTCGTCGGCATTCCGGGTAAGCACGCCGGGTTCAACGGAGACCCCCCGGTCGGTGGTGATGTCCAGGTCGGCGACCTTCCTGAGCCGAAGACGCACGCCCAGCTTTTCCTCGATAAGCGACGCATTTTGTCCCATTAATTTGACGACACCGGCGCCGATGGTGCCGAATCCAAGAAGACCAACTCCGATTTCTTTCATAACACCTCACAAAAACGTCTTGATATCATATTGTCGGGAGAGGCCGGAAGCCTACTCCCCATCGCCCCGGTCCGTCTCCACTTCATCGAGAATTCCATTGATAAAGGATGGAGAATCCTTGGCGCCGAATTTCTTGGCCACCTCGATTGCCTCGTTGATGGTAACGTTTTTCGGGATATCCGGACGGTAAAGCAGCTCGAAGATAGCTATGCGGAGGATACACAGGTCCACCCTGGACATTCTCTCAAGGGACCAGTTCTTCGATTTCTCCGTAATGACACCGTCGATTCGCCGCCGGTTGTCACTAACTCCCCGTACCAGCTCCTCGGCGAAGTCAAGAGATTCAAAAGGAAATTGATCTCCTTCCTTTACACGGGGAATGGAAGGAAACTCATCCACGGGATTCATGTCCGCCGCATAGAGCATCTGAAGGGCTATTTCCCGTCCCAGCCGTCGCGATCCCACCCTAGCCGATCCTCTTCAACAGATCGATGGTTTCAATGGCGGTCATTGCGGCGTCAAACCCCTTGTTGCCCGCCTTGGTACCGGCCCGCTCTATCGCCTGTTCGATGCTGTCGGTTGTCAGCACACCGAAAATCACGGGAACCCCGCTGTCCAGGGAGACATGGGCGACACCCTTGGAGACCTCCGCCGCGACATAGTCGAAGTGGGGAGTGGAACCCCGGATTACGGCGCCAAGGCAGATGATTGCGTCGAACTTTCCGGTCTCCGCCATTTTTTTGGCCGCCAACGGGATCTCGAATGCGCCCGGAACACGGGCCACCACAATTTTCCCATCGTCAGCGCCATGGCGGATCAGGGCATCCAGTGCGCCTTCCAGGAGGCGCTCGCTGATAAAGCTGTTGAAACGGCTGACAAGGATACCGTACGAAGACCCGCCCGCATCAAGTTTTCCCTCAAGATATGTTGGCATTCTCAAATCTCCAAAGCTGTTGAAATCAGATTAAAATCCCATCCGGAACCGTGGACGTGGAACAGGCGCGGCACATATGGCTTTCAGACGTTTTCCAGCAGGTGGCCCATCTTCTCCCGCTTGGTCTTCAGATACTTCATGTTGCAAACGGTCGCCTCGATCTCCACGGGAACCCGCTCCACGATATCGATTCCGTAACCCTCCAGCCCGACCATCTTTTTGGGATTATTGGTCATGAGGCGGATTCTCCTGGCGCCCAGGTTCACCAGTATCTGCGCCCCGATGCCATAGTCCCTGAGGTCGGCCTTGAAGCCCAGCTCGATGTTGGCCTCAACCGTGTCCTTTCCCTCATCCTGAAGCGCATAGGCCCGCAGCTTGTTGGTGAGTCCGATTCCCCGCCCCTCCTGACGCATGTAGAGGATGATCCCTCTCCCCTCGGATTCAATCGTCTCCATGGCATGCTGAAGCTGATCGCCGCAGTCGCAGCGACAGCTGCCGAACACGTCTCCGGTCAGGCATTCCGAGTGTACTCTGACCAGAACGGGTTCCGCGCTCCCGATATCTCCCTTGATCAGGGCCAGATGCTCCATCTTGTCCACATCATTTTCAAATGCGATGGCCCTGAAATCGCCGAATCTGGTGGGCAGTTCCACCTCGGCGGCGCGCCTCACCAGCGACTCGTGCTTCATGCGGTATGCTATCAGGTCCCGGATGGCGCAGATCTTGATTCCGTGCTCCCTGGCGAACTTCTTCAGATTAGGCATGCGGGCCATGGTGCCGTCATCATTCATGATCTCGCAGATGACGCCGGCGGGCTTCAGACCCGCGAGACGGGCCAGGTCCACGGAACCTTCAGTCTGGCCGGTGCGTACCAGCACACCGCCGTTTTTCGCCCGCAGCGGGAAAATGTGGCCGGGACGGGAAAGGTCGTCTGACGTGGCGTCATCAGCAACGGCGGTCAGTATGGTATGGGCCCTGTCCGCGGCCGAGATGCCTGTTGTTACACCCTTTTTCGCCTCTATGGAAACGGTGAAGGCGGTAGAAAACGCGGAGGTATTGTTCTCGACCATGGGACGGAGGCGAAGCTTTTCGCACTTTTCAGCGGTCAGGGTAAGACAGATAAGGCCGCGGCCGTACCTGGCCATGAAGTTTATGGCCTCCGGAGTCACCTTCTCGGCCGCCATTGTCAGATCGCCCTCATTCTCACGGTCTTCATCGTCCACGAGAATAACCATTTTCCCCTGGCGGATTTCTTCTATCGCTGTTTCAATCGTTGCTACCGGCATGGCATTTCACCGTCCTCGTTTCTTGACAAATGGGAATTGTAGTGTATCTCACAAAAAGCCGCTTTTCGCAAGCAGTTCCAGTGAAACGCCTTTCCCTCCATCCCGGTATTCACCACCGAGAAGACGCTCCACATACTTGCCTATCACGTCCGTTTCAATGTTCACCTCATCGCCGGGTTTTCGCGCGGAAAGGGTGGTCCTGCCTCCCGTATGGGGTATGATGTTCACCGAAAACCCGTCAGAGGAAACCGAATTGATGGTAAGGCTGATGCCGTCAATCGCCACGGAACCCTTTTCGATGCAGTATCGGGCGAAACGGCCGGGAAGGCGGAAGGAAAAGAGAATATTCCCGGAGGACTCCCGCCTCTCGCGAATTACCGCGATACAGTCCACATGTCCGCTCACCAGATGTCCGCCGAGCCGGTCTCCCATGCGCAGCGCCCTCTCCAGGTTGACCGGGGCGCCGGGGCGCAGGGTCCTGAAGGTAGTCCGCTCCATGGTCTCGGGAGAGACATCATAGGAAACAAGCCCCTCACCCGACTCCACGACGGTAAGGCAAACGCCATTTACGGCAATGGAATCACCCAGACGGATGTCTTCCAGGGGAAGCCCCGTGAATACCCTCAGGCGGGCGCCCGCTCCCATGGGGTCCAGCGCCGCGACCCTGCCCACATCTTCAATCAACCCAGTAAACATTATCTCTCCGGATATCCCGAGACCAGAATATCTTCACCAAAGCGCCTTACGGTAATATCCCGCAACCGCGTCGCGTCCACCATCAGTTGCGGTCCCGGCCCTCCGCACAGGCCGAAGCCGTCCGCGGAGCACAGGATCTTGGGCGCGTAAAACAGCAGGAACCTGTCGATGAGCCCGCCCCGCAGCGCGGCGCCGGCCAACTCCCTCCCCCCCTCCAGCAGGACTGACTGCACCCCCCTCGCGCCGAGCCGGAGCAGCAGGTCCGCCAGGTCCACCCTTCCATCCTCCTCCCGGCAGGGGAGCAGCTCAGCCCCGGCGTCCACCAGCGCGCCGGCCCTCACTGATTCGGGCTCAATGGTGGCAATGAGGGTTCTTGCCGAAGACGAAAGACCGAAGAGGGCCGCCGTCGGGGGGGTCCTCAAGCGGCTGTCCACAATGACCCGCAAAGGGTCACGGCCCCGCACACCCATCCTGCATGTAAGCTGGGGATCGTCGGCAATCAGCGTGCCAACTCCGACCATCACTGCGTCAACCATGGCCCGAAGCCGGTGCGCATACCTCCTTGAAAGCTCATTCGTCACCCACCTGGAATCTCCCGTGGACGTCGCGGTCTTGCCGTCCAGCGTCATGGCGCTCTTGAGGATCACAAAGGGGCGCCCGGTGGTCACGTGCTTGACAAAGGGCTCATTCACCCGTCGGCATTCGTTTTCCAGAATGCCGCATTCCACATGGATAGAAGCAGCGCGCAGCGCGGCCAGCCCTCTCCCGGATACGAGAGGATTGGGGTCGGTCATGCCGACGAAGACCCTCGCCACACCCGCGCGGATCAGGGCCTCCGTGCATGGAGGCGTCTTCCCGTAATGGGCGCAGGGTTCCAGGGTGACAAAGACATCCGCTCCCCGGGCCAGCTCACCCGCCATGCGCAGCGCATGGACTTCCGCATGGGGAGTTCCGGCCTTCCGGTGCCACCCCTCCCCGACAATCCCGCCTTCGTTCACGATCACGCAACCAACGGCGGGATTGGGTGAAGTCTTTCCTATACCGCGACGGGCCAGGGCCAGGGCGCGTCTCATCATTTTTTCGCGAAATCCATTCATGTCAGGGAATCCGATGGAATGAGAGGGAGAAAAACGGCAAGTATTGGTATTGTCATGTAAAACACCGAAACCGGGGGGTTGGGTAAATAAACGTCCGGAAAGGAACTCAACGGCGCGAGCCCTTCAGGATATCCTGAAGTTCCGACATGAATTCATTGATGTCACGGAATGAACGATAGACCGACGCAAACCGCACATAAGCAACCTCATCCATCTCATGCAATTCAGCCATCACCCATTCGCCGATGGTGCTTGCGGGAACCTCCCGCTCTCCCCCCTCCTGGAGCTTTCCTTCCAGCCGATCCACCATGTT
This sequence comes from uncultured Geobacter sp., assembly GCA_964389825.1. Taxonomy (GTDB): domain Bacteria; phylum Desulfobacterota; class Desulfuromonadia; order Geobacterales; family Geobacteraceae; genus RPRC01. Next base: position 122,023 of record CAYMFO010000001.1, on the reverse strand, counting down.
TTCAATGGATTCCACGGAAACGGGACGCTTTTCGCAGGCCTTTTTTATGCCCGCAATGAGCTTCAAACGGTCAAATGGTTCCCTGCGGCCGTCCTTTTTCAGAACCATGGGCAGGATATACTCAATCCGTTCGTGTGAGGTAAAGCGCTTTCCGCAAATCTCGCATTCGCGGCGGCGGCGAATGGCCGTGCCGTCCTTGTCCGGTCTCGAGTCGACAACCTTGCTGCTGGGGTGAAGACAGAAAGGACACCTCATGAACCGTCGCCTTTCACATTACAGGGACCTTCGAATCTTACGGTCTCGATACCGGCCTCCTCAATCATCTCCCTGGCAAGACTATCAGGGTACCCCTCCGAAAATACGATTCGCAGTATCCCGGCATTGATGAGCACCTTCGCGCAGATGACGCAAGGCATGGTCGTGCAGTACAGGGTAGCGCCATTGATGCTCGTGCCGTGTTTGGCCGCCTGGATGATGGCGTTCTGTTCGGCATGCAGCCCCCGGCACAACTCGTGCCGTTCCCCGGACTGAACCCCCATCCGCTCCCGCAGGCACCCCGTTTCCAGGCAATGGGCCACGCCTGAAGGCGCGCCGTTATATCCCGTGGCGAGGATATTCCTGTCCTTCACCAGTACCGCGCCCACCGACCTGCGCAGGCAGGTGGAACGTCTGGCCACGATACGGGTTATTTCCATAAAATATTCATCCCATGAGGGTCTCTTCATAGTGGTTCCTGACCTGCGTAAATGCCGTAAGAATAGACCATACCCCCGTTACAGGTCAAGAAAAGGGTAGAGGGTCACGCGGAAAGCTAGTCGTCCGGGGTTACGGAACGGCGTTTCCTTTTGAGGGACTCCATCCGTTTATTAATGATTCTGGATTCCCGCTCCCCTTTGGGAACAGAGGTGGAAATCCTCTTCCTCACCACCATCTCACGTTTGGCAAGGGCAATCCGAAGCCTTTCCATGGCCAGTTCACGGTTCCGTGCCTGGGAACGGCGCTCGCTTGCCTGAACGACGATCCCGGTGGGAAGGTGACGAATGCGTACCGCCGAATCCGTGACATTCCGATGCTGGCCACCGGGACCGGACCCGCGGAAAAACTCCACCTTTATGTCGGATTCCCTCAATTCCACTTTTTACCTCCCATCTTGGCCAAGCTGTATCTCAAAGTGCAATGTATCCCGATATCCATGGGCTTTGCAAGCCCTTCGCGGCGCCGGTCATCCATAAATCCTGCCGGATTTCATCACCTCCTTCTATTCATTGTATTGGTATCTAGTCAATGCAAGATTGACACGGGCGTTTGCCCGGTATAATAATGCGCCTACAATGTAAAGGAATGGGAAAACCTTGAACCCGATCTCTCTTCTGGAAAAGTATTATGAGGAAAACCGCGGCGGCTTCGAAATCGTTCTGGAGCACAGCTCCATGGTAGCGGGAAAAGCCCTTGCCATAGCCCGTGGCCTGTCTGAGCCAGGAATCGACCTCGGTTTTCTGGAAGAGGCCGCCCTTCTCCATGACATCGGTGTTTCCAGGACCAGTTCACCCCGCCTGGGTTGCAAAGGCGCCATGCCCTACATCTGCCACGGCATTCTCGGAAGAGAGATACTGGAATCGGAAGGATTCCCTTTCCATGCCCTGGTCTGCGAGCGCCACATCGGTGTGGGCATTGGCGTCAAGGATATTGTCCAGCAGAGGCTTCCCCTTCCCAAGCGGGACATGACGCCCCTATCCATCGAAGAGAAGATCATCTGCTTCGCGGATCTGTTCTATTCCAAAAAGCCCGGCGGGGTAAGGAAGGAAAAGAGCCCGGACGAGATAAGGGCCAGCCTCATGAAGCATGGTGCCCACAAGGTAGCGATATTCGAAGCATGGCTGAGGGAGTTTATGGACTGACCGATACAGGCGTCGTCCGGCGCGTCTGAGGCATTAACCGCTCCGGCAAATCACCAGATAAGGAGAAATCTATCGTGATAACGTATCTTCCCTATATTCTAATGGCAGTGCTTGGAGTGATTATCTTTGCATACGTGCGCCTTCAGCACGGAGCAGCCGCGAAGCGTCTGGAAGAAGCTGAAAATCGCCTTGCCGATATGGAGAACAAGCTCTCTTCAATCGAGGCCTCTTCCCTGGATGAAATCAGGAAATCAGGGGAAGAAAAGGACCTGAAGATCACCCAGCTCAGGGAAGATTTACGCTCGGTCCTGAACTCCTTCGTTGAAAAAACCGGCAAGAAGCTGGCGGAAAACGCGGCACTGCAAAAAAGCCGTTTCGAGGAGCTTTCAGAAAGAATTTCCGCCCTGCGCCAACAGGAGCTGATTCAACCCGAAAAGAGTCTGCTTCCCCCCAGAAAAGATCTTCTCGTGGAACCATCCCGGGAAAAGGCCGAACCCTTCACGAGCGCGCCCGTTGTTGAATCGCCGCCAGTAACTCCGGCTCCTGAAGCGCCCCGGCCAACGGAATCTATCGCGCAAACAAAGGCAAAACGGCTGGCTCGCCTCATTGTATCGGATATAGTTCTCTACAACCAGGCCGCGGTTGATGAAAGCATCAGGACCAATACCTTCGAGGAGGTAATGGCGCATGAGATCCGTGAAGCCCGCAAACTCTATGAACAACGGGTACCAGAGGAGATCAGGAGCGGAACGACATATCTGGATGACGCATTCGGGGAACTCATCGCCCGCAAGAAACGTGAATTCAATATCACCTGAAAACTGCATTTCAACCACAGGGTCACAGAGAACACAGAGATATAATAGCGAAAAAATGAACTACCAGACTCACCATAAAGGTGACGATTACATTATCTTTGTTTTGGTGTAACTACTTGTAAGTTCTACAAAAATACTCTGTGTCTCTGTGGTAATTGCTTTTTTTAGGTATCAGTTAAAGCCTGCCCATGATGACCATCGACCTCCCAACAGCACTGCCCGCTGCTTCATCCGCCTGACGGCATGAAACAGCGGGCCTTTTTTTATATCTCCCTGTTCAACGAAAGATATCCCATAAACGACAGCCCCTTCGCCCCTGCCGACCGCGGCACGCGCCTCTTTTTCCATGGTGTATAATCTTCAAAGGAGCGAAAATCCTTTCCGGAGGTGCACCCATGTCACTGCCTTCGTCACTGCGCAAGATATCCCCCACTGTATGGGAACTTCCCGTAACATTCAAACAGGGAATGCTGGTTCCGGCGCGGATCTACGGCACGGAAAGCCTCCTGAGCCGCATGGATGAAGGCGTTTTCCAGCAGGTCACCAATGTCGCCTGCCTGCCGGGAATCCTCAACTATGCCTTTTGCATGCCCGACGGACACTGGGGATACGGTTTTCCCATCGGCGGAATGGCGGCCATGGACCCGGAATCCGGGGTCATTTCCCCGGGAGGAATCGGTTTCGACATCAACTGCGGCATGCGGCTTGTCCTCACCTCACTCACCGTCGAAGAAGTCAAACCGTTACTTCCACGGCTCATCGACGCGCTTTTCACACGAGTGCCGTCAGGAGTGGGAAGCGCCGGCTTCGTAAAGCTGACCAGGGACGATTTCCGTCTCGTGGCGGAAATGGGCGCCCGCTGGTGCCTGCGAAACGGATATGCCTGGCCGGAAGACCTTGAAATGACCGAAGAGGGCGGATGTTTTTCCGGCGCGGACCCATCCGCCGTCAGCGAAAAGGCGGTGGAAAGGGGATTCGACCAGATCGGCACCCTGGGCTCCGGCAACCACTACCTGGAAATCCAGGTGGCCAGGCCTGAAAACGTCCATGACGCGGAAAAGGCCAAGGCCTTCGGCTTTACCATGCCGGACCAGGTGGCGATCATGTTCCACTGCGGCAGCCGCGGCTTCGGACACCAGGTGGCCACCGATTACCTGAGGCTCTTTGTCGGCGTCTGCGAAAAGAAATACGGAATCCGCGTGAAAGACCGTGAACTGTCCTGCGCGCCGTTTCGCTCCCCTGAAGGACAGGCCTACTTCTCCGCCATGAAATGCGCCGTGAATATGGCCTTTGCCAACCGCCAGGTAATCCTGCACCGCATCCGCGAGGTATTCTCTTCGGTATTCCACCGCTCCCCCGAGGAACTGGGAATGAACATGGTATACGACGTGGCCCACAACACGGCCAAACTGGAGCGGCACATGGTGAATGGCGGGAAGAAGGAGATCCTGGTGCACCGCAAGGGAACGACACGGGCGCTGGGTCCGGGGATGGAAGGTCTTCCCGAATGTTACCGGGAAACCGGTCAACCCGTGATCATCGGCGGCAGCATGGAGACGGGCTCCTATCTCCTGGCTGGGCTGCCTGGAGGAAAAGAGACCTTTTTCACCACCGCCCACGGCAGCGGACGGGCCATGAGCCGTCACCAGGCAAAAAAGCTGTTCCGAGGCAGGAAGATTCAGCGGGAAATGGAAGAACTTGGCATATACGTTAGGACCGCCTCCCCAGGCGCCCTTGCGGAAGAAGCCGGGCCCGCTTACAAGAATGTCGACGAGGTGGTAGAAGCGACGGAGCTGGCGGGCCTCAGCAAGAGGGTTCTGCGCCTCGTCCCCATCGGCAATATAAAGGGATAGGTGTTCCGATGCCTTTTCGATACCTGGAAGACGTGGCATGCGCCGACGTGGCCTTCGAAGCAACCGGAGAAACCGTCCAAGAGATGTTTGCGGCGGCGGCAGAGGCGACCATCGCCGTAATGCTGGAAAATCCCCCGGAGATCCGGGAGGGCGCGGAGATATGCATTCACCTTGAAGAAGAGGACCTGGAGATGCTACTCTTCGACTTTCTGCAGGAGATCATTTTTCTTAAGGACGCCCGGCGGCTTCTGCCCCTGGATATGTCCGTAACCATCGGCCGGGAAAAATCCCCGATTCAGCTTATGGCCCGCGCACGATGCGCAACCCTCGACTCCCAGGTAAACAGGCTGCTCACGGACGTGAAGGCCGTTACCATGCACCGGTTCGCCATCCGGCAAGACGCCGGCGGCTGGAAGGCAACCGTTGTCCTGGACGTATGACCCGCCTGACCGTGGGACAGGACAAGACCCTCCCGGGCTTGAACGAGAGATCATTCAGGCATACCTTCCGGACGTCTCTTACGAGGGAGAACCATGGATGTTTCGGCAACCGGAAAAGGAGAGTTCCCATTGACACGCACAATGATTACCCTTCGAACCCCTGGCTGGCTTGAGGCATTGGAAGGGGGATCAAGGCAGGCCTTTACCGACGTGGAAGAACGCATGGCTTTTGTCATCGGGCTTTCCCGGAAGAATATCGACGTAGGCGCCGGTGGTCCGTTCGGCGCGGCTGTATTCAACCGGGACGAGGGAACCCTTCTTTCATGCGGCGTCAACCTGGTCCTGGACGGCAGGTGCTCCATGCTCCACGCGGAGATAGTCGCAATTATCCGCGCCCAGATAAAGACCGGAACTCACGACCTGAGCGCGCACGGGCTTCCCCCCTTTGAACTGGTCACGAGCACCGAGCCTTGCGTCATGTGCTTCGGCGCCGTTACCTGGTCAGGCATAAAGAGGCTTGTGTGCGGCGCCAGGAGAGAGGACGCGGAGGAGATAGGCTTCGATGAGGGCGAGAAGCCCCTGACCTGGAAAGAAGCTCTTGAAAACAGGGGGGTAGAGGTTCAGAGGGATGTTCTTCGCGATGAAGCCGCATCGGTTTTGAAAGAATACAGGAAAAGGGGTGGAAGGATATACAATCCTCAAAGAAGCTGATTTCAGAAATAAAAGACATAAACAGTCCAATTTGCGGTTGCGCTTCGCAATGGTTTTTGATATACAACGGAACCGTTTGGACTGGCGGAAATCGACAAGACACGCTCCCCGCATACCCACATCAACGGCCACGGAATTCAGCAATATCAACAAACTGTACCGATTTCCCTATCAGGCAAGCGCCAGCCGGGATTCTCTTTTTACTCCATCGCGGTCGTATTCTACAGAGGCGACAAACTCAAAAGGAAAAACCCGACCCTGTCAGATCCGGTGAACTTTTTCCTTGGTCCAGGGAATACCAGGGCCGGATCAGGCCTGACGCCTCTTGCGGTCCCATAGACTCATACCGCATCAGGATTGAATTATTCCCGAATCTCTCCCCCGACATGAAAGAATCCCGGAGGGGCAAAGACCGCTGACCCGTCATTCCAAAAAGGTCGGTTGGAGGTATCCGGAGAGAGCGGCGGCGCCGTATTTCGTTGCAACTCTTGGCATAATGGAGCGGTCCCAACCGGAACAAACCGGACAGCTATATCGAGGATTCATAATGCACGAATATGACATCGGCTCAAAACTGAGAGAATTACGCCTCGCGCGAAACCTTACACTCCAGGCGGTTGCCAGAGAGATAGGTTTTTCCATTGCCCTTCTCTCCCAGATAGAAAATAACCACATCTCCCCACCTATCGCCACTCTCTCGAAGCTCGCCCGCTTTTTCAGGGTGCAGATGAGTTCTCTCTTCGTGGAAAAAGAAGAGGAAAAGAAGTACGAGATCATAAGAAGGGATGACAGGCCGGTGGTTTCACACGTAGTATCCAGGGCCGGCTCAAGCCATGGATACTTTTTCGAATCCCTTTCATCGGGACTGAAAAGCAAAAAAATGGTTCCCTTCATCATAACCGTCTCGGACGAGATTCAGGACGGCACCACTTACAGCAGCGAAGGAGAATCCTTCATCCATGTCCTGAGCGGTTCCTTTTTCATCCTCTTGAACGGAAACCGCATAACCCTGGAAGAAGGCGACAGCATCTACTTCGACACATCATTGGAGCACAGATTTCTGCCGGCCCAGGGCGTGAAGACCACGATTCTCGAGGTGACGACAGGGAGGACATAAGGAAGGTCCGGTATCCATCCCGAACCTTCCCCAGGCGCGGCAGAGGCAGAAATTTGCTCTCCACTGCCCCCCCCGATCAGAATGTAACAACAACTTTTACATACAAAAACCGGTTTCCGTGTTATGGTGCTTTTGCTTTCAGCGATTTTCGACAATCCGCCGCCCTGTTATCCAGGCATCCGGCCGGCGCGAAATTTTTCTGAAAGGATGCATCTTTAATTAGTTGACATACTCCCGCCAAAACTGGTAGGGTGTCTCAAGTCCGGGGCTTTTCCCGGACACATTTTAACAAGCAGGTATAGGAGAAAGTAAGTACATGGCAAAAGGTACGGTAAAATGGTTCAATGACAGCAAGGGTTTTGGTTTTCTCGAGCAGGAAAACGGTGGTGATGTGTTCGTTCATTTCTCCGCCATCACCGGCAACGGCTTCAAATCCCTTGCTGAAGGTGACGAAGTAACATTCGATGTCGTCAATGGTCCCAAAGGACTCCAGGCGGCAAACGTGACCAGAATATAAGTTTTCAGGACCTGTTCACTGAAAAAGCCCCGGCCTACCGCCGGGGCTTTTTTTATGGGCGGACGGAGACCTCCGCTCCCGTGGGGCAATCCCAATCGCCTCATCCACGCCTTGACCCTCATTGAACCTGAAAACGGCATTTCAACCACAGGGACACAGAGGACGCGGAGATATAATAGAGAAAAAATGAGCTACCGGACTCACCATGAAGGTGACGATTGCATTATCTTTGTTTTGGAGTAACTACTTGAAAGTTATACAAAAACCTCTGTGTCTCCGTGGTAATTGCTTTTTTTAGGTTGAATGCATTTCCCCGCTCGAAACTCCATACCCGCGCCGGCTTATCCTGTCCAGTAACAGTCTCCTTTGATTTGACATCACAAACGCCTTGGGCTATCTCACGACTGTAGCTTCCAAAACCTTGCCCATTGATGTAACAAAAGAATCTATTCCGCCAAAAAAAAGAATATCCGACTCATTACCCGCCATCCGCCCCTATTCTCCCCGAACGTCCGGCGCCGTCTTCTTTTCAGCGATGTCCACCCAACCTCCGCCCATGGCCTTGTAGAGGTTTACCATTGCCAGTAAAAGATTGCCCCTGGTCCGGGCATGGGAAAGCTGAGAGGAAAAGAGGCTCCGTTCCGCGTCAAGGACCTCCAGGTAACTGGTATATCCATTTTCATAGCGCAACCTGGCGATGCGCGCGTAGTTGGACAGGGATTCCACCTGCCTGGTCCTGGTCTCCAGCTCCTCAATGGTCTGCTTTCTGTCCACCAGGGAATTTTCCACATCCCGGAAGGCGTTCTGGATCGTCCGATGGTAACTGAACATGGCCTCTTTCCGGTAGGCCTCGGCGGATCTCACCTGGCCCGAGATGGCGCCCGCGGTAAAAACAGGGGCTGCAATGGGCGCAACCCAGTTCCATGTCTCGGCCGGCCCGGTAAACAGTTGCGACAGCCTGGCGCTTGACCAGCCGAACATGCCTGTCAGGGAAATGCTTGGAAAATATTGCGCCTTGGCCGCGCCAATGCGCGCGTTGGCGGAGATCAACGCCTGTTCCGCCTGCCGGATGTCCGGCCTCCGTTCCAGCAGGTCCGAAGGGAGGCCCTCCGGGACAACCGGCAGGGCGAGCTCATCGATGGTCTTCCCCCTCGGGATGGAACCGGGATTGCGGCCGAGAAGCGCGCTGAGCGCATTCTCCTGCCGGGCGATGCTGTTCCTGAAACCCGGAATGGAGGCAAGGGCCTCCTCGTACTGGGACTTGATCTGGTTCAATTCCAGTTCCGATACGATGCCGCCCTTGAAGCGTACCTGGAACAGCTTGTAGGACTCCTGCCTTGACCTAGCGGTGGTTTCGGCTATCTCCAGTTGCCGGTCCAGGTCGCGAAGGTTGATATATCCGGCGGCGATGGAGGAGACAAGGGACATGATAATCCCCGCGCGACTCTCTTCGGATGCGAGAATGTCGGCGCGGGCGGCTTCGGTGGCCCGGCGCAGCTTGCCCCACAGGTCTATCTCCCAACTGGCGGAAAACTGGGCCTGATAGACCTCCGCCGGATTCTTCACTACGGAGGAAACGGGAGAAGGTCCCCGTTCCGTGGCGCGCTCCTTGCCAACGCCGGCGCCGGCGCTGACCTGGGGGAACATGGCCGAGCGGGTCGTGACGTACTGGCCCCTATATTGTTCAACCCGCGCGGCGGCAATCTTCACATCCTTGTTTCCCTCAAGCCCGGAGGTAATCAGATCATTCAGGACAGGGTCATTGAACTGCTCCCACCACGGGGTATTCGCCACGGGCTTGACATCCTTGTCCCCGAAACGCCATGACAGGGGGGTCTCCACCGGCGGCCGGCGGTAATCGGGACCCACCATGCAACCGGCCAGGAACAGAGCGAGGGTCATCAGCATTATCCCGTTACGCATCAGCTTCTCCTCCCTTGCCGGAAACTTCATTGGTTTCAGCGACGTCTCCCGTTCCGGTTCCGCCTTTTTTGGCGGCTCGCCCCACCAGCCGTTCAACGACACAGAAGGTCACCGGTATGAGGAAGATGGCAATGGCGCTGGCCGCGGCCATTCCACCGATAACCGCGGTCCCCATCACCCGACGGGAAACGGCGCCCGCCCCGCTGGCGATGGCCAGGGGAACGCATCCCAGGATGAAGGCGAAGGAGGTCATCAGGATCGGACGAAGGCGGAGACGCGCCCCCTCCAGGGCCGCGTCCACCAGCGGCTTTCCTTTCTCGTGCTCCATCCTGGCGAACTCGACGATAAGGATGGCGTTCTTCGCCGCGAGGCCAATGAGCATCACCAGGCCGATCTGGGCATAGAGATTGTTCTCCATCCCCCGCATCCAGAGGAAAAGCAATGCGCCGAAGACGGCGATTGGGGTGCCGAGCAGAACGCTGAAGGGGAGCGCCCAGCTCTCATACTGGGCAGCCAGGATGAGAAAGACGCACAGGAGCGAAAAGGCGAAGATCACGGTTACCGACAACCCTTCCTGGGCCTTCTTTTCCTGATAGCTCATCCCCAGATAGTCGTACCCCATCTCGCGCGGCATGGTCTCCCGGAACACCTCCTCAAGGGCCTTCATGGCCTGGGCCGTGCTGTATCCCTGAGCCGCCGAAGCGTTGATCTGGGCCGCGCGGAACATGTTGTAGCGCATGGTGAATTCAGGTCCGCTGATATTGCGGGACGACACAAGGGCGGAAAGGGGAACCATGGCGCCCTGGTTGTTGCGCACGTAGAATTGCCCCACCTTGTCCACGTCGGTGCGGTATTCCCCTTCCGCCTCGACGAATATCTGCCACTGACGGCCGAAACGGTTGAAGTAGTTGACGAATCCGCTCCCCATGAAACACTGGAGGGTCTTGTAGACATCTGAGAGGTTGACCCCCTGTTTCAACGCCTTGTCCCGATCCACGTCCACATAGATCTGGGGCACGGTGGGGCGGAACATGGTGTTGACACCGGCCAGTTCCGGACGCTTTTTCGCCGCATCCATGAACTTGCCCAGATTTTCGGACAGGAACGCCACATCCTTGCCGGCGCGGTCCTCCAGGATAAAGGTGACCCCGCCCGACGTCCCGACACCGGGAATCGCGGGAGGAGGGAAGGCGAAACCAACGGCGCCGGGAATGGAGGCGAGCTTTTTGCTGAGGATAAGCTTCAGGGCCTGGTAGCTCTCCGCGCGCGTCTTCCGTTCCGACCACTCATCAAGGGTGATGAAGAAAAAGGCGCTGTAGGTATTCTGCACCTGGCTCAGGAGGCTGTAACCCACCACCGATGTGCAGTATTTGACGCCGGGCGTGGTCCGGATCATCTCCTCGGCCTGCTTGCAGATTTCGTTGGTGCGCTGCAGCGATGAGGCATCCGGAAGCTGCAGGCCGGCGAAGATATAGCCGTTATCTTCTTCCGGAAGAAAGCCGGCGGGGATGACCTTGCCAACCCCTCCGGCCAGCAGGGCCACGCCGGCCAGGAGAAAAAGACTGATGACGCTCCTGCGGATGGCCATGCCGCAGACGCCGGTATACCTGTCGGTGGCCCTGCCGAACACCCGGTTGAACCAGTCATAGAATCTCTGTAACGGACCGCTTCCCCGCTTCTTCGGCTTGAGAATCATGGCCGCCAGGGCGGGACTGAGGGTAAGGGCATTGAAGGCGGAGATGATTACCGAGATGGAGATGGTCACGGCGAACTGCTGATAGAGCTTGCCGGTGATTCCGGGAATAAAGGCGGTGGGGATGAAGACCGCCGCCAGAACTATGGCGATGGCCACCACCGGCCCGGACACCTCCTCCATGGCCTTCAGGGTCGCATCGCGGGGCGAAAGCCCCTTTTCGATGTGATGCTCCACCGCCTCCACCACGACGATGGCGTCGTCAACCACCAGACCGATGGCCAGCACCAGACCGAACAGGGACAGGGTGTTGATGGAGAAACCGAACAGGGGGAAAAAGGCAAAGGTACCCACCAGCGACACCGGCACCGCCAGGAGTGGGATGAGGGTGGCCCGCCACCCCTGGAGGAAGATGAAAACCACGATCATCACCAGCAGGAGCGCCTCCAGCAGGGTGACCACTATCTCGCGCATCCCTTCTGTAACCGCCAGGGTGGTATCCAGGGCGATGACGTAGTCCAGGTCGGCCGGGAAGCTCTTCTTCAGCTCGGCCATGAGCTTCTTGGCGCTGTCGGCCGCCTGCAGGGAATTGGAGCCGGGCATCTGGTAGAGGGCGATGGTCGCGCTCGGCTTGCCGTTCAGACGCGAGTTGAGGTTGTAGGTCTGGGCCCCCAGCTCAATCCTGGCCACATCCCGGACCCGGACGATGGATCCGTCCTGGTTGGCGCGCAGCACGATGGCGCCGAACTCCTCCTCTGTCTGGAGACGTCCCTGGGCGCGCACCGCATAGGTGAACTCCTGGCCCCTGGGCGCCGGTTCCGCGCCCACCTGTCCGGCCGGATTCACCGTATTCTGGGTATTGATGGCATTCAGGATCTCGGGAATGGTGATGTTCAGCTTGGCAAGCTGGTCCGGTTTCACCCAGATGCGCATGGAGTACTGTCCAGCGCCGAAGACGGTGACACTGGCGATACCGGGGACACGCGTCATCTGATCATTGATGTTGATGTAGGCGTAATTGGACAGGAAGATGTTATCGTATGTGCCTTTGGGGGAGTAGAGAGAGATGAGGAGCAGCGGGGAGGCGGTGGACTTCTGCACCGTGATCCCGTAGTTGCGCACGTCCGCCGGCAGCTGCGACTCCGCCTGTCCCGCGCGCATCTGGGCCAGCAACTGGTCGGTGTTGGTGTCGGTCTTCAGGTCGAAGTTGACCGTCAGCGCCATCAGTCCATTGTTCGCGTTGACGGAATACATGTAGTTCATGTTGTCCACGCCCGACATCTGCTGCTCGATGGGGGTGGCGACGGACTGTTCCAGGGTCAGGGCGTCAGCGCCGGTATAGGTGGCGTTCACCTTGATCTCCGGCGGGACGATATCCGGAAACTGCGAGATAGGCAGACCGGAAAGGGACACAAGGCCGATGATCACCATGAATATGGAGATGACGATGGCCACGATGGGTCGATTGATAAAGAACCTTGACATGGCGGGCTACCTCTTGCCGGAAGGCGCGGCCGGGCCCGGCGCCGCCGCCGGATTGCCGGAGGGACCGGTCCCGGCCTGGGGCGCGAAAGGTTTCGTCATAACGGTCATGCCCTGCTTGACCTTCTGCAGGCCTTCCACTATCACCTTCTCACCCGGTTTCAGACCCTTTTCGATTACCCACAGTGATTCGAACCGCTCACCGACCTGTACCGGGCGCATGTCAACCTTGCCGTCAGCGCCGACAACAGCCAGAAGGTATGTCCCCTGGAGTTCGCTCACCGCCCGCTGCTGTACCAGAAGAGCCCCTTTACGGGTTGCAATCGTTGCCCTGACCCGCGCGAACTGTCCGGGGCGAAGAATATTTCGCGGGTTGGAAAAGAGGGATGCGACCTTTATTGTCCCGGTTGCCGGGTCAACCTGCCGGTCGGCGAAGGTGAACCTTCCCTTATGGGGATAGACGCTACCGTCGGCGAGGATCAGCTCCAGGGTCGCGGCCCCGCTGTTCGTGCCGCCTTCCGTTGCCTTGAGGTACTGCTGTTCGCTGACGGGAACATAGACCTTTACGGGATCAAGGGTTGAAACGGTGGTAAGCTCACTGGGCTGGTTCGGGGAAACGAGGTCGCCAATCTGGGCCTTGGCAATACCCGCCACGCCATCGATGAGAGAGGTAACCCTGGTAAAACCCAGGTCAAGCCTGGCCCTGGCCACCGCTGCGCGGGCGGAAAGCACCGCTGCGTAGGCATCCTGCTCCTGACCGGTGGCGTCATCCAGGTCCTTCTGGCTGACGGCGTTCTGGGCCGCGAGCGGCTTTATGCGGGCAAGGTTGGCCCTGGCCGTGGTCCAGCGCGCATTCTGTTGAGCCAACTGGGCCTGGGCCTGATCCAGGGCGGCCTGAAAAAGACGCGGGTCTATCTGAAACAGGACCTGCCCCTTCCTCACCACGTCTCCCTCCTTATAGCACTGCTTTATGAGGTAGCCGCTGACCTGGGGACGTATCACGGCATTTACCGAACCGTCAATGGCGGCGACCCACTCAACGACAACCGGTATATCCCTCTGGATTACCTCAGCCGCCTCGAATACCGGCGTCTTGGGCGCCGGAGGGGCCCCGGGCCGGCAGCCGAAACTGTAAACGGCGAAAACCGCCAATGATGAAAGAATAATGGTTCTCCGGATTCCACGCGCTGCCCGGAATCCTTCAGTCGGCGCGACCGTGCTTTTCACATCTCCCTCCTTATCACTGCCATCCCAAAGGCACATATGTCTTCTTCGGCCAGGGGAACGGGTATCTTGAGAAATTTTCAGCATAGCTAAATCAATGGTAAACGCGGAATCCGTCATGTAAGTCCGGCAGGATCGCAACGCAGAGCATAATATTATATATCTATATGATATTGCTTCAAATAACATAAAGGAGAATTCCAGGTTGTAAAGAAAAATATACGTTGAAGTCGATTTCTCCCTAAAAAAAACCACCGGTTGTATTTTTCGTCCATTCAAGTATGATAGCGTATCAAATTCCGGAGGTGCGCGCCCGACGCTCATCGAACGATTTTTCGCGGCTGTATCAATCGATCCCGGCTTGTAACTCATATATCGCATTCATAAATCAACCTAAAGTTATAGCTGTTCCGTCCGATATGAAGAGGTGAGAAATAATGATCCCATATGCCGTGACTAGGGGATCCCTTGGCCGCGCAAAAGCAGGCGACAGGCCACCAATATCACCAGGTAATTTTCGTACACAAAAACAAAGGAGGCCGTGACATGAAAAAAAGACATTTAGCCACAAACCTGGGAAGCTGCGCCCTGGCATTGATGCTATCGCTTCCCGCCTTCGCGCAGGGACCGAAAGGCGCAAAGGCAATATTCGACAGCGGAGAAGGTCCTTCCGTCTCCATGTATTCCACTCCAAGCGCCAAAACTCCAGCGAAAAAAACGGTGAGGCGCATTTCAGCCCCAAAAGAAAAATACGTCGGAATATCCTATCAGCTTATGCTTCTTTCCGATGACGGAAGAATGAGGGCGGTGACAAAGGCCCGTACCTTCCGTTCAGGCGAACGGATCAAGATGCTCGTCAGGACAAACAGGCCCGGCTATCTCACCATCCTCAACATCGGCTCTTCCGGCAACACCAATATTCTTTTCAGTGACTATGTCGACGCCTACACCATGCATGAGATACCCAAAGCCACTACCTTCAGATTCGTCGGCGATCCCGGCACGGAACGCCTGATGATCATGCTCTCCGACAATCCCAGCCCCTTCGGAGGCGGCCAGCAGCAGGGCGCCGTGACGGCAAGCAACCCTCCGGTCACCACGGCGTCTTCGGATCAGACATACCCATCCACATCTTCCTATCCGGCATCTGACCCCGGCATGGGCAGTCCCTCCGGCGATATATCGGATCTTCCCCCGCCCCCTCCGATACAGATTGCCTCCAACATGGAAGGCGCGAAAAGTCTGCGGGGCGCGAAGGATATCGTTGTAGAGGATGAAATGCAGACGTCTTATGCCGTCATCTCCCCCAAAACAGGATGGAAGCCGGCCAATATGGGCGCAAAGGATATAGTCCTTGAATCGGAAGGAGGGAGAAACTTCGGAGTTATCCCGGCGGCAGCCATATCCGGCGGGGGAATGCTGACCATGCAGGTGAAATTGCGCCATCGCTAAAAGGAGCTAAAACAGTGAATATCAAAAACATCCGCATAATAGCCCCATTCGTTCTGGCGCTGTTTCTCTTCGCCGCCTGCGCGCCTCTTCCTCCTCCCGGCACACCCCTGACACCGGAACAAAGGGCCTCGGCCCAGCGACAGTGCATTGCCACATACACCGTGGTTGGCGCACTTGGAGGCGCCGCCCTCGGCGCCCTGTTCGGCAAAGGAGAAGGGGCTCTCATTGGAGCCGCCGCCGGTGGCGCTCTCGCCTTCGCCATTGCCTGGGGACACTGCCTGTCCGCATATTCGGACCTCAAGAGCTATCCAATCGCGGGCGCCCAGGAGACGGCTGAAAGGACGGGCTACAATCCTTCACAGGGCAATGTGATAAAGATCGAGGATTACTCCCTCGACCCCACCGGCGTGGCGCCGGGCGGGAAAGTCCGCATGAACGGCGCCTATTACGTCCTGGCCCCCGATGGACAACGGGATATAAAGGTTGTCGAAACGAGATCACTTTCTTTCCTGGACCCGGAAAAAAACGAATGGAAGGAACTTGGCGCCGTGGACCAGGAGGTGATGGCGGCCATTGGCACAAGGAGAGCGGAAGGGAATTTCGATATCCCGCCGGATGCTCCTGAAGGACAATACAGAATTGCCCTCAAAGTCGCGGCGAACGGAAAGTACGATCAGCTGTCCAGGGACCTGACGGTTAAAAAGGGAATGCCCAAGGCGCCGGCGGGCATCGCCTCATACGACGCGACCGGCGCGAAATCCATAAGCGGCGCATCCGCCGGCAGGAAAATCATAAAGAGGAAAAAATAGCCGGTTAAAAAGACCGGGGGCGCCGCGGGCGGTCGAGGACCACGCCGGCGCCTTTGTCTTTTGACTATGCCGCCACCCACTCCCATGGCGGTTGCAAGAGGATTGAAGAATGAACATCGAATCGAGAAAAGAAACGGATTTCCAGCGGGAAAAACCGGCGAAGAAGCCATCTCCGCGACGTATTCTGTCTACTCTGGCGTTGTCGCTGCTCCTCATGGTTGTCCCGGCGTTGTACGCGGGCGCATCCGGCTCCCCGGTAAGCGACTTCCATGTCGGACAAATCAATGAGCAGCTTCAGCGAAGCGGCATCAACAGGGGCTTTGCCGAACTCGACCAGTTCGGCAGGGTGCGGCTGAAGGGCGCATACGAGGACGAAAAGGAGGTTGACCGGGCCTTTTCCATTGCCCAGACCGTCGTGGGCGTCAAATGGGTTTCGCCGGTAACGCCTGAAAACATCAAGGTAAAGGAGTGGGAAAGAAGATTCAGTAACCTCTTCTCCCGGGCCAATGTGCTGAAACCTGCCTCCAGGGGAGACGACCCCCCCGGCCCTATCCGCAACCGCTATGCCCTGGTGGTGGGTGTCGGCGAATTCATGAGCAATATTCCCAGACTGCACTTCGCGGTTCAGGATGCCAACACCTTTTACCAGTTCCTCATCGACCCGAGGCGTGGAGGTTTTCCCAGATCCAACGTGACGTTTCTCACGAATCAGCATGCCACGAGGAACAATATCTCGGCCGCCCTGGACCGCTTGAAGAGAATGGCCGGTCCGGATGACCTTGTGGCGGTCTACATGAGCAGCCACGGCACGCCTCCCGAAAAATTCGGCGGCGTATTCATCGTAACCTACGACACGGAGATTAAACCTCGGGAAAAGGTGTGGCACACATCCATCAGCGAGAGCATCCTGCGGGACTTCATCGAAAACCTGCAGGCCAAACGGCTTGTCATGATACTCGATGCCTGCTACAGTAACGGCGCGTACAGCAAGGTGCCCGGCTTCCTCCCTCCCGGAGGCAAATCACTGGGCGCAAGCGACAATGAGGGGTACGGCCTGTCCCCCCAATACGGCAGGAGACTGCTGGGCGCCAAGGACATCGTCCTCGACGACGAACCCTCGAGGGCTCAGGGTTCGGGCCGCGCAAAGTCCTTCAACGGACAAGACGGCTGGGGCAGGGTTCTGATTGGCGCCAGCGGCGCTGGAGAACAGTCCTGGGAATCGGATCAACTGAACAACAGCATCTTTACCTACTACTTTCTTGAAGGACTCAACAGAAACAACGGCGCCGTCAAAAATGCCTTCTACTACGCCAAGCCGCGCGTCGCGCAACGGGTAAAGCAGGAAAAAGGCGCCGATATCGACCAGAATCCCCAGGTCATATCGTCCCATAACGAATGGAACATGCAGTTGGCGCAAAAGAGGCGCTGATGCAGTGACAAATCAAAAAGGAGGGTAGTTTTCATGTCCGTGAGGTTTCACAACAGTATGGCATTATTGGCGGCCACCGCAATGGTCTTTGCTTCGTTTTCCCTTGCCGGTTGCAACAAGGTTCAGGAGGTGCAGGAAAAGCTGGGAATGAAAAAGAAAGAGGCGGCGGCGCCTGAGCAGCCGGTCCCGGCGGCGATCCCCGAACAGCCCGTCCCAACCGCGCCCCCCCAGCAACCGGCCGCGGACAAGCCGACGGAAACCCAGCCGTCCGGTTCTTCGGAACCTTCATTCGAGGTAAGAAGCCATATCAAGCAGGGTCTCAGCTATGCCTCAACCGCAAAGAACGCACACAACAAGGCCATTTTCGATGAGAATATCGATAACGCCCTGAAAGAATTCTCTCTGGCCATTGAAAAGGCGCCTGACTATGCCGATGCCTACTCAAACCGCGGTGTCGCCTACATGCAACAGCGCAAATACAACAAGGCCCTGGAGGACCTGAAAAAGGCCAAAGAGCTGAAATCCGAAAGTCCCTCAATCCGTTACAACCTGGCATGTCTCTATTCTCTGAAAGGAGACGTTGATTTCGGTCTGGACGAACTGGACGCGGCCCTCGCCAACGGGTTCAGCGACTACGAATCCCTGCGCAGGGATCCCGACCTGAAAAACCTCAGGAAAAATTCCGAATTCAAAAGAGTGCTGGAAAAACACAAGGTATTCATCATGAAATAACCCGCCCCTCGCCACGAATACGAAAGCCCCCCTCTACTTACATGGAGGGGGGCTTTTTTGTTTCAAGGAAATAACGGCAACGT
Organism: uncultured Geobacter sp.; assembly: GCA_964389825.1. GTDB lineage: Bacteria > Desulfobacterota > Desulfuromonadia > Geobacterales > Geobacteraceae > RPRC01. The sequence goes on along the minus strand of CAYMFO010000001.1, from coordinate 103,842 downwards.
ATCCATCAATCCCGTAATGTCCGGCGCCAGAAAATTTCAATTTATTTAACAAAAACTTTAAATAATGTTTGCTATCGTATTCTAAATTTGATATCTACATTCCTGAATCATGAATTATTACAAATATTGCCTCATCCCATCTTTTCTTGAAACATCGGACAGACAGGAGAACCGTTCCGGAAAGAAGCCATGACTCCGGGAACGATTCAGGTACTCATAAACTAACGAAAAGGGTTACAAGGAGGAACCATGTCTACTGAATTCCTGTTTATCATTCCCGCGACACCCTGCTACGTCCCCAACCCCGACATGCGGACCAGAGCGCTGGACGCATTCAAAAACATGCTGCCGACCGCTGAGGGGGTAGATGCGGTTGTGCACAATGAAGTCCGCTTTATCGACGCCGGGGCAAGATTCGAAACGGTAAGATGCCCGATCTGCGACAGCGAACTGGACCAGATATGGTGGGGAGACGCGATGAACATTGCCCACAGGAGCGCGTTCAGGGACCTGAAGGTAAAACTCCCGTGCTGCGACTCAAATAGTACCCTGGATAATCTCAACTACAAAATGCCGTCCGGGTTCGCCCGGTTTCTCCTCCAGGCCCGGGAACCGGGGCTCGGTCGATATCTCACGGTGGACAAACTTCAAGCCCTGGAATCCATTCTGGGAACCCCGTTGAAACAGGTCTGGGCACAATACAAGAATAGTGAAAAGGGCGGGATTCGCACTTACAAGGCGCGTGAAACAGCGTCCGCTTCCCGCGGATAAGAACCTTCGGGGCTTTCAGGGTATGACGAAATGAATATGTGCCCAGCATGCGGATATTCCACCTTCACGGATGAAACCTTCCCTTCTTGCCCGGCATGCGGCGCCACGGGAAGCAATCGTCTCAGGAGGCTTCCCCGCGTCCCCAAAAAAGACTCGGGGAGTTCCGGGATTAATTGCCAAATCACGGAAAAGCGTTTTACCGAACCAACCCCCGAAGGAAAGATACGCAAGTACACCGAAATGCTGGACTTGACGGGCGGGATTGCCTGCGATCACCCATCAGCGGAACAAGACCCCGCCCCGACACTCCGAATCTCCAACCCAATGAAGCTGACAGGTTGGGTCGCGGCGGGAGGCGGAACCCTCCTCATCTGCGCCGCCATGTCAGGCCTTTTCAGCTATTACGTGAAAGACTGGCAATCAATCCTTTCGGTTCCGTTACTTGAACCTGTCTCACGGCTCGAAATCTTTTTCAAAGCGGGCCTGTTTCCATGGTTAAGGTTCATATTAGGCATCTGCTTCATTGGCGCATCCTACCACCTTTTGACAGAAGGACGCCACGCGGCGCAAATCCTGTCAATACTCTCCCATGGCATAATCGTATTTAATCTGCTTGAAGAGACGGTTGTTCTCGCAAATCGCATAGCTCTTACCTCCGGCGCTCCTTCATCCATATTCTATATTGACCGGTACGTCACATTCATAGTGACTGTTTTTTTCTGGAGCAGTCCGTTTCTGGCTGTTATTCTGCTTCTTCGATACGACCGCGCCGCCCGCCGCCGACGGAAAAAAATGCCCCGGACCTGGCTTTATCGGACATAGGTACTCACTGAATTATCAGTTTTTTGCCGCTGGACGGAAGTCGCATTCAGGCTGTCCGCAAGAATCCGTCCGGGGCGTTTTTCATCTTCTTTTCGTGCTTCCGCCGGTACATATCCCTGTCCGCCTCCTCCATGAGCTGCTCGATGGTCTCAGGTTGACGAACATCATACCTCGCGGTTCCTATGCTCAGGGAAAGCCTGTACGGATGATCAGCGCGCATGTTATAAAGCCTCAGATTTTCTTCAATGCGCATACTGACACTTTCTCCGGGATCATCCCCCGACTCAAGGGCGAACCCCACAAACTCATCCCCTCCCAAGCGGGCCACGATATCAGAAACGCGGAATGATGCCTTCAGAATCTGAGCCGTATCCTTCAGGGCCTGGTCACCCCGCGAGTGGCCGAAGGTGTCGTTGATGGTCTTCATATTGTCCATATCCACATAAAAAAGCATGACTCCCTTCCCCAGGCGGTCCGCCACCTTTATCTGCTGAACGGCGAGGGCAAAAAATCCCCGGCGGTTGCACAAACCGGTCAGGTCGTCGATAAGGGAAAGCTCCCGCAGCTTTTTCTCCGTCAGCTTCTTTTCCGTTATGTCTCTCAGATGGACAAGCTGGAGCATTTTTCCTTTTATGGATACAACGGTTATGGAAACATCCACAATAACGGAGGCGCCGCCGGGACCGAGCAATTCCCATTCGAAGTCGGCGCGCCCCTCGGAAAACGCCGTTCTCATGATATTGCCCGAAAGCTCCGCCGATATCCGACCATCCGGCTGTTGGAAAGGTGAAAAGTCGGCGGGTTGACGGTACAGGGTTTCCTCCCGGCAGCCGGCGCCCAGCAATCGGATTGCCGCATGGTTACAGTCGACAATTCTGTTTGAGCCATCCAGAAGGAGTATCGGTTCCGGAGCGGCGTCAAAGAGGAGGCGAAACTTTTCCTCACTGTCGCGTAGAGCCTCTTCCGCCTTCTTCAGTTCACTGATGTCATGGATCAACACCAGGTACCCGGCTTCTCTCTCTGCCCCTGACTGAAGAGGGGTAACAGTCACTTGGGCGACAATACGCCGGCCGGACTGATCCTGAAGCGGCTCGTCCACCAATCCCCCACCCGCCTTCACAGCGGAAAGGAGCCCCCCGCATCCGTCCAGAAGCAGTTCAACGGGTGCGCCCGCGGCATCCCGCGGGCCTCTCGCCATGAGTGACAGGGCCGCTCGGTTAAAGTCCGCCAGAATCCACTCGTTATTAAACGCCATCACCGCATCGCCCAGATTCTCCACCAGCAGACTACGGGCCAGGGGCGCCAGATCAAAGAGGCGATAGCGAAACAGCCCCACGGCATAGAGAACGCAGGAAAAGGCAAAGGCAAAGGGAACAGGGTCGAGCCCCCACGGCGCTACTCCGGCAAGATGGATGATAAAAGCGCTCCAGGGAAGGACGGAGCCGACCAGCATCAATGCCGTCTGGGTCCGGCAACGACTCGCCGACCTGATCAGCATACAGAGAAACAGAACGTTTCCAGCAAGAATGGCGGCATTGGAGTACAAGACATGGAACCAGTACCAGGCGCCCCTGGTGAAGGAAAGGACTGGAAAGGGACCGTTCACATCAACAGCGACGGTTCGGTAATGTAGTTGGTGGGCGTCATTGGTCTGGAAGATGACAAGGGTCAGGAAGGAAATCGTGAATAATACCGCCATGAGCAAGCGGGGAACAGGGCGGGAGGGATAATTGAAGCGGTACGCCAGAAGAAGCCAGAAAGCAGGCAGGAAAGGAATCCCCAGGTATTCAATCCTGGAACCGGCCAACATCTCGGAAAGGGTATTTCCGGATAGTTCCAGGGCATAGCCGCCGGCATAAAGGGCAACCGTGAGCAACAGACCGGAAAAGGCCAGGGCTGACGGAACGGAACGCCGCTTGCTCCAGCCGAACCAGGCAAGGAAGAGCGCCCCCCCGGCGGAGGCCAGAAGCGCTATAATGCACAGCAATCGCATAAGAACCTTCTCCGTCAATGGTTATACAGGTCACGGCATCCGTTCACAGTAAACCTGAAAACGGACCCCCCCCGGGTTATCCGTCAGAACACAGGGGGCTTTGCGTCGCGTGTTTCCCGCCGCTATCCCGGCTTACTCACCCAGATAGGTATAACCCTGCAACGCCCTGTCGAGGAGCTCAAGAAAATGGCTGCTTTCCTCAATGGATATCTTGCGCGACGCAACCCCCTTCTCAAGATTGTCCCTCACGTTCTTTACGATCTTGCTTCCCTCGTATTGCACGTATTTCAGGCTTTCCCAGGTTGCATCGCCGCTGATGACGGTATCTATCTTGTAGTTGGTCTTCTTGTTGAAGGTAATGTGAACCGCGTTGGTGTCGCCGAAGAGGTTATGCATGTCCCCCAGGATCTCCTGGTACGCTCCTATAAGAAAGAAGCCGATGAAATATTCCTCTCCGGTCCGTATCTTGTGGATCGGAAGATACTTGGTCCTTCCGTTCTCACCTACAAAGCTGGTGATCTCGCCATCCGAATCGCAGGTGATATCCGCGATGGACGCGATAACATCAGGCCTCTGGTTCAGGCGCTGAATAGGGACTATGGGAAACAACTGATCAATGGCCCATGAGTCGGGGACCGACTGAAACAGGGAGAAATTGGCGAAATAGGTCTGCCTCAGACTGAGCTGGAAGTTCTGCAACTCGTCGGGGATGGACTTCATGCGTTCCACGATGCCGTTGATTTTTCTTATTATCCTGGCGCAGATCCATTCAGCAATGGCCCTTTCATTAAGATTCAGATAGCCCAGATTGAAGAGGCTCACCGCCTCCTGAATAAGCTGGATGGTGTCGTGATAATCTTCGCGCAGCGAATGACGATCTATGCTTTTCAGGATATCCACCAGCTTCTTTACCGTAGGTGAGAGTTTTTCGGGATCATCCAGGACCGACTCGAAGTCAGGCATCAGGTTCCGGGTATTGGTGTCCAGCACGTTGGTAACCAGGACCGAATAGTGGGCTACCGTGGCCCGGCCGGATTCGGAGATGATGTTCGGGCAGTCGACGCCCGCCTCGTCGCAGATATTCTTGATCTGGTAGATTACGTCGTTGGCGTATTCCTCGACGGAATAGTTGACACTGGAAAAGTAGCTGGACTTGGACCCGTCGTAGTCAACCCCGAGACCGCCCCCGATATCCAGATAGCGCAGATTGACGCCCATCCTCTTCATCTCCACATAGATGCGGGCGCCTTCGATAAGGGCGTTCTTTATCTTGTCGATCTTGGTTATCTGGCTGCCGATATGAAAATGGAGCAGGTTGATGCTCTCAAGGAGTTCATGCCTCTTCAGTATCTCCATTGCGGAAATAAGCTCGGAGATGCGCAGGCCGAACTTGGCGTCTTCCCCGCCGGAGGTGGCCCATTTTCCGGTGCCCCTTGAGGAAAGTTTCACCCTTATCCCCAGTTTGGGGACAATCCCGGTCTTTTCCGAAAGCTCGATAATCTTTTCCAGTTCGAACAGTTTTTCAACAACAATGGTGATATCGTAACCGATTCTGGTCGCATAAAGAACGGTTTCGATATATTCGGTGTCTTTATATCCATTGCAGATAATAGGCAGCCCGTTTCCCGTGGACAATGAAATGCCCGCTACCAGTTCAGGCTTGGAGCCGACCTCCAGGCCTATCTGGTACTTCTTGCCGAATTTGGTGATAGCCTCGACCACCTGACGCTGCTGGTTGACCTTTACGGGATAGAAGGTCTGGTAAGTGGCCGGGTAGTCGTTATCCTGGATGGCGTTCCTGAAGGCTCGATTGATACTGGCGATACGCCCTTCAAGGATGTTCATGAACCTGAGCAGGATCGGCGGTTTTATCTTGCGTTTGATAAGGTCATCCACCAGGGCCCGCAGGTCTATGGAATGCTTGGAATTGGGCGAGGGATGGACGCAGATGTTCCCCTTCTTATTGATGGAGAACAGATCGTCGCCCCAGTTGTTGATATTGTAGATCTTGGCGGACTCATTTATGGACCAGCGTTCCATGGGCATTTCGCAAACCTCTGTCAGTAATAAATGTATAAGGGCGAACACAAGGTTCGCCCCTACCCTCCGGCCTTCAGGGGTGAAAAAGTCACGACAACCTCCCCCTGAAATCCTCATAAGTGAAGCTCCTCACCACCTTCAGCTCCCCGGTCTCCGGCTCGAAGACGCAGATGGCCGGATGCTGTATGCCGTTGAAGGTGGTGGTCTTGACCATTGTGTAATGGGCCATGTCCAGGAACGCCAACCGGTCTCCAGGCGCAAGCTGTTTATCGAACGACCAGTCTCCTATCACGTCCCCGGCAAGGCATGAGGGACCGGCGAGACGGAAGGTATGGGCCTTTTCACCCGCATCGAAACCATCCTTTACGCCGGGACGATACGGCATCTCCAGGATGTCGGGCATGTGACAGGTTGCCGAGACATCCATGATGGCGATATCCATTTCATTATGAGCCACATCCAGCACCTCGCCGACCAGGATGCCGGCGCCGATGGCGATGGCCTCGCCCGGTTCCAGGTAGACCTCCAGGCCGTATTTTTCCCTGAAATAGAGGACAAGCTCAACGAGCGCGTTTGTGTCATATCCCTCACGGGTTATGTGGTGGCCGCCCCCAAGGTTCAACCACTTCATCCGCGGCAGGAATTCCCCGAATTTCTCCTCGAACACCCGCGCGGTGCGCTCCAGCGGCTCAAAAAGCTGTTCACACAGGGTATGGAAGTGAAGTCCTTCTACGCCATCCAGGGAACGTCCGTCAAATTCGCGCCTCCGGATCCCCAGGCGAGATTTGGGAGCGCAGGGATCGTAGATGGGCGTATGTCCCTCGGAATGCTCCGGATTCACACGCAGGCCGATGGAAACCCGTCCCCTCTCTCTTTCCCACAAGGGACGAAACCGCTCCAACTGGGCAAAGGAATTGAAAACCAGATGGTCTGAAACCCCGAGGAGCTCCCGCACATCGCTCTCTTTAAAGGCGGCCGCGAAGCTGTGCACCTCCCGGCCGAATTCCTCGCGCCCGAGCCGCGCCTCCCATGGCGAACTGGCGCAGACCCCGCGAAGGGTCTCCCGGATGAGAGGGAATACGCTCCACATGGAAAAGGCCTTGAGGGCCATCAGGATCTTCGCCCCACTCCGTTTCTGGACCGAGTCAAGGATGTCAAGATTGTGGCGCAGCCGCCCCAGGTCCACCACGTAGGCGGGAGAGGGAGAAAGTTCAAGTATTTTGTCGATGTCGATGCCGATCAAATTTTTCCTCGGTAAGGGCGATCACAAGGATCGCCCTTACAAGACACATTGCATTGTGACGAGAGGTTCCTCAGATCCCGAACCTCGCCCCTGCCTTTATAATTCCGGCCACTCACCCTCTACCACCACGTGGGGGAGCCCCATGACGGACAGTTTTTCCAGGAACGGTTCGGGGTCGAACTGCTCCATGTTCCAGACCCCGGGCTTATGCCATTTAGCGGTGAGCATCATGATTCCACCCACAACCGCCGGCACTCCGGTGGTATAGCTGATGGCCTGCGAGTTGACCTCCCTGTAGCAGGCCTCATGGTCACATATATTGTATATGTAGACCTGTTTCCTCTTGCCGTCCCTGATTCCCCGGGCGATGACACCGATACAGGTCTTGCCCTTGGTCAACGGACCGAGGCTCCCCGGGTCGGGCAGCACCGCCTTGAGAAACTGGAGGGGAACGATCTTCCGCCCTTGGTACTCCACCTCGTCGATGCGGGTCATGCCCACGTTCTGAAGCACCTCCAGGTGCTTGAGGTAATTGTCTGAAAAGGTCATCCAGAACTGCGCCTTCCTGATGGTGGGGATATGCCTCACCAGGGATTCCATCTCCTCATGGTACATCCTGTAGATATTCATGGGGCCAATGCCTTCGGGAAAGTCGAAGCTCCGTTTTGTCGCCAGGGCGCCGGTCTCCACCCAGTCGCCGTTCTCCCAGTGGCGGCAGGGCGCGGTTACCTCACGGATGTTAATCTCGGGATTGAAGTTTGTGGCAAAGGGCTGGCCGTGGGAACCGGCATTGGCGTCGATGATGTCCAGTTCATGGATCTCGTCCAGGTGACATTTGGCCGCCAGGGCGGTAAACACATTAGTCACCCCCGGGTCGAAACCGCTCCCCAGAAGGGCCATGAGGCCCTTGTCCAGGAAACGGTTCTGGTAGGCCCACTGCCAGCCGTACTCGAATTTCGCGGTATCCAGGGGTTCGTAGTTCGCCGTATCCAGATAGTCTACTCCAACCTCCAGACACGCATCCATGATGGTCAGGTCCTGATAGGGCAGGGCCACGTTGATCACCAGCTCCGGCTTTTCCGCCTTGAGAAGCTCCACCAGCTCGGGCACGTTGTCGGCGTCCACTCTGGCCGTTTTGATCGGAAAACTGATCTCGGCCGCAATGGCCTTGCATTTGGACTCGGTACGCGAGGCAAGGGTTATCCCGCTAAACACATCCGAAGCCTGGGCGCATTTGTGGGCCACCACGCGCCCGACGCCACCCGCTCCTATAATCAGCACTTTGCTCATTGTCGTATCTCCTGTCTGTTCTGGCCCGCAAACACTCAGTAATCGAACGCCGGCGGCGTCACCACCCAGAGTATCTTTGCTTTGGTCTTGCCCGGGTTCTTCACCGCATGGCGCTTGTCGGAACTGAAATAGAAACACTCGCCCTTCTTCACCGTATAGGTACGGTCATTAAGGCGAAGCTGGATCTTTCCGGCGAGGACATAACCGAATTCTTCCCCTTCATGGTAATCCTGGGTATCCATCTCCTCGCCCGGAAGTATGGTTACCAAGGCAGGATCCATATCCCGGTTCCGCGCGCCCGGAACGAGAAGCTCAACCTTTACTCCGTCCTCGTCGCTGGTGGACTGCACCCGGGATTCGGTCCCGAACACAACCTCTTCACCGCCTGACTGCTCCGCGAAAAACTCCTCGAGGGTGGTGCCAAGAACGTCCACGATATCTTTCAGCGTTGCTATGGAAGGAGATGTCGAGTCATTTTCAAGCTGGGAAATGTATCCCTTGGTAAGGTCGGCCCGGCTGGCAAGCTCCTCCTGGGTCAACGAGTTGATCATCCTGAACCGCTTCAACCGTTCACCAATCTTCAAGGAGCCCTCCGGGTTTAGTATATGTAAACTTTTTGTAAGCAGCCATGTTTAGCTATTGTAAACTTTATGTTTAACAATTCAAGAACGGGATGAGGTTTATAATATAAAAGCGTTTCCCTGTCAACAGATTTCCCATCGTTGAATTTTCCTTACCTTTCGCCAGCTACGCCACTTTCACACGACAACGGGCAGACGTCTATCCTGGGGGAAAAGTTCCTTTCAAACCGGGGTGTTCTTGCGCGCAGAAATATGATACCTTGCTCTCCTCTTATCTTTCAGCATTACTTAAACTATACCGAGTCAAACGGAGGAAGGCATGATAACCGGAAAAAATATCGGATGCATCGGCGGCGGAAATATGGCGGAAGCCATTGTCAGGGGTTTACTGGCGGGAAAAGTCCCCTCCGGCGCCATCCTGGTCGCGGAGCCGGTGGGTAAACGCAGGGAATTTCTGGCCGCGAGGTACGGGATCGGCGTCGTGGAGGAAAACAGGGAGGCAATGGCCTTCGGAGAGATAGTCATTCTGGCGGTCAAGCCGCAGGTCTGCATGGAGGCGCTGAATTCCCTGGACGGAACGGCGACGCAGGGAAAACTGTTCATCTCCATAATGGCCGGAGTAAAGACAAAGACCATCGAAGCAGCGCTTCCGAGGGGAGCGCGGGTGGTACGGGTGATGCCGAACACGGCCGCACTGGTCCTGAAGGCTGCTTCCGCCGTCGCGCCCGGCGCCAATGCAACGGCTCATGACGTGGAGGTTACCCTCGGAATATTCAATCTTCTGGGGACGGCGCATTCCCTGAACGAGAAACTCCTGGACGCCGTGACGGGTCTGTCCGGAAGCGGGCCCGCATATGTCTATACCCTGATTGAGGCGCTGTCGGACGCGGGGGTCAAGAACGGTCTTCCCCGCGACATAGCCGCCAGCCTCGCCGCGCAGACCGTTTTCGGCGCAGCCGGGATGGCGCTGGAAACCGGCGAGCATCCCGCCGTGCTGCGGGAAAAGGTCACCTCTCCGGGAGGGACCACCATTGCCGGACTCCATGTTCTGGAAGAACGGGGTTTCAGAGGTACGATAATGTCAGCCGTGGACGCGGCCACGGCGCGTTCCATGGAACTGGGAAAGGAATAGCCGGAAGGTCAGAATATCAGGCCGAATTCCCGCTCAAGATACTGGAAGGCCCTTTTTACCCTTGTTTTGAGGGTGACTTCATTCACCGGCTTGAAGATAAAATCGAAAAAACCCTTCTCGAAGGCCCTGGCCTCTTCATCCCTGTCGGCGCTGCCGGTCAGCAGGATCATTGGGATGAAGCGGGTCTCGGGAAGGTTTCTGAGTGCGTCGAAGAGCCCGTAGGCGTCAAGCTTGGGTATGGCTTTTTCGGTCACGATCACCTGCGGCATTTCGGAAATGGCGGTTTTGTAGGCCTCCATGCCGTCGGCCGCGGTTTTCACCAGGTAGCCGTCCTTGGTAAGAACGTGGCTCAGCATGGTGCAGGAAAGATTGTCGTTCTCCACCAGCAATACGGTTTTCTCCTGTTGAAAAGACGGCTCCTTACCCAGGTAGTGCCGGCAGATCGCGGCTGTTATCTCTTTGCGTGTCGCGATAAAGGGCACTATTGTCAAACCGTGGTTCGCCGCGATATTTGAAACAATCCTGGTGTCCGTCGGGTCCGCCATTGCCAGAGCCAGCTTCCCGTTTTCGATTTTCAGAGGAAAAAGCATCGCCTGCATGGCGACATCGGCCGGGATCAACTCCAGAACTTCCGGACTGAATGCATGGCGGGCGAAATTTCCCACCACCCGGTAGCCGTACTGTTCAGCCAGGGCCGTGGCCAGCTCATCCCCGGTTATCAGCTCCATCTCCTCCAGAAGACTTCCAAGCCGCTTCTTGAGCCGTTTCGAACGGGCTAGTATCCTCTGCATGGTCTTCTCCGTGATAAGACCCTGGCCGACAAATATTTCACCCAGCAATTTTTTCTTGTCCATGACATCTCCGGATATACGCGCGGCAGTCGGCTTTCACCTTAGCGGTATGCATATTATAACGATTATAGCGACAAATCCATAACAACATCATAAACCTTCTCTAACTCACTCCTTTTGGTTCGGCCCGTCTTTTCTCTCACGATTAAGCAGTTCATATGCCTCTATCTGTTCCTGAAGGGATAGCTTCCGGCGCCCCCCTCCCTTCCTTAAACACATCCCGCACCGCGCATCCGGGCACCACTGACAGCACCGGCAATCGGGACAGGGGTGTTTTTTCGCACCGTCAACCATCGCTCCGCTCTTTCCCGGCCGGACCGTCACAGGCAACTCTCTCTCCGGAATCAGAACCGTCAGGAGAACCGCGAAGAACTTCGCGGATCTTCACCAGCAATTCACCCGGCATCAAAGGCTTGGATATGAGGTGGATACCTTCCATCAGCACTCCCTGCCTGGTTATCACGTCATAGGTATGACCGCTCATGAAAACAACCTTTATGTCCGGTCGGATAGACTTTGCCTCATCATATATCTGCCTGCCGTTTTTTTTCGGCATAATGACATCAAGCAGCAGAAGTTGCACCGTGTCAAGATTCTCGCGGAATTTTTCCAGGGCATCTTCACCATCAACCGCTTCAATAACCAGATACCCGTATTTTATGAGGATATGCTTCGTAAGCATGCGAACGAATCTGTCATCCTCGGCAAGGAGGATGGTTTCCCTGCTTCCGGAAGGCAACAGATGAGGCTCCATCCTTTTCCGTTCCACAACCGCGTCGGCAACGGGAAGAAGAATGGTAAAAACGGTCTGTTTCCCCGGCTCGCTCTCCACATCGATACCCCCCCTGTGCTGCTTCACAATACCGTAGACCATGGAAAGGCCGAGTCCCGTGCCCTTTCCAACTTCCTTGGTGGTAAAAAACGGTTCAAATATCCGTTCCTTCACTGAAGAATCGATCCCGTAACCCGTGTCGGCGACCATCAGCTTCGCGTAGCTCCCCGGAGGCAGTTTCCAATGATCTTCATCACCACCATTGGAAATCTCCTTGAGTTCCGTCTCCATACTCAGAACTCCGCCTTGAGGCATTGCGTCACGGGCATTGGTAACGAGATTGATAAGTAATTGCTCGATCTGCAGCTCATCGGCCATAATGACCAGTTCTTCCCTGGTTGCCCTGAAGTGAAATTCCACATTTTCACCCAGAAGGCGGACAAGCAAGGTGTAAATATTGCTTATGGTCTCGTTCAGGTTTATGGGCTTGGGATGAATCACCTGATTCCTGCTGAAGGCAAGGAGCCTCCGGGTAAGTTCCGATGCCCTTTCAGCGGCGTCGGCAATCTGCTCCACGTAATCACGGACCGGTCCCTTTCTCTTGATACGATCGCGAAGAAGCGCGGCATAACCTTCGATGGTTGACAGGATATTATTGAAATCATGAGCCACTCCGCCCGCCAGCGTACCCACTGCCTCCATCTTGCAAGCCTGGCGCAACTGTTTTTCCAGGTATTCCTTTTCACTCTCCCTTTTCTGGAGGGATTCGGCGATAGTATTGAAAGCGGCGGCCAGCTTTCCAATCTCGTCCTCCGTTTCCACCGGCACCTTTTCCAAAGGCGCGCCCATCCCCATCATCCTGACCCGATCAGTCAGCCTGTCAAGCGGTTTCGTTACCCCTTTCACGACAAAGTATACAATCGTGAACGCGGAAATCAGAAAAAAGAAAGCCATCAGGGCGCTATTCAACAGCAGGGTCCGCAGGGAATCGTCCAGGCTCTTTTTGTCCAGAACCACTCTGACGAATCCTATGACCCGCTCCCTCCCATCCGGCAACTCATCCGAGAAAAACAGGGATTCGTCCGCCAAAAAGCGGGAGGCCGAGCTGACCGGCGCCCAGGATTCGATGGCATCCTCCCCGCTCCTGACATACAGCTCATCCCGGCTTCGTTCCAGGCGGCGCAAGATATCCTTTTTTTCCTTTGCATCCAGCGGAAAATCCTCGTCCTTCCAGCGGACGCCTTTTTTCCCTTCCTCTTTCAGCGGTTTTCCGTTCTGGCTGTAAATGTAAACCCGTAACACCTCATTGATCTGCAAGACGCCATTAACCGGGTCAGTCAAAAGCTCGGGATTTTCCGCGAAAACCCCGAGACGCGAGCTATAGGCCAGGAGTCTTGCCAGAACCTCTCCCTGCCGGACCAGTATTTGCGTTCGCGAACTCCACTGGTTATGCAAAAAGAAACCCGTGAAGGCAATGGAAAGGACAACCACCAGCAATATTATGAAGATAAATATCTTGGAGGCAAATGTTTCACGGGGCCTGAGTTGCAGTTTTCGAAGATTCATAGGCATTTCACCTGAATATCCGGACCTTCGACCGGAGATCATCTCCCAGAGGAATACGAAGCTTGCGCGCTACCGATTCATTGATACTAAGGGTCGGATTGTCGGCTTCCACCGGCGGAATATCACGAGCATTCGCGCCCGACAGTATTCTCGCCGCAAGTTCACCCGCCTGTTTTCCCATGTGGAATGCGCTGACATCAAGAGACATGAAAGCGCCCAGTTCCAGATACTTGACTGAAAATGCGCATACCGGCAGACGGTTCTCCAGAGAAAACAGCATTATCAATTCCGCGGTCTCAGGAGTCACCACCGTGGTATCAGGTATCATCCAGATGGCGTCAATGGACCCCTTCAGACCGCTCAGCGCCCTGGACACATCTTTCGCCTGACTGACCTCCTTTGCAAGAAGGTCCATCCTGAGCCCCCTGGCCACCCTCTGCGCCTTTCTAACGAATGAGCCGCTTTTTTTCGGGTCGTACAGAAGACCGACCCTGCGAGCCCCGGGGATTATCCTGCGTAAAGACGAGAGTTGCCTTTCAGGTGAAATGGTCATGTTTACTCCCGTTATATTCTTTTCCTCCAGACTGCCCGCGGACGGCAAGATAACCATGAGGTAGACTACAGGGATATCCGTTTTTTTTACGGCATAAAGCGCGTCCATGCCAATCGCGAGGATCAGATCCGGTTTCTTGTGCCGTATGGTCGAGGCGGCCTCTTTCCCTTCCCTTATTATATAATCCAGCCCCTTGAATCTTTCATCCAGGACATGCCTGAATCCGGACAAGGCCTCGCCGTAAGGCCTGAACCGCTGGTTCCGCACGACCAGGATTTGCTGCGCAAAAGCATCCGCGGGACAGATGATCATGCAAAAACACAGCATTATGTAAAGGAATATAATTCTCGCCATGAATCCGTTATTATGGACAAACAGTGTTTGTTTTGGTAAGAATAACAAGAAGTAAAACATGACCCGGAATAGAGCAACATAATCAAGACGTATCCTGCGCGATGAATGCCAGGATTCAAACCAGAGACACGGACGTGCCGTCAGAAGGCACATTTCTCAAAACACAATATTACCTGAACCTCATTATGCATGGTTATATTTTAAAAACAAGTTCTGTATTCGCCATCTGCCTCACTATGGCCATCATCATTCTTTGCGCCCCCGGGCAGGCTCGCTCCGGCGAGGAAAAACAGCTTCTACAGCTTTTCTACAACGAGAATGATCTGGTTGTAACACCCTCCAGGACCTCGAAATCCATTGCACAGGTGGCGGAAAACATCACCGTCGTAACCTCCGAAGAGATTGAGGCCATGAACGCCCACACCGTCGCGGAAATACTCAACACGGTAACCGGACTGCATCTGTCCAGCTACACCGGACCAGGCGCTTACGCGAACCTGGGAATCCAGGGTTCCGAAGGAAGGCACGTCCAGGTGTTGATCGATGGAATCGCCCAGAACAACTTCAGCGAAGGCTTTCCGGATATCGGCGCCATGCGCGTACAGCACATAGAACGTATCGAGATCGTCAAGGGACCCGCCTCTTCCGCCTGGGGATCTTCCCTCGGCGGAGTGGTGAACATCATCACAAAGTCCCCCGATGATACCAGAAGATTCGGCGGCACTACATCCCTCTCCATAGGGGAACGAGCTACAGGGGACTACCGGACGGAGGTATCCGGGGTCAACGGAGATTTCGGATACTACCTTTCCGGCGGAGGCCTGCTCTCCGACGGGCTGATTCAGGGGACGAACCTCCGCGGCGGAAACCTCTATTCAAAACTGGAATGGCGGCCCGCGCAAAGCACCGCTCTCACCTTCACCGCGGGTTACGATTCGGGAAACAGGGACCTGGCGAAAATTGCGCTGCACGATTCCTTCTTCCATGACAGATATGACTATTTTTTCACAACTCTGGCTATGAACCAGACTCTTACCGATGAACTGAGCTTTGATCTCGCCTTCAGGGGCTCGCGCAAAAACAACACTATCAGCGTCTACCAGCTCAGCACCGGTTCAGAGCTGCAAAACATGAACGGGATCGACACGAACCTCGGAGGCAGCGCCAGGCTATTCTGGCAACAGGATTCGCACAATATGACGTTCGGCGCGGATGTGGACTTCGGCAAACTCGAGTCCCCCAGTGTCATCAACGGGTCCCGGAAACTGGACAAATGGGCGCTCTACCTCAACGACACCTTCCGCGTCGGCCGGTTTTCCATTACTCCGGGCATTCGCTATGACAATACGAGCACCAATGGAGACTTCTGGAGCCCGAGCATCGGCGCGACCTGCTCCATCACGGACGCAACCGTCATTCGCGCTTACGTGGCCCGAGGTTTCAGCATCCCTCCACTGGGAACCACATACGGAACCGGTCTCTTTTCTCTGCCCAATCCGGACCTGAAGATGGAAAAGGTCTGGTCCTACTCGGCAGGGTTTGAATCAGCTGAGTTGAAATACCTCTGGCTGAAGGCCACCTACTTCAGACATTCCGTCTCCGACGCGCTCACTGTACAGGAACTGTCGGAGGAAGCATTTACCACCATAAACGGCGGCAAGCAACTCCGCGAAGGCTTCGAGGTGGAATTAAAGACAACCCCCATCTATCACCTCTCCTTCACCGCCGGCTTCATCTACACCAAAGCCAAAGACCGCAACACCGGAGAAGTGGTCAAAGATGTCCCGCCATACGTCTATGACATGGGAATCCTCTACGATAACAATCGCTACCTGCGGGCGCTCCTCAAGGGACGCTACATCGACTGGAACACGGCGCCCGGCGCCGGAGGCAATTACAGCGCAATGGTCTGGGATCTGAACCTGTCCCGCAGGGTCCCCATGCCGGACGGCATAACCGGCGAGGTCTTCTTTACCGCGCACAACCTTTTCAACGGTTCACAGTACCTGAACGACATGTACCGGAACCCGCGGCGCTGGTTCGAAGGCGGGCTCAGATTCGCATTCTGAGCGGCGGATAGAATTCAACCAGTGACCGTCCTCTATTCTCCCACCCTGTCCGTGTCGCGAACGGAGCGCAATCTCTCCCGACTGATGGTTCGCGGCATAATCAAGGACCATGCCCTTGACAGGCATGCGGCCAGGCTCAGCAATCGCTTTCAGGTCTATTCATCCCGTTACCCATTCGGCATGTGGGACAACGGACTGGCCGTTACCGGTGAAATGCGCGCGGTTACCGAGCTTTACCTGCCCATGGCGGAGATAGCGTCCGCGTTCAGGCGTCTCTTTAACCTGTCGCTTCACGGCTCCCGCGACAGGGAGAGCGCCGTCCTCTCCCTTCCCTTCACCTGGCTCGACGTCCTGCAACGCCTTCACCGGGCATCGCCGGATGTT
Organism: uncultured Geobacter sp.; assembly: GCA_964389825.1. Classification (GTDB taxonomy): domain Bacteria; phylum Desulfobacterota; class Desulfuromonadia; order Geobacterales; family Geobacteraceae; genus RPRC01. The sequence continues at coordinate 87,421 of CAYMFO010000001.1, read as the reverse complement.
GACCCGGGCCGTCTTCTGGAAAAGCTGGCAAAGGATGATGATTATCGCATACGGTTTATCTTCACCCTCATGCTCCCTGCTCGGCACGGGGGAAGTTTTCATCGATACCCCGGCCAGGCGCTGTTTCTGGACAACTGGATTCAGCGGCGAGGTCTTTCCCCGCGCGGAAAAGTCCGCTTTCTCGACGCCGCCTGCGGAACAGGGGAATCCACTTACGAAGTGGCGATGCTCCTGAGGTCCAGGGGGGGTTACGCGAGGCATTGCCGCGTCCACGGCTGTTCCCTGGCGCCCTTTGAAATCTTCGCGGCCGCCCACGGCTTTTTCCCCCACGACCCGGAAAAAGAGCTTCTGTACCGAGGCATAATCGGACGGCTCCTACAGGATGGAGGCGCGGACGGAATCGCCTTTTACCAGGGCGACGTCACGCTCCCTCCCCAAGCGGAAGAAAAGCCCTATGACGTAATTCTGTGCAACGGCCTGCTGGGAGGTCCGTATATCCATACCCGGGAATCCGTGGAAACGGCGGTCGAATCATTGGCGGCGCGGCTCGGACCAGGAGGAATCATACTGGCTTCGGACAGGTTTCATGGGGGGTGGAAGAAGAAGATGCCGCCGGAAAGACTGAAGGAAATATTTAGGAAAAAAGGATTCAGGCTGGTTCCAGTAACGGACGGGATCGCCGCTGAACTGAAATGAACGGAGACCGGCGCGCACGCGCGCCGGCGCAATCATGAAAAACGGGGCAGATTTTATCCTAAAAAAGCAATTACCACGGAGGGCACGGAGGTTTTTCGTATAACTATCAAGTATTTACTCCAAAACAAAGATATTACGATCGGCGCCTCCATGGTGAGTCTGATAGTTCATTCTTTCGCTTTTCTCTGTGTTCTCTGTGACCTCTGTGGCTGAAATGCCGTTTTCAGAATTATTCGGACAGCAGGCTGGCGCCCGTCATCTCAGCGGGTTGGGGAATGCCCAGCAGTTGCAGGATAGTGGGCGCAATATCCGCCAGAATGCCGCGGCGCAGCCGGATATTGCGCCTTGATTCATCCACCAGCAACAGCGGAACCGGATTGCAGGTGTGGGCGGTGTGGGGGTTCCCCGACTCGTCCACCATGTTTTCCGCATTGCCGTGGTCGGCGGTGATCAGAAGACTCCCCCCGCGGGAGAGCACCGCGTTCACAACCCTTCCCACACAGGTGTCCACCGCCGAGACGGCCCTGATCGCCGCGTCCAGGGAGCCGGTGTGTCCCACCATATCCGCGTTGGCGAAATTCAGGACGATAAGGTCGTAGATGTCTTCATTCACACGCTTGACCAGCTCTTCAGCGACACCGAAGGCGCTCATCTCCGGCTTCAGGTCATAGGTCGCGACCTCTTTCGGAGAGGGGATGAGAACCCTGTCCTCTCCGGGAAAGGGTGTTTCATTGCCGCCATTGAAGAAGAAGGTGACGTGGGCGTACTTTTCCGTCTCGGCGATACGCAACTGGCGCAGGCCCGCTCGAGAGACTACCTCTCCCAGGATGTTCTTCAGCTCTTCCGTCCTGAACGCGACGGGAAGCCCGAAGGTCTCGTCGTACTCGGTCATGCAGACATACGCCGCGAACCCCGGCAGGGCGCTCCGCCGGAAACCGGCAAAATCCGGTTCGGTCAGCGCGCGCGTAATCTCCCGCGCGCGGTCCGAGCGGAAGTTGAAGAAAACAAAGCCATCCCCGTCCCGCAAGGTCCCCACCGGAGAATCTCCCGACGTCATGACAGAGGGGAGAACGAACTCGTCGCTAACATCGTCAGAGTAACTTGCCGAGATTGCCCCCGCCGCATCGGCGAAGAACAACCCCTCGCCGTCAACCATGGCGCGGAAGGCCTTTTCGACCCTCTCCCAGCGGTTGTCTCGATCCATGACGTAGTACCTGCCCGTAACAGTGGCAATCCTGCCGATTCCCAGGCGCTTCATCTCATGTTCCAGTTCCGCCACATACCCGGACGCGCTCCTTGGGGGGGTATCGCGGCCGTCGAGAAAGCAATGGACGAACACCTCTCCGATCCCTTCCCGCCGGGCCAGCTCCAGCAGGGCATAGAGGTGGGTGTTATGGGAGTGAACCCCGCCATCGGATAAGAGACCGGCAAGATGGAGCCGCCCTCCGGACTCCCGGGTGCGGGCCATGCAGTCCAGCAGCACGCCATTGCGGAAAAAACTCTCGTCCAGGATGGACTTGCTGATACGGGTCAGGTCCTGGTATACGACGCGCCCGGCGCCGATGTTCATGTGCCCCACCTCGGAGTTCCCCATCTGTCCTTCGGGAAGTCCCACTGCCATGCCGGAGGCGTTCAGCTCCGACGCGGGATACTCGCTGAGAAGCCGTCCCATTACAGGGGGCGCCGCCAGGGCGACGGCGTTGTTTTCCCGGTGGGGATTGATCCCCCAACCATCCAGAATCATGAGGAGAAGTGGCTTGGGCATGGCGCCTCCAGTTTTGCGTATTGTTTGTGAGGGCAGACACTTCACCGCGACAGGGGAACCACGGCAAAGGTTTTCAACCTGAAAACGGCATTTCAACCACAGGGTCACAGAGGACACGGAGATATCATTGCGAAAAAATGAACTGCCAGACTCACCATAAAGGTGACGATTGCATTATCTTTGTTTTGGAGTAACTACTTGAAAGTTACACAAAATCCTCTGTGTCTCCGTGGTAATTGCTTTTTTCAGGCTCAATGATGATAGGGTTCCCGGTTGAGGATGGCGCAGCCCCGGTATATCTGCTCAAGGAGAAAAATCCTCACCATCTGGTGGGTCAGGGTCATGGATGACAGGGAGATAAGCATGTCCGCCCTGGCGCGGAACGCCTCTGAAAAACCATAGGCGCCGCCAATGGCGAATACCAGCTCCGCGAGACCTCCGTCACGGCACGCGCCCAGATAGCCGGCAAAGGCCGGCGATGACATCTCCCTCCCCCGCTCGTCCAGGAGGACAAGCCTGGCCGACCTGGGCAGAAGCTTTTCCAGACGGGAGCACTCCCGCTCCCGGCCCGTCTCATCCAGGACCCCCTTTTCCTCCCTGGCCTCGCCCGTCTCCAGGGGAAAGTAGCGCCTTATGCGGGCCGAGTACTCGTCAATCCCGGCCCGGACCCATTCCCGGCGGGTCTTGCCAACCCATAGCACACGAAGCTTCACGTCTATCGGGTATCAAACCGGTCGTCTTCGGGTAGCGCGACAACCCCGGCATCGGCCCAGAGGGCGTCGAAATCATAGTAGCGGCGTGTCTCCTCCTTGAACACATGGAGAATTACGTCGCCATAGTCGAGGATAACCCAGTTTCCCTCCCTGGCCCCTTCCATATCAAGGGCCTTGCCGAACTTCTTCAGCTCCAGCCGGACGGATTCCGCGATGGCCTGGGTCTGCTTGTCGGAATGACCGCTTGCCAGGACAAGATAGTCGGCAATGGAGGAAATCCGTCTCACATCCAGGACCTTCACATCTTCGGCCTTTTTATCCAGCGCCAGGGCCGCGCATCGCATGGCCCTTTCAAGGGGTGTCAGTTGTATCTTATTGGTTGTTTGCATAAAACCTCTGTCGTGTGATGTATCGGTGGACCGTGTCCGGCACGAGATACCTGATGGATAGCCCCTCGCGGATCCGCTCCCGGATCCCGGTGGAGGAGATGTCCAGCAGGCTCCCTTGCAGGCTGTATACCGCATGCCCTGAGCGGTGAAAAAGCGCGTTCCCGTCATCCCGGGATGAAAACTCCAGGGTTGCGTCGCCGGGCAGGGCATCCATCAGGGCCAGTCGCGCGCCGGGACGGGTGATTACTACAATATTGCAGCAGGCGAATATGGCCTTGTATTCCTTCCAGGTCCTGAACTCCGCGAATGAGTCGCTCCCCATGATGAAAAAAAATTCGTCCCCCGGATAGTGTCGCCGGAGAACGCGCAGCGTATCGATGGAGTAGGACTTTCCTTCCCGCCGCCCTTCCAGATCCGACACGGAAAAAAAGGGATTTCCCTCGATGGCCATGGAGACCATCTTCAAACGCTCTTCAAAGGCGAGATCGTCCGCCAGCGGTTTGTGGGGCGGGGTCGCCGCGGGCATGAAGATGACCCTGGAAAGGGAGAACTTCTCCCTTATCTCCTCCGCAATGCGAAGGTGCGCCAGGTGAACGGGATTGAAGGTTCCGCCGAACAGCCCGATTTTCATGTGGTGATTTCCCGCGCCTTAAAGAAGTCTTCCAGGAGCTCAGGCACGGACCTGCCCGTCTCCATACACGATGAATTTGGTAGTGGTGAGGTCCTCCAGGCCCATGGGACCAAAGGAATGGAGCTTGGTGGTGGATATGCCAATCTCCGCGCCCAGGCCCAACTGGTTGCCGTCGGCGAAACGGGTGGATGCATTGACCAGCACCACGCCGGAATTCACCTCGCGGATGAAACGCTGGGCATTCCCGTAGTCCGATGTCACGATGGCCTCGGTGTGAAGAGAACCGTAGGTGGCAATATGGGTGATGGCCTCATCCAGATCATCCACTACACGCACGGCCAGGATCAGGTCAAGGAACTCCATGTACCAGTCGTCTTCCACGGCGACCCTGGCGCCCGGGGCAAAACGGCGGAAGGTCTCATCCCCCCGCACCTCCACCCCCAGCTCGGTCAGGGTTTCGAAGATCCTGGGCACGAACCGCTCCGCGATGTCCCTGTGAATCAGGAGGGTCTCCAGGGCGTTGCACACCCCGGGCCGCTGGGTCTTGGCATTGATGATGATCCTCTCCGCGGTGTCGAAGTCCCCGGTAGCGTCCACGAACACGTGGCACACTCCCTTGTAATGCTTGATAACGGGTATCCTGGAGTGCTCCACCACGAACCGGATAAGCCCCTCTCCTCCCCTGGGGATGATGAGGTCGATGAAATCCTCCTGTTTCAGCATCTCCAGCACACCTTCCCGATCCGTAAAGGGGATCACCGAAAGGGCACCGGCCGGTATCCCCGCCCGTGTCATGACGTCCCGCAAGACCGCCGAGATGGCCAGGTTGGAGTTGATGGCCTCCGAACCTCCGCGCAATATCACGGCATTGCCCGCCTTCAGGCAGAGCGCGGCGGCGTCGGCGGTTACATTGGGCCGCGCCTCGTAGATGATGCCGATGACGCCCAGCGGGATACGCATCTTTCCCACCATCATGCCGTTGGGACGTTTCCACATGCGCGTCACCTCCCCGACGGGATCGGGCAGGGCGGCGACCTCGCGCAACCCGTCCGCCATGGACCTGATGCGCCCCTCATCCAGCATCAATCGATCCAGCATGGCGGATGAAAGCCCCTTCTTCTCCGCGGACTCGAGATCCTTGGCGTTTTCAGCCAGGATCGCGGGAGCCGCGGCCACCAGGGCGTCGGCCATGGCAATCAGGAGATTGTTCTTGTCTCCGGAAGAAAGCCTGGCGACGGCGCGGGAAGCGTTGCGGGATTCCGCCGCGGTGGCGCGGATTTTTTCGGCGATGGTCATGTCACTGTTCCTCCTGTGATTCATCCTGGAAACGCATTTGATCACGCGAAGACGCAAAGAAATTCAAATAGCCGCGGAACAAGCTGCTATCACCGGTCAGGTGAATGGCCTTATTTTACAAGTCCCTGATTTTCCTTCGCGTTCTTGGCGGCTTTGCGTGAGACTGCCTTTTTCAGGTTCATATGTCCGGACCTGGTATCAATATCAGAGCATCACCAGATTGTCCCTATGGATAACCTCGTCACCATACCGGTAGCCGAGGACCGTTTCGATGTCGCTGCTTTTGCGCCCCATAATGGAATCCAGCTCCCGGCGTGAATAGTCTACGATGCCCCTGGCGAACTCCTTGCCGTCGGCGCCGCAGACCAGCACGCAGGAGCCCCGGTCGAAATCGCCTTCCACGCGGGACACCCCGGAGGGGAGCAGACTCTTGCCGTGGCGAGACAAGGCCACAAGGGCGCCCGTATCCACAAACACCCTGCCACGGAGCCGAAGGGTATAGGCTATCCAGTGCTTGCGCCGGTTCAGGATTTCGCCGGAAGGAAGAAAAAGGGTGCCCACCTCCTCACCGGCCAGAGCCCGGCCCAGGACGCCCTCTTTCTTACCGTTGATGATCATGGCGGGCACGCCGTACCTTCCCACGCGCTTGGCCGCCGCCAGTTTGGTCAGCATGCCGCCGGTTCCCACGGATGAGCCGCTGCCTCCGGCGGCCCTTTCCACCTCTCTGGTAATCGCCTTCACGAGGGGCACGAGGCGGGCATCCGGGTCGGATCGGGGATCGGCATTGAAGAATCCGTCAATGTCCGTAAGGATTATAAGGAGATGCGCTTCCACAAGGCTGGTAACCAGGGCGGACAGATTGTCGTTGTCGCCGAACTTTATCTCATCCACCGCCACGGTGTCGTTCTCGTTGATGACCGGCACGATCCCCCCCGACAGCAGGACGTCAAGGGCGGCGCGCGCATTCAGAAAGCGGCGCCGGTTCGTCAGGTCGTCACGGGTGAGGAGAATCTGGGCGACTTTCAGGGAGTGGTTGCAAAACGCCTCCTCGTAGGCCTGCATCAGCTTGGGCTGTCCGACCGCGGCTGCCGCCTGTTTCTGGGGGATGGTCCTGGGACGCTCCGCGAGACACATCTCCTTGATCCCCGCCGCGACCGCTCCGGAGGTGACGATGACGGTTTCCATCCCCTTTTCGCGAAGACGCGCGGCCTCGCCCGCCAGGGAATCGAGAAATACGGTATCTACCCCGTTGCCGTCGCCGGTAAGCACCCGGCTCCCAATCTTGATGACTATTCGTCTTGCCTTCCCAAGGATTTCCGCTCGCATGGACGCATCACCTCTCTTCGGATTTCAGTCAGCGGGAAATAGTACCATGATCGTTGTCACAGGGCAAACAGAGCGAGTACCGCGCCACGCCTAATCGTCAGACCCGGCCCACAGGCGCCGCGCAATCTCGTCGAGAAGCGCCGGTATACCCTCGCCAGTGGCGGCGGAAACCGGGAAAAGCCTTACACCCAGCCCGGCGAACACCGGCGTCAGCTCCTCGAGTCCTTCCCGTACCTGAGGAAGGTCGATCTTGTTGACCACAACCACCTGCCGTTTCTCGCTGAGCCGCTGGTCAAACAGGGCAAGCTCACGGTTCAGGGCGTGATATTCGCGAAGCGGATCCCTTTCCGGCATTTGGGAAAATTCCAGAATATGGACAAGAATGCGGGTTCTCTCCACATGCTTGAGAAAACGGTGGCCCAGTCCCGCGCCCCGATGGGCGCCCTCGATGAGGCCGGGAATGTCCGCCACCACGAAAGAACGGAAATCCTTGTATGAAACCACGCCGAGGTTCGGGGTAAGTGTGGTGAAAGGATAGTCGGCTATCTTGGGCCGCGCGGCGGAAATCCTGGCAATGAAGGAAGACTTTCCGACACTGGGAAAACCGAACAGCCCCACATCCGCCAGCAGCTTCAGCTCCAGCCTGAAATCGCGCTCCTCTCCAGGCTCGCCCGGCTGGGCGAACTTGGGGGCCTTGTTGGTGGATGTGGCGAATCGGGCGTTTCCCTGCCCCCCCCTGCCGCCGCGCAGGAGCGTCACCCGCTCCCCCGGTTCGGTGAGGTCGGCCAGCGGCTCGCCCGATTCCCAGTCCCTGATCACCGTGCCGGGAGGAACCGGAATGATCAGGTTCTTCCCGTTGGCGCCGTGGCGATCCTTGCCCATGCCGTGGCCGCCCCGCCCGGCCTTCTGATGGGGATGGTGGCGGAGGTCCAGGAGGGTGGAAAGACTCGCGGAAACCTCAAAGATGACGTCCCCTCCCTTGCCGCCGTCACCGCCGTCCGGGCCTCCTCTCGGGATGTACTTCTCCCTCCGGAAGGAGACGCACCCGGCGCCACCGTGACCCGCCTTCGCGGAAATCTTAACTTCGTCGATAAATTGCATGAAAAACGCTCGTCCTGAAACAACGAAGCCTGAGACTTTCCGCCCCAGGCTTCTTGAATCACTTCATGAAGATACGCCCGACATTCCGGCGCGCCGGAATCCACTGGCCAGACGTATTGAGATGTAACCTTACGCAGGGTAAACGGAGACCTTCTTCCTGTCCCTGCCCATCCGTTCAAACTTCACGATCCCGTCAATGAGGGCGAAAAGGGTGTAATCCTTGCCGCAACCCACGTTGTTTCCGGGATGAATACTGGTGCCGTGCTGACGGTAAATGATGTTTCCCGCCCTCACCTGCTCTCCGCCGAATTTTTTACAGCCGAGACGTTGTCCGGCGGAATCGCGTCCGTTTCGTGTACTGCCGCCTGCTTTCTTGTGAGCCATATCGTAACCCTCCCAGGTACAAGGGGTTTTCCCTTACGTGGTAATCTTCTCTATCTTCAGAACGGTTCGGTGTTGGCGGTGTCCGTTTTTCTTGCTCGAGTTCTTCCTGCGTTTGGCCTTGAATACCAGGATCTTCCTGTCCTTGCCCTGCCCGACGATCTTGCCGACCACGGAAGCGCTGGGCACTAAAGGTGTTCCGATCGTTACCTTTTCGCCGCCAACCATCAGGACTTCAGTGAGCTCGACGGTATCACCGACCGCACCCTCCAGTTTTTCGACCTTCAACAGGTCGCCCTCGGAAACTTTATATTGCTTCCCTCCGGTTCTAACCACTGCGTACATGTACTTCACCACCTTTTGCGTTGTATTTGAGATGAGCGTCTCAAAGTAGTAAAAAAACAATTTCGTGTCAAGGCTTTTCTGTATCGGGAAACCGGGGCGCCATCCCCGGCATGGAAACCCGTCCGATCATCGGCCATGAATTATGACGGCGTGGGCCGCGGTCTCGGCCCGTCCGCGCGCCTCTTGCGGGTCCGCTCCCAGAGAAAGGGCGACCCCCATCCTGCGTCCCGGCCGCGCGTCCGGCTTGCCGAACAGCCGCAACTTGGTATCGGGAATCGACAGCGCGGCGCCCAGACCGTCAAAGACGATGTCATCCCACGGCCCGTCAGCGAGAATCACATGGGACGCAGCGGGAACGGGACAGGTAATCTCGGGCACGGGCAGTCCGAGGATGGCGCGGACGTGCAACTCGAATTCAGACAGATTCTGGGAGATCATGGTAACCATTCCCGTATCGTGGGGACGGGGGGATACCTCACTGAAGTATACGGCGTCGCCCTTGATGAACAGCTCCACTCCAAAGATGCCGTATCCGCCAAGGGCGTCCGTTACGGCCCGCGCCTGGCGGCGCGCTTCGTCCAGGGCCGCTTCGCTCATGGGCATGGGCTGCCAGGATTCGTGATAATCACCCTTGATCTGGATGTGGCCGATGGGCGGGCAGAAACGCGTCCCGCCCGCATAGCGCACCGTCAAGAGTGTAATCTCGTAGTCAAAGGGGATAAACTCCTCGATGATGACCTTGTCAGCGGCGCCGCGCGTGCCTTCAACCGCGTACCTCCAGGCCTTCTCCACGTCAGACTCTTCCCTCACCACGCTCTGTCCCTTGCCGGAAGAGCTCATGGTCGGCTTGACCACGCACGGCATGCCGATTTCGGCTATGGCGTTTCTGAATTCATCCGGATTGGCCGCGAAACGATAGGCGGCCGTGGGCAGACCCAGTTCCTCGGCGGCCAGTCTCCTGATTCCTTCACGGTTCATGGTCAGGTTAGTGGCCCGGGCGTTGGGAATCACCGTGTAGCCCTCTTCCTCCAGCTCAAGCAGGGTTGTGGTGGAGATGGCCTCTATCTCAGGGACAATGAAGGCGGGCTTCTCTCTCCGAACCACGTCCTTGAGCGCCTCCGCGTCAAGCATGTTTATGACATGGCTCCTATGGGCGACCTGCATGGCGGGGGCATCGGCATAACGGTCCACCGCCACCACCTCCACGCCGAGTCTCTGGGCCTCTATGGCAACCTCTTTCCCCAGCTCCCCGCAGCCGAGTAGCAATACCTTTGTGGCGCTCTTTTTCAAAGGCGTTCCGATCATTTATCATTCCTCCCGGCCTCCGGCGGAGGCCTTAATTGATCAATACCTCAAACTGTTCCTGGTGAAAACCGGGCTTGGCGCGAACGGTTATCCTTTTCTTGAAACGCTTTTCCAAGTCTTCAAGACCTCTTCTCTCTTCGTCGTAAAGGAGGTCCGCCACCTGGGGGTGGACGGTAAGGATCACCTTCGATCCGTGGACATCCAGCATCTCACGGCGCAATTCGCGAAAGATCTCCTGGCAAACGGTGGTCTTGGATTTGATATAACCCAACCCTTCACAATAGGGGCAGGGCTCGCACATGAGGCGGCCGATGCTTTCCCTGACCCGTTTACGCGTCATCTCCACGAGGCCCAGCTCCGACATCTTGAGGATATTGGTCTTGGATTTGTCCGCCTTCAGCGCCTCTTCCAGGGCGGTGAACACCTTGTCCCGGTTCACCTCCTTCTCCATGTCGATGAAATCGATGATAATGATTCCACCGATATTACGCAGCCTCAACTGGTACGCAATCTCCTTGACCGCCTCCAGGTTGGTCTTGAGGATGGTATCCTCCAGGTTGTGCTTGCCCACATAGCGGCCCGTGTTCACATCCACGGCCGTCAGGGCCTCGGTCTGCTCGATGATGATGTAACCGCCTGATTTGAGCCACACCTTGCGTCCCAGTGCCCGGCTTATCTCCACCTCGAGCCCGAAGTGATCGAAGATAGGCTCGTTCTCTTCGTACAGCTCGATGGAATACTTGATCTTGGGCATGAAGGTGCTTATGAATTGAACGACCTTGTCGTACTCGGGTTTGGCGTCGACCACGATGCGGTCCACATCCTCGCTGAGGATGTCGCGCACCACCTTCTGGGTGACATCCAGGTCCGAATGGATCAGGCACGGCGCATGGGCCTTCTCGTTCTTCTTGACGATCTCTTCCCAGAGCTTGGTCAGGTACTGCATGTCCGTCAGGAGGTCCTCTTCGCTCTTCCCCTCGGAAACGGTCCGGATAATGAATCCTCCGGCGTTGGGCTTGATCCTCTCTACTACATCCTTAAGGCGTTCGCGCTCCGTCTCGTTTTCGATACGGCGCGACACTCCCACATGGTCGACAGTGGGCATATACACCAGATGGCGCCCGGGAAGGGAGATATGGGAGGTAATCCTGGCGCCCTTTGTCCCTATGGGCTCCTTGGAAACCTGGACAAGGATCTCCTGCCCCTCCTGGAGGATATCCTCGATGGGATGCAGAGGGCTGACGCCCTGGTTCTGCCCCTCCCCTTCCCCGCCGTTCTCCTTCTTCTCGTTGACGTCCATGAAGTTTTCGTAGTCCTCGATGGCCTCAAATACGTCAGCCACATAGAGAAAAGCAGCCTTTTCCATACCGATATCCACAAAGGCCGCCTGCATGCCGGGCAGAACACGGATAACACGGCCCTTGTAGATGTTTCCCACAATTCCCCTGACCCGACTCCTCTCGATATAGAGCTCCGCAATGGTGCCGTTCTCGATGAGGGCGATCCGGGTCTCATGGGAAGTGGTATTGATTACCAGTTCGTTTGCCATGGAAACCTCTTTCTCGCATCACAATATAATATGTAAAAACAATGGTTTAATCTTCGGAATGTAAAGGGAGAATCAGACAAGCTTAACCTCGATCAATCGCCCTCGCAAGTCCCAGCCGAAAGCCCGGTCGCCGATTCCCTGAGACACACCGACAGCTTTTCGATGCGCGCGGGATGAAGGTCCTCTTCCGGGATGCCTGTTATGGCCGAGGCGAACTCCACGGGCTTTCCCCGCCTGACCAGCATCTCCAGGAAATCGCCGGAGACGTTCAGTTCCAGCAGCTCCCGCCTCAGGTCGATCTCGACGACCTTTCCTTTCTTGACCCTTGTGTGGGGAAAGCTCTCCAGGCCCAGGAAGGCCTCCGCCTTCTCCGGCAGGTCCGGCGACATCCCTTCGGGCAGGGTCACCCGGTAGCGGACCGCTTCCGTAATTACCGTCAGAGACTCGCTTTTCAATGGGACCTCTTCCGCCTCAAGAACCCTCATCCCATCCGGCAGGACACTGTTCAGGGCTTCCATGACGCGACCGGCGCCGAATCCGGGGGCTATCTCCATGTCGAGATATTCCGCCCAGGACTCCACCCCCACCGAAAGGGCCGTGGCAAAGGAAAACCTGGGGTGGGGATGAAAGCCCCGTGAATGACGGATGGGGATTCGCGCGCGCCGCACCGCCCTGGTAAAGAGATGGATAAGCTCCAGATGGCTCAGCAGGCTCATGATCCCGGTCTTACTGAAGCGGATCCGGATCCGGATCCGTTCAGCGCCGCCGACTTCCCCTCCGGGCGCCGCTATTTCCGGCGGCCCCGCCGGGACGGGTCGGCCGTCATGCAGGGGAGGCATTGCTTCATGAACTATCGGCCGTATCCGGGAAAAATCGCACACGCCGCAGTCGGAGCAGGAACCGTCACGGCAGTCCGGGGTAGGGATTTCCAGCCGTGACCTCTCCTCTTCCCGCAGCAGGAACTGAGCGCTCAACCCTCCGTCCAGGCGATCCCATGGGAGGATTTCGTCAAACTCCCGCTTCCTGAGATAGAACACGGGGTCGATCCCGGCCATGTTGAAGGCCTGTTCCCATTTGCGGAAGTCGTGGTGCTCGCCCCATCCGTCAAAGCGGCACCCCAGTTCCCTGGCATGCAAAAGGACCCTTGAGAGCCTGCGATCCCCCCTGGCGAATACACCCTCGAGAAAGGAAAGGTTCGCGTCGTGCCATTTGAAAGCGAGCTTCCTTTTCTTCAGTTCGTCACGGAGAAAACGCTGCTTTCTCAGGATCTCCGCGCGGCTTATCTGCTCCTGCCACTGAAAAGGGGTATGGGGCTTGGGAACGAAGCTCCCGACGGACACCGTCACATCCCCCCCATGGCCGGTCCCCCTTCCCGCGCGCTTTACCCGCGCGCCAAGATCGGCGATGCCTAGGACGTCATCCATGGTCTCCGAAGGGAGCCCTATCATGAAATAGAGCTTGATAACCCGCCACCCGGCGGCATAGGCGTCACCGGCGTTCCGGACAAGGTCCTCTTCCGTGATGCCCTTGTTGATGACCCTCCTGAGACGTTCGCTCCCCGCCTCCGGGGCAAGGGTGAAACCGGTCTTGCGCACCTTCGCCACCTCATCCACCAGGTCACGGGTAAGGCTCCCCACCCGGAGGGAGGGAAAGGAAACGGCGACCCTCTCATCGGCGTATCTGGCCATCAGGGCGCGGAGGAGATAAGTTATGCATCCGTAATCGGCCGACGACAGGGAGAGGAGGGATATCTCCTCATAGCCGGTATTCTTCAAAGTCTCGTCAATGTTCCGCAGAACCTCTTCCGGAGAACGCTCCCGGACGGGACGGTAGATATACCCCGCCTGGCAGAAGCGGCACCCCCTGGTGCAACCGCGCGCGATCTCCATGCTGACCCGGTCATGGACCGTCTTCAGAAAAGGAACTACTGGCGAAACGGGGTAGGAAAGGCGATCCAGGTCCGGGGCTATCCGCCTCCGGACCTTTTCGTAGCCCGGCAGCAGCGGTGTAACGGCGGCAATTCGTCCAGCGTCATCGTAGCCGACCTGGAACAGAGAGGGGACATAGACCCCCTCCACGCGGGACAGCCGTTCAAGGAGTTCTTTCTTCGGCGCCTGCTCCTGCTTCCAGCCCCGGTATACCTCGGCAATCTCAACGACCGCCTCCTCGCCGTCACCGAAAAGGAACGCATCGAAGAAATCCGCCAAAGGTTCGGGGTTACCCGCGCACGGCCCCCCGCCCAGCACCAGGGGATACCCTTCCCCCCGCTCCGATGAAAGCACGGGAATACCGCTCAATTCCAGCATATTCAGGATATTGGTTCCGGACAGTTCGTACTGGAGGGTAAATCCCAGGATGTCGGCCCGGTCCAGGGGAGTCCCGGTTTCCAGGGTGCAAAGCCTCTCTCCACCGGCCCTCATGGCGTCCTCCCGGTCGGGCCAGGGCGCATAGGCCCTCTCCGCGGCTATCCAGTCGCAAGAGTTGAGGACGCCGTACAGGATCTGAAACCCCAGATGGCTCATGCCGACTTCATAGACGTCCGGAAACGCCAGGACGAACTTGATATCCGCGGATATCTTGCGGACTGATCCGACTTCGTTGCCCATATAGCGCGCGGGCTTTTCCACGGACAGATAGGAATCGAACAGCAAAGGACCTCCAGTATTGGATAGGGTTCAAAATGCAGCCGGACACGGGACGCGCAAGGTCCGTGTAACCCCGATGTTTCTGGTGACCGGAATGGTCCAAAAGCATGCGAAGGGGAAGCGTCCATCCGGAAACTCCGGATGTGACACTATCGGTTTCCGGATGGAAACGAATTATATTAGCATCGGTGAACGGCAAAGATAAACGGGAAATGCGCGTCGACATACCTCAAATAAGGCATTGACTGTAGGATTTGCGACCGGAGCACTTTAACACGAAAGCAACGGGGAAGGAAATAGTCTTTTAATTCGGCATGATGCAAGACCTTCACTTTTGGCATGCTAAATGCTCAAGCAAAGGAACAAATTATTCAAGGAGGAAGTACCATGAAAAAAGTTCTGTCCAGCATCGTTGCAGCCCTTGTAGCACTCGCTTTCGCCGGCGTCGTTTGCGCCGCTGAGCCCGTAGCCGCCCCCGTTGATCCCGCGGCCGCTCCTGAAGCAGCCAAAGTTGAAGCCAAGAAAACTGTAAAGAAAGCAAAAAAGAAAGTCGCCAAGAAGAAAGTAGCGAAGAAGGCCGCAAAGAAAGCCGCTGTTAAAGAAGAAGCTCCGGCCGCTCCGGCTGACGCTCCGGCCGCTCCCGCCGCCAAGTAATTTTATTTCCCGCGCAAAAAAAGCCGTATCGGAAGATGCGGCTTTTTTTGCGCCTGAAACCCGCCGGTTTTCAAAAACCGGCGGGTTTTCCATCAAAAGAGAGACCCTTGAGTCCCCTCGAAGGGTTCGAACCTCTTTCTCGCCTGCCTGAGTTTTTCCAGATAAAATTCAGTATTTTCGTCCGGATGAAGCGGATCGTAGGATGCGGCGGCACGGCAATTCTCCCATGACGTCACGGATTTCCCCCTGCCGGTAATATAATACGCGATCTGATCTCCGGCGCGATACTCATGGGACGAGCGGGCGGCTATTTCATAGCCCGCGGAAGGGTTCCTCTTTCCCCGCGACACCTTCCCTCGATACGTGTCAGGTGACTCGTGAAGGGTTTCGGTCTTCGCAATCCAGGAAATTTCAAAGTCGTGTTGGCGAAGCCTCCGCTGAAACTCCCCATAGACCTCCTCGACCGCCCTTTCTTCCCCGTGCAGCAGAAGGCGGATCACTTCCGATGTGAATTCCCGGAGATACTTTTCCGTTCCCCTTGACCTGAGAGCGCTTCCCTTTACCGTTATCCCGCCGTCATATCCCAGAAGCGCGTAATTCTTGCTCTTGTAGGAGAACATTGCCCTGTAGATTCCGTCCAACTCCACATCTATCCCCTCGGGCAGCTCCGCCGAAAGTCCGGCGACCAGGGATTCCCATGCTTCCGGTGAGTCCATGCCGGGCGGAGGAATGAAATATACTCCATCGGTATCCAATTCCACGACCCTGGCCTGCCACGCCTGAAGCCTCTCCATCATGAATCGTATCGTATCCCTTCCAAGACGCGCGACCCGGCCCGCCACAGCGGGGTCGGAAAAGTTGTGCAACGGCGAACCGAGGTATCCGTAAAAGGAATTGATGAGGACCTTGAATGCCTGCTGCAGGGCAGAGAAGTGTTCGCGAACGGACGGCGCCGCCTCCTCCCTGGCCCGTCTTTTCGCCGACAGGCGGAATGACCTCAGCCTGGAGAGGAGGGGGAGGAACAGGTCCAGAGAGTCCGCGGCGGGCCTCAATCCGGAAGAAAGGAGAAGGGAGGGGTAAAGCGAGGCCACGTCGCAATGGACAACCGGTCCGACCACTCCGTGAATGAACACATCGGCGTATCCTCCCTCGAAAGGCTCGCCCCCTCCCGGCGGCCGGGGAATCGCGACTCCGCGGCGCAGATATTCCCGCAGAAAGAGAGAATTGATGCGGGTGGCGTTGCCCCTGACGATGCAGCTCTGAAAGGAATAGGGAAAGATGCGGGCCTGGAGGAAATAAGAGTGGGAGAGAAGCCCGGACAGGGCAAGGGTCTCCCTTGCGTCATCCAGGTTGTACCGGGAAAGGAGCTCCGGGCTCTCCCGCCATACCCTGGACAGGGAATCGCCCGGGAGATATACCCGTTCCGGTTCGGCAAGGCCGAAATAGCGGGCCGCGGACTTCAGTCCGTGACTCTCCATGTCCCGCGCCGCCACGTCATGGAGCAAGACCAGAAAGTAGGTATCCACAACGGAGCGTCCATAGATATCGCAACGTGGATAGTCGATGGTCTTTTCGGCGACCGTGAACCTTGATTGGGAAAACCTGGGCTCGCTTCCGTCCCGCCCCCAGCAAAGCCGCACTCCGAGGCGGGCCGCCCTGGCGCGGATATAGTCCAGGTCAAAGCGGAATATATTGTGCCCCTCCAGCACATCGGGGTCCCTGGCGCGGATAATCTCGCCGAGCCGCTCCAGCATGCCGGACTCGGACATCACCGCGCCGGAAAGAACCTCCTCGTAACCCGTGGAATCCTTGACGGCCACGGAGATAATCCCGTCCCCTTCCCGGTTGGGGTTGGAAAATTCATAACCCTCTTCACAGTCGGTCTCGATATCCAGGGCCATGCGGCGAAGGGAGGAAAATCCAAGCCCTTTGAAGAAGGTCTTTCCCGTAAGAAGGAGGTGCTGATGAACCGGATCAGAGAGAAAAAGGTAGGGCGCGCCCGAAGCCGTGGGGGTTTTACCGCTTCGGCCGGCAAGGAAGGCCTTGGCCGCGACGCAATCGTTCCAGTCACTGAAAACGGCCATGAAACGGAACGCCCCGTCGCCTGACAGGGGCTTCAGCTCAGCCTGTTTGCCGAATCCTTCCAGCAGTTCACCGTTCTCCAGCAGGATGAAAGGCCGGAAAGGATCGTCGTGAAAGACGACCCCTTTTCCGGTCCTGATGAAGATGCGGACAAACCGCCCGGCCAGATTGGCAGCGACGATCCCCTCGGAGGGATCCGCGCCATACAGGACCGCGTCCCGTTCTCCAGCCGTTCCATTCATGCCGTCCGGAAACAATTCAAGGTCCGTCACTGCGCAACCGCCTTCATTCAACCTCCCGATATTTTTGTATAAATATGCAGCTTCACGGACCCGCCGGATTTCAGGCGCCAGGCGGGTCTTTCAGGAAGGCATGGTCCCCGTTACTTGATATCCCCTTGTACCCCAATAGTCACAACAGTGCACGGAATATTCGCGCCCGACGCCGCCAGCGCCTTCTTTACCCCGGCCTCTATGCCGCCGCAGCACGGCACTTCCATACGGACAACGGTAACGCTCCTGATGGAAGCGGTACTGAATATCTTCGTCAGCTTGTCGGTGTAGTATTCATTGTCATCCAGCTTGGGGCATCCCACCACCAGCGCCTTTCCATGGAGAAAATCCTTGTGGAAGTCGCCATAGGCAAAGGGAACGCAATCGGCCGCAACCAGGAGATCCGCGTTCTCGAAAAACGGCGCGTTCACCGGCGCGAGTTTCAACTGGACCGGCCAGTGCCCGAGCCTGCCGGGCCTGGTTCCGGCCCCGTCTTCGGCCGCGGGGGCATGTATCGGCCGCGATTGAACCCTTGTCCCCGGACATCCGCCGCCATGACCTCCATGGGAGTGGCCCTGGCAGCCCTCCTCCCCTACGCCCCCTTTATGGCTCACAGCCTCAGCAGCCGCCTCGTCAAAGGCGTCCGCATCGCGCTCGATGATGCGGATGGCCCCTCTCGGACACTCGCCCAGACAGGCGCCCAATCCGTCACAGAGGTTGTCGGCGGCAAGAACCGCCTTGCCATTCACGATCTTTATGGCGCCTTCAGCGCATGATGGAACACAGAGTCCGCACCCGTCACACTTTTCCTGATCGATCTCGACTATTTTTCTTATCATGGCATTCTCTCCTTGTCAGGGAAATCCTTTTGCCCGGCATGGATCTCCGTAATGATTTCCTCGTCCGCGCATAGCGGTCTCTCGTATGGATGGAGCATAACGGCATTGACCGACTCGCGGCATGACCCATGTCAAGAAAGGACAACTCGCCGGCCCGGCGCTCCGGACAGGGAGTTTCCCGCGGCGTCCGCTATACTTTTCCGGAAATAGGCGCTGGACCCCCGCGCATCATCCGTGATATTGTTCGCTCTTTAAGAAAACGCCCGTTAAACGGCGCCTTCATGGAAAAGCTCCAGATTCAGGGCAGGTGACAAGGAAACCGGAAAATGAACTACACGAAAGAAAAAACGCAACACGGATACGCGAACAAATTACTCTTCATAGATGTGGGGACATCCGAGATCGAGACCCCGAGCCTCGACCCTGAAACCAGGGATTATTTCATGGGCGGCCGGGCGCTGGGTCTTTACCTTCTCCACTGTGCAATCAACGCGGATACGCGTCCCGGCGACCCGGAAAATCCCCTGATTCTCGCCAACGGTCCCCTGGGCGGAATTCCCTGCTTCCCGGGCACGGCAAAGGCCATGGCCGTATCCCTTTCCCCCTTGACCGGGATACCGGGCCTCTCCAACTTCGGAGGATATTTCGGCGCCTATCTGAAATACGCGGGCTTCGACGCCTTGCGGATAACCGGCAAGGCTGAACGGGAAACAATGGTGGTAATAAACGGATTTCTCAACGAGATCACCCTCGAGGAGGCGCCCGCGACGGAGGAGGCATTCGAGTTGGAAAACCACATCGCCCGCCGCTTCACGGACGCCGGGTATGAAAAACGCTCCATCGCGTTCATGACCACCGGAGCAGGCGCGGCAAACACATCCCTTGGATGCATCAACAGCCATTATTACGATGTAACCAAGCCGGTCCCTGGGGGAAGGGGCGTCTTCCGCACCAAACAGGCGGGTCGCACCGGCATCGGCAGCGTCATGAGGGGCAAGAATATCAAGGCGATCGTCGTACTGGCCGACTTCCCGCGAGGGGAAAACCCTTTCGGAGCGGCAGACTGGGAACGTGTCAGAAAGGCCGGGGCCGCCCTTCACCGCGTGATCAAAGAGGAGGACCCCCGTTCCCTCCAGATGTCCAGAAAGGGAAGCGCCGGCCTTATCACCTTCATGAACAAGGACGATTACCAGTCTCTACCGGTTCACAATTTCCAGAGAGGCTCGGACCCCAGGGCGCCGCGGATCTGCGGCGAAGTGTACGCTGAGAAGCTCTTCGACCACCGGGGAATGGACGGCTGTTTCGCGGGATGCAACCTGATGTGCGCCAAAGGGGGCTGGATAACTCTCGTTTCAGGAGAGCGCCAGGGGAAGACCGTGTGGGCGGACGGTCCCGAATACGAGACAGCGGCGGGTTTCGGCTCCAACCTGGGCATATGGAATCCGGAATTCATCATGGAGGCCAACTGGCACTGCGACAACTACGCCATGGACACAATCTCCGTCGCCACCATCATGGCCTTCCTCATGGAGTGCTTTCAGCGCGGCTACCTGACCAGGGAGGATGGCGAAGGCCTGGAACTGGTCTGGGGCAACGAAGCGGATGCGCTGGAGTTTATCCACCGTCTGGCCCATGGAAAATCGGAAATGGGCCGCGCCGCCGCCAGGGGAATGGGCGCGGCGGCGGAGTGGGTACGGAAACGCCATGCCTCCAGGACCGGCGCCGATTGCGGACCCGACCTGGAATTGTTCACCATGGAGACCAAGGGGCTCCCATTCTCCTTTTACCGCACCCACCGTTCGCTCTCCATGCAGGCCTCCTACGCCGCGGCGAGCGACATCGGCGCCCACCACGCAGCGGCATGGCTCATCAAGGTGGATCTGCTGGGCGCCTTTCCCACCTTTGAAGACAAGGCGAACTCCCTGATCACCTATCCAAGGGTGAGGCTTGGAAACGACAACATGGGGGTGTGCAAGCTCCCGTGGGTGGATGTCTTCAATCCGGACTCGGCAAAGGCGAAGGATACGGACATATATATAAATCCGGCGTCCCAGGAGCTTTACGCCGAATTCTTCAACGGGATGACCGGAAGCGAGCTGACCTGGCAGGAGATCTTCGAGATGACGGATCGGGACATAAACCTGCAAAGGGTAATGAATGCGGTACGCTTCGGAGAAGAGACGGCAAGATTCGATTGGGTTCCGGATCGGGCCATAGGACCGACCGAAGACAGCCTCTATGAAGCGGAAGGAGAGTACAACGACTCCGAGACCGCCAGGATAATGGGCGCTCCGCTGGAAGACATCCGGAAGATACCGACCGCCGGCAAGCGTAAAGCCCTCATGGAACATCGAAAAAAGGAATTGCGCTCTCTTATCGCCCTGTACTACGAAAAACGCGGCTGGACCCCCTCCGGCGTCCCGGCCGTCGCCACCCTGGAGCGCCTCGGTCTGTGGCGTTTCCTGAAGGAAGAAACAAGGCGCGAGATTGTCCGGCTTAACCAAACAACCTCAACCCGGGCTCACGCCATTCGCACTTAGCGGTAAAAACCTCTTGCCCCCGCAATCCCGCTCAACCGGCAATCGCGGGGCGCGCCCCATCACCAATTTCCCTCCCCGCCCTACCACTATCCAAATGTGAAAATAGCGCTTGTGTTGTGTTATATAATTTGATATATGGCGTAACGTCATATTTTGTAATGATTTGTAAACACCTGCGATTCAAGCTCACATTATTTTTTTTGAATTTATTTTGTGGCAGGATTCGGATTGATCTTCCACGTATGCAAACAACAAACATTTGGGAGGAAAACATGTTGATGATGACACGAGCGGGTCTTCTGCTGCTCTGCGCCGGGTTGCTGGCTGCATCGCCCGGCTTCGCGGAGGAGGCGGCGACAAAGGAAGGGTATGAGAGCTATTCCCTGGGCGAGGTTTACATCAAAGGCGTAAAACCGCCGGTAGTCAAGGAAACCACCGTTACAACGGTGATTACGGCGGAAGACATCAAGAATACCAACAGCAACACCGTCTCCGAGGCGTTGAGCCACGCCACCGGTGTCCGCGTGTCCACCGGCACGAAGAACGTCCCGACGGTATCCATACGCGGCTTTTTCGACCAGAACAGGGTCCTCGTGCTCATCGACGGTGTCCCTTACTACGAAACGAAATACGGCGGACTGGACCTGAACCAGCTCAGCACCGACAACGTCTCCAAGATTGAAATAACCAAGGGCGCGGCATCGGTTCTCTACGGCGCCAACGCCATGGGAGGCGTCATCAACATCGTCACCAAGCAGGCCTCCGGCAAGCCCACCTTCTCCTTTAATGTTGAAGGAGGCGAAGTTGACTACTACAAGGCGTCCTTCAACCACGGCATGAAAAAAGGCATCTTCAACTACTGGTTGAGCTATACCCATCAGCAGGCCAACGGCTGGCGCATGTCCGACGACTTCCGGCCGCGGACCGGGAGCGTTGTCACCAGCGGGAAGGTGGTCCGCACCGGCGTCTTCGAAGACGGCGGTACCCGCAACCAGTCAGACTATTCATCGGACAGCATCTGGGCGAAGTTCGGCATAACACCCTCCGAAGGCGCCGAGTACTCCCTCAACTTCAACTACACCATGAAGGATCACGGCAACCCTCCATCCCTTGACTCCGTAAGGGTTTTTCCCAACAGGCCGGCCTTTGCCAACTTCTTCCGCTTCAACCAGTACGACGACTGGAACATCGACCTGAGCGGCCAGCAGAAGCTGGGTGAAAAGGTGACACTGAAGGGAAAGCTCTTCTATCACAACCATGTGGACGGGCTGGATTCCTATTCCGACGAAACCTACAGCAGAATAATCGCGCGCAGCAACTATTACGACTACATGATCGGCGGCTCCCTCATCACGGAGTGGAAGCCGGTGTCATGGAATACGGCCCGGTTCGTCTTCAACTACCGCGGCGACTCCCACAAACAGCGGGACGACAACTATCTCCCCTTTGAAACATTCTGGGCGTTCACCGGCTCCACGGGCATTGAGGATGAGATTACCATTGCCAAAAACTTTTCCGTCATTGTCGGCGGCAGCTACGACTGGTTCAAGGTAACCGACGCCAACAAAAACAACACGGACAAGAAAACCGGCGACTTCGTCAACCAGACAGGGTTGCCCACCGGGCCGACGGTAACCGACTTCAACCCCATGATCGGCGCCACCTACACCTTCCCGGACAAGACCAAGCTTTTCACGTCCGTGGCCCGCAAGTCACGCTTCCCCACACTTGATCAGCTCTATTCGTCAAAAAGCGGCAATACGGGTCTGAAACCGGAACACGCCATCAACTCCACCATCGGCGTTTCCCGCTCCTTCTCCGACTTCATGTGGGGCGAGCTGGCCTTCTTCTACAGCCAGATAAACGACTTCATCATGCGTCCGGATCCGGACGGCGCCAATGAGAATATCGGCAAGGTGGAGCTGTACGGCATCGAACTCAGCACGGAAATCTACCCTGCCAAGGATCTGGTCCTGAAGCTGGGTTACAACTTCAACCAGGCAACGGATCAGAGCGACAACAAGGTGACCGACCATATCCGCAACGTTCCCGAACACAAGCTGGACCTGGGCCTTCAGTACACCGTGCCGCACATCAAAACCCGTCTCAACCTCAACGGCCTGCTGATGGCAAGCCTCTACAGCCAGGTGCCGACGCCTGATGCGCCGCAAACCAGGGAGATCGAAACGGCCGGATTCTTTACCATGGACCTGCGCCTTACCCAACCATTCCTGAAGAATTTTGAGGCATACCTCGCCATCAACAACCTCTTCGACAGAAACTACGAGCCGGAAAGCGGCTTCCCCGCGCCCGGCAGAAACATCTTCGGCGGCATCACCGCCAAGTTCTAGAAATCATCCGGGAGGGAGAAATCCCTCCCCCCCTGAAAGCCCCCATGCACCTTTTCACTTCCTTTCTTCCATGGTTATATCTGGCTGCCGGCGGCTACGCCGGCAGCCTCCTTTTTTTATGCTGAAGATAACCCGTATGGCCATGGCCGGAAAACCGGAAGGAAACAAAGCCCCCCCGATGAAGATCATCATAAAAAAAGACCCGGGCCTCCCCCTGATCCTTTTCGGCAATGCCCTCCTCTGCCTGCTGATGCTCTGGTACTTTCCGGTAATGATGTTCAGAAAGAAAAAGGAGGATGACCGCCCATGTCACTGAAAAGAGAGATGTCCCTCACGGATGCGGTCCTCCTGGTCGTGGGCAACGTCATCGGCGCGGGGATTTTTACCACCAGCGGTTTTCTGGCGGGAGAGCTTCCCGATGCGGGCCTGTTCATCGGCATATGGGCGCTCGGAGGTTTCCTGACGGTCTGCGGAGCGCTGACCTACGCGGAACTGGCCGCCCTGTATCCTCTGGCCGGAGGTGATTACCAGTACCTGAAGGCAGCCTACGGCCGGTGGGCGGGATTTCTCCTCGGCTGGACCAGCTTCTGGATCATCGGACCAGGTTCCAGCGCCGCGCTCTCCATCGCCCTGACAAGCTACCTGAAGCCATTCCTTCCCATGGGCGATACGTCGGGAAAGCTCGCGGCGATAGCGGTAATTATTATTTTTTCCCTGATCAACATCCGCGGGATACGTCCGGGCGGGGCAACCCAGGTCATCATCACCACCGGCGTCATCGTACTTCTTTCCGTAATGATCATCGGCGGTTTTCTGGCCGGTGACGGAAGTTGGCGGAACTTCCACACGCCGGAGGTTAATACGCCGCTGACAAAGATTGTCTCAACCCCAATGATAGCGGTTATCTTCACATACAGCGGCTGGTTCGCCTCGGCATACATAGGAAGCGAGATCCGTAACCCCAGGAGAAACCTGCCACTCTCCCTGATCACAGGCACACTGATCGTTACGGTCATCTACACACTGATCAACGTTCTTTACCTGTACGCGATGCCCATTGAAGACATGAAAGGCTCGATCAACATCGCCCAGTCCGCCGTTTCCAGACTATTCAACCCATCCCTTGCGGCGCTGGTCACCATCCCGATCGTCCTTGCCATCGCCGCAAGCATAAACGCCAACATTCTGACCGGCGCGCGGGTCTGCTACGCCATGGCCGAAGACAGCGCCTTCTGGTCCCGGTTCCGAAGACTGCATCCCCTGTACAACACCCCGTACCTGTCAATAATCAGCCAGTCCGCCATCGCCGCGCTGCTGGTCCTTGTGGGCACATTCAATGCCCTGCTCGGCTACGTGGTCTTTGTAATGCTCCTCACCTCGGTGGCGACCGGCGCCTCCCTGTTCGTGCTCCGCTACAGGAACCCGGCTCTGCCGCGCCCCTTCCGAGCCTGGGGATACCCCATCGTGCCCCTTCTGTTCACGGGAGCATACGCGGCAATTGCGGCGCGCATCGCATCAAGCGAGCCGTACGCGTCATTTTTTGGGATCGGGATTGCCCTGAGCGGCCTGCCGTTTTATTTCTGGTGGAATTCTCGCGGCAAAAAGCCTTCCCTGTCCGACCCGGAAACCGGTGCCTGACACAAGGTAAAGCACGGAATATCGCCTTGATGCAACACCGTCCGCTTTTATCGGCTTGGACGACCCTATATTCCATGATATATTGCGATATCTGTTTTGAAAAAATCGAGAGGAGTTTGGACACAATGGAATGGCTGAAAACAGTAGTCGACTACGGGGTCATCTGGCTCCTGATTCTGTTGAGCGTCGTAGCGCTGGCGTGCGCCATCGAACGCTATCTGGTCTTCAGGAACATCAAGCTTCAGGACTTCCGGGACAAAAAGAGCCTGGAGCTGGAACTCACAAAAAAGCTGCATATAATTGCCACCATAGGCAGCAACGCGCCCTATCTGGGACTTCTCGGCACGGTTATCGGGATCATGCTCACCTTCTACAGCATGGGACAGGAGGGCTTCATGGACACCGGCAAGATCATGTCCGGTCTCGCCCTTGCCCTCAAGGCGACCGCGGTGGGGCTCCTGGTGGCCATCCCGTCCGTGTCCCTGTACAACCTTCTTCTGCGCCGCGTCAAGGTGCTCATTCTTCGCTGGGAGATCATGAATGGAAGAGAAAGAGTTTGATTACATCAACGTCATCCCCTTCGTGGATATCATGCTGGTGCTGCTGACCATAGTTCTCACCACCTCCACATTCATCGCGACCGGCGGGATACCGATAAACCTTCCCAAGGCGGCCAAGAGCCAGGACCAGACGCTGAAGGTCAGGACCATTGAAATCGACAGAAGCGGCCGGATATTTTTCAACGGCCGGGACACGACCATCCCCGCCCTGCTTGCCGAACTGCGCCCCCTTGACCGGAGCACCCCGTTCCTTATCCGCGCGGATCGGGACATAGCTCTCCAGTCCTTCGTGGACGTGCTGGATGCGGTCAAGAACGCGGGTTTCCGCCAGATAAGCCTGCAAACAGAGGCAAAGAAATGAACTACCGCGGAAAGGCAATGACCATCTCCCTGCTGCTCCACGGAACGGCGCTCTCGCTGGCATTTGCCCTGAGCAGCTCCATGGCCGGCCCCGGCAAACCCATCGTCATCGATTTTACCATGGTGGAATCGGCCGGACCGGCGCCTCCTCCCGTCCAGGCGCCGAAGAGACAGGAGCCCCCCCCGGTCACGGCCAGAACCAGGCCAATTACCCAACAGCCGCAACAGCCCAGACAGAGGGTCGCGCCCCCCTCTCCGGCCACCGAAGCGGGAGGAACCGTGCCGGTGTTGGCCAAACCCAGGGAAGCCCAGCCGGGGCCGCTTTCCCAGGCGACCGGACCCGTTGCCCCCGCTGCCTCAGCGGGCGCCGGCGAAGCAGCGGGAACCGGAGGAAAGGCGGTCGCCCCACACGGTTCGGGGACCGGAGACAGCCAATCCACGGAGCGGCTCCGCGGCAGGTACAGGGCGGAACACTTCGCCTACATCAAGAAGATTATTGAGGAAAACCTGTCCTACCCGGCCCGGGCGCAACGCATGGGATGGAGCGGCAGGGTGGTAGTCACCTTCGAGGTGCTTCACACCGGCAGAACCCGGAACATCAGAATTGCACGGAGCACCGGCTACGAGGAACTGGACGACAATGTGGTCGAAACCATCAGAAAGGTGGAACCCTTCCCGAAGCCGCCCGTTCCCGTGAAACTCACCATACCCTTCTCCTATGGATTGGAGTGATATCTCTCCCGGTTAACGCACGTTCCGGGGTACCGCAACCCGGAACACCCCTGCCTTTAACATCATCCCGTTCCTGCCTCCTCACCTGATCCACACAAATTGAGCGACACGCGACGCCCATGCTGATATAATCCAGAGAGACATTAACCTCAAATCCGGTGAAATGACGTGTCAACGCGCCGGAAAACCATGCGTTAAAGAGATTGCCGTCATAAAAACAACAGGCGGTTTTTATCCGCCGTGACAGTACGCGCCCGGCTCGTCGGAAGACCGGGAGAAGGAGGTATGTATGAGAAATGTAATCATTTTTGTATTGACTGCTTTGGTTCTGGCCATGTCCGTATCCGTGCCGGCTTACGCGCGCGGACATCATGGCCACCATCACCACCACGGGCATGTAAGAATCAGTGGAGGAGTCTGGCTGGGGCCGGGATGGGGCGCGGCATGGCCGGTTCCGTATTATCCGTCATATTACCCCTACTATCGCAACCCATATTACGCCCCTCGCGTTATCGTTGAAGAGAGGCCGCAAGAGTTCATCAGCCGTGAAAATCAGGTAAATGAAGAAGGAAACTACTGGTATTATTGCCGCAAACCGGAAGGGTACTATCCATACATCAAAGAATGCCCGGGCGGCTGGATGAAGGTTATCCCGCCTCCGGCGGCGCCGCAAGGGGAGGAATAAGACCATGAAAAAGAGGATGAAGTGTATCGTCTCGGCAATCACCATGCTGGCACTGGGCGGGTGCGTGACCATGCCCTATGGCCCGAGCGTAATGGTCTTGCCGGGAGAGGGCAAGACCTTTGACCAGTTCCAGAACGATGACGTGCTCTGCAGACACTGGGCGGCGCAGCGCCTGGGATTGTCGCCCCAAAACACCGCGAACCAGAATGCCGCCACCGGAGCGGTGGTAGGGACGCTGATCGGCGCCGGTCTCGGCGCGGCCATTGGCGCGGCCGCCGGAGACCCCGGCCTGGGCGCCGCCATCGGAGCGGGAAGCGGGCTTCTGGTGGGCTCAACCTCAGGCGCGGAAGCAGGACAGGCCTACGGTTACGAGGCGCAGCGCCAGTTCGACATGGCCTACCAGCAATGCATGTACGCCAAGGGCAACCAGATCCCCGGAAGATCTACGCAAAGACAGTACCCCAACTACAGGGTTCCACCGCCGCCTCCAGGCTATGCGCCGGGACCGGGATACGCGCCCCCGGGATACTCACCCGAACCGGGATACCCACCGGGACAGGGATACTATCCTTCATATCCGTAACCGCACGGTTGCAAAGGAGCGTTTCAGTCAATACTTCGACGCCGGCCGAACCTTTTGGAATTCAACAAAAGGTTCGGCCGGCGTCGGCCGTTGCGCGGGAAACGGAATCCTGAAACCGTACCCACCTACTCCATTACAATCGTGAACGCCTCTTCCCCTGACAAGGCGTCAGGCGCCATGGGATCGACGCCTGGCCTCATTTCCACCGAAAGTTTTCTCCCATCTTTTATCCAGACGCTCCGCCATGCCCCAACGGCCTCCCTGAAAAGGAACCGAGGCGGATTGGCGAGCCTGGCCCGCGTCAGGCCCTGGATAACGTCCCCCAGACAGGGAGAACCCGCGACCTCCACCACCAGGGCATCGTCATTCAACTTCCCGAAATGGTCTTCGGCAATCAGAGCCATGCTCACGGCGATACGCAGGGCCATGCAATCCTCACGGTGATGGAGAACTGCCTCCCGCTCCAGAAGCGCCCTCCTCACCTCGCGCCTGGCCGCGATGATGCGCGCGGTTCTGGGGGAAAACACGATATCCTGCTCGAAATAGGGCTTTATGTCCAGGATCGGCGTCCCGTTCACCGCATCCAGACCGCTGACGAACAGGCGGTTTCCTTCGACCCTGTCCAGTGTCACCAGTGTCAGGGCTATGGGATTCGGCCGCAGAGGTGAACGGAGGGCGAAGACGCCGTAGCGCGGAAGGCCGGGATTCACCCTTGACGGCACGGTAGCGAGGACGTCCCGTTTCGCCTCGTGGAACCAGGATTGTATCCACAGATGCGAATACTCATCAATCCTCTCAAGGGCCGCCGCATACTCCGGAAAGATCTCGATAACCGCCCTGTTTCCCTGAAGCGGGACATGTATCGTCTCTTCATCGGCCGAGCGCGCAACCCCGACGGGTCTGATCTCGATTTCGTTCATATCCCCCCCGTCCCGTGCAGCACCGCCATGGTTCCCTGATTGAACAGATTGCGGGCGAAACACTCAATGGAAATATCGGCCCCCGGCGCCATGTGCATGATCATACTGCGGTTTCCCACGGCGATGCCGCGCACACCGAGACCGGATGCAATGGTATCTTCCGGGATCGAGGTAAAGTACCCGGACAGGGGATATTCCGTCTTCTCCGCGTCTTCCTGGAAATACCCGTGGCCGGTGGGATACGCGAACACCTGGTGTCGGCCCGTGGTCAGGGTAAGGTACTGGGCGTCGCTGGGCTCATAATAGAACCAGTCGCGGCCGTTTTCACAGCTTTGGCAAGGCCAGGGGAAGTCTTCCACGCCCAGGCCCTCGACCACGATGAGGGCGATTTTTCGTCTCTGAATCTCCTCAGCCACAAGCCGGCGGATGCCGGTTATGGAGGAAACCCCGTCCCATTCCGCCGAGACCGGAATGGTATATGCCGGGGCGGGCACCCGCCTGACCACGCGGAAGGCGCCTCCCACGGTCCGGAACATGTACCCCGGCCGCGCCACCAGCAGGTATTCGGGAAGGCGCGAGTCATCCCCCTTGCAATCGGAAAACAGCCGGCGGAAATCGTCCCGGCTGACGATTCGTTCAAGCTCCGGACGAGCTGCCAGATAATCCAGGTCACGGGCGCTGCCCTCATGGAGACCGGCATAACGCGCCGACCAGTGGGTGGACAATACCAGGCCGTCCAGGCGCGTCACATCGATGAAATCAGCGAACGGCATCATGGCGCCGGTTCCCACGATAAGAGGCGTAAAGCCGGACCGGGCCACGAAGCGGTTCACCTCCTCGAACACCGAAGAGACCATGCCGGCCCAATCGCCATCCGTCAGGACGGAGTAGCGGCCGAGGAAGAACTGCCGCGCATAGGTGAGGAAGACGAAGGAGGGGTCGTAGCCCTCTATCAGGTCCAGGGCCGTATCCGTAACCCAGCGGTTGCCCGAGTCATCCAGGTCGCCGGGATAGGGCCGCCGGGACTGGATATCCATTACCATCTTCATGAGGGGGGTTCTTTCCTGCACCCCGGCGCCGGTCCTGAGGTCGAAGACCCTTTGCCATTGACGGGCATCGATTATCGCCAGACTCATGACCGGCCCTCCCCCGCGTTCCAGGCGACTTTTTCACCCAGCAGACGGATTTCCCCGCCGCACGACGGGCACCTGTTCCCTCGACCATGGCAGGAGATGAGGCGATCGCCCCCGCAGCCAAGGCTGAAACGCTCGATCACGGTTGCGCCGCATCCGGGGCAGATGGTGTTCACCCAATCGGAACCGACGAAGTTATGGAAGTATACATGGGGCAGATATCCGCGGATTGTCTCCAGCCCGGCGGCAATGGCGTCGATGTCCGGGTAGCGGGCCTCTTTCATCTCGTCTTCCGGAAGGAGGCGAAACACATGCCAGGGTATCCGGGGATCCACGTCGGCCAGAAAGCGGGCGATATCTTCCAGCTCATTGTCGTTGGCGGACTCGATCACGGGCGTGGTCACCTCCACATGCCCCAGCTTGGCAAGGGTCCGGATGTTCCGCAACACCGGTCCCGCGGACGGTATTCCGATATAGTCGCGGTTGAAGGTGTCGGACAGGCCCTTCAGCCCTATGTTGAAGAAGGAGAAAATCGATCCCAGCATCCCGGTGGCTTCCTCGGTGGTATAGGCGTTGGTAAGACACCCCATGGGCATGCCGGCTTCGCGCGCCTCGGCGGCAACCCCGAGCAGGGAGGGAAGGGATACGGTCGGCTCGTTGACGTTGAAGACAATGGAGTGGCATCCCAACTGCTTCGCCCTGCGGATCAGCTCCTTCGGGGTCAGCTCGATCATCCCGTCCCGGACCATGGCCGGGTCCTGCTTGGCCACAAAGGAGTTGGAGCAGTAACGGCAGCGGAAGTTGCACCCCGCCGTGCCGATGACCAGGCAGCGGCTCCCCGGCCAGGCGTGGTAGAAGGGGACCGACTCGACCCGTGACGGGATGCAACTGGACCAGAGGTTCGGAAAGCGTTCCCTGATCGCGCCTTTCTCCTCGATGTACATGCGGCATACCCCCGGACTTCCGTCCCCGAGCTCGCACCGCCATTCGCAATAGGCGCACTGCATGAATACCTCCTTGATAACCGGACCCGACGGGGTTTTAAAACCTGGCGGGTCTCCGGAAAAAATTGTTTATTTTACGTATACATCCCTCGGCACAACCACCCGCGCGCCGGACAGGGTCCTGTCCAGCATCAGGTTCGACCCTATGGCCTCCCTGAGATGCGCGTCATCCATGACCTCCCCGGCCGGCCCGGCCGCCACCACCCTTCCCTGCCGCAGCATCACCGCGTCATCGGCGTAGGAAAGAGCCAGGTTGGGATCGTGCAGGCTGATGAGGGCGGTCACTCCCCGTTCCTTGACAAAGCGGCGCATCAATCCCATGGTCCTGTGCTGGTTGGAAAAGTCCAGGTGGGAATTGGGTTCGTCCAGAAGCATCACCGGCGCATCCTGGAACAGCGCCCGGGCAAGCATGACAAGCTGTTTCTGCCCGCCTGACAGGTTGTTGAAGGGAGTGGCGGCAAGACCGTCCACTCCCACCTCCCGGCACACCTCCATGGCCAGACGCCGCTCCGCCGCGCACGGCGAGGCCCACGGCTTGACCCGCGACGCCCCGCCCATGAGCACCATCTCCAGCGCTGAAAACTGGAACGGCGAATGCCCCCCCTGGGGAACCAGGCTTATGAGGCGCGCCATATCGTTCCTGCGCATCAGGGAAATATCCCTGCCGGCCACCCTGATCATCCCCTGCCGCGTCTTGAGAAGGCCGTTGATGCAGCGCATGAGGGTGGTCTTGCCCGAACCGTTGTGGCCGATAAGGGCGCAGATTCGTCCCTGCCGTATCTCCAGACTGACGTCATGAAGCACAGTCAAATCCCCGTAACCGGCCGTCAGCCCCGCAATCTCAACCGACATCGGCACACCCGTTCCCGCGTCTCCGCATCACCAGGTAGCCGAGAAAGGGCGCGCCGATAAGGGAGGTTATGATGCTGATGGGAATCTCCGAGGCGGATACGGTCCTGGCCACGGTGTCCATCACCAGGAGAAAACCGCCGCCGACAAACGCCGCAACGGGTATGAGCCGCCGGTGTTCCGTGCCCGCCAGGTAACGGGCGATGTGGGGGACTATCAGTCCGACCCAGCTGATGGCGCCTACGGCGGCCACCGAGGACGCCACGATAAGGGTACTGATCACCACATAGAACATGCGCCAGCGGAACACGTCAACCCCCATGGACAGGGCCTCATCCTCGCTCTGGGTCATGATGTTGAGGCGCCATCCGAACATGCCCAGCAGAACGGAGCCGATGACCACCACGGGGAGAGTCACCTGCGCCTTGGCCCAGGAGGCCACGTGAAAGCTCCCCATTATCCAGAACACGATCTTTGCCAGTTGGTCGTAGGGATCTGCCAGATACATGAGGATGGAGAGACCCGCCTGGAACACCGCCGACACCACGATCCCGGTGATGACGAGCACCGAGGTGGATCGATCCCAGCTCCGCTCCGCGATGACATAGGCGATGGACACGGCAAAGACGCCGAAGATGAAGGCAAAGCCCTGAACACCCAGGGCCAGGCGCGTGAAAAACATGATGGACATGGCCGCGCCGAAACAGGAGCCCGCCGTGACCCCGAGGATATCAGGCGCCGCCAGGGGATTGCGGAACAGGGCCTGGAACACCACCCCGGCAATGGAGATGCCGCTCCCCACGGCGATGCTCATGAGAATCCTCGGCACGCGGATGTTCCAGAACACCATCTGCATCTCGACCGGAGCGGGCGTCACATACCCGCCAAGTCCCAGGTGCGGCAGGACAAGGCGCGCCAGGTCGGTGAGACCGATGGGGTAGCGCCCCAGGCTCAGCGAGGCCAGAAGGGCCAGCAAGAATCCGGCGACGCACAGGATAACCAGTAGATTTTTCATGATGATTCCGGTTGCCTTCATTGGCGCGCCAAGCGTGGACGACCCTGCAGCTTTCCTCCCATGGCGGTGAATGAGTAGCCAAGGTACCGGGCATAGAATCCGTCGGCGATCTTCTTCATGTCAACGTCCCGGAAGAGATCGGGGTAGAGGATAGTGGCGGCCCATACCATACCCAGGACGCAGTGGGGCGCGGGGTAGTCCCACCATCCGATATTGGACGGGAATACATACACCCGGCGGTTCCGGACAGCCGAAACGGTGCTGAACTGACGGTTGGCGAACAGCGTGTCGGCGCCGTAGGAATCGAGGCTCGAACCGAGAAAGATGACATCGGGATTCCATGCCGCTATCTGCTCCGGAGAAACCGCCGCCCAGAAACCTTTCAGCGATTCGGCCACGTTGCGGCCGCCCGCCGTCTCCAGCAGCGTGTTCTGGAGCATCTGGCCGGTTGCCGCGGTATAGATGTTCTTGGGCCCCACGAACATCACCTTCAGGCGTTTCTCCCGTGGAATCCGGTCCGTCCTCTCCTTCACCAGGCTGACCAGCCGCCGGCATTCGGCGACATACTCCTCCCCCCGTTTCTCGCATCCGAGCACCCTGGCGACGAGCCTGACCCCGGCATAGCTCTCCTCCAGGGTCTCCCCCCTGATGGCGATGACCTTGACGCCGGCGTTTTCCAGTTGTTCTATATCCGCGGGATCAAAGGATGCGTAAGCGATGGCTATATCCGGCTTGAGGGCGACAAGCTGCTCGTTGTTGAGATTGTGGCCGGCAATCAGCTTGGGTTTCGCGGCGAACGAGGGATTAATCCTCGCCATGGCCAGATTCTCCCTGTGGTAGAGGGCCTGGTCCACCAGCTTGTCCTGTTGACCGAGGGCGAACACCACCTTGCCGCCAAAATGGTGGAGCGCCGCGACGCGCCTGATGTTCTTCGGAACGGTGACGGTGCGCCCCACCTGATCGACGACGGTAACGGTATCACCGTCCGGCGCTCCTGAACGGGAGCAGCCGGGGACTGGCGCAAAACAGCCCAGTGAAGCCAGAAAACAGACGAGTACAACAGCCTTGTTTTTCATCATTATCATATAGCAATTACCTTTTACGTAAACCTTCCCATGCCTCCGATCACATCGGAAAAGATGGGGACAAAACCCTTATTCAGTATAGCTTTCTATATAGCGTACGATATTTAACTCTTGACATATCGCGTTTCTTCATGTCAAGAGTTAATTAAATTTCCAGACATAACCGCGATCGCCGCGAGCACGGGGGGAAATCTTGAAACTTGTCGACGCACTGCTGGACAGCGTTTCCGGCGCTGAAGAAAAAATCGAAAACATCCTCATAGGCCTCCACTGGATATCCGTAGAGAGCAGGCGCGCCGGTCTCTCCCATGTCTTCAGGGGCGACCAGGGATTCGAGCTCAAAGACGCCGGCGCCATCATGGGAAAACCCATCCTTGAGGCCGCGGCCCTCCTGAAAAGCTGGGAACCGCTGGAGGCCGGCCTCGGACTGGCCGCCTTCAACTCCCTCATGGATCCGCGGGGAGAAAACGTCAATGTCCTGGATTTCCTCCTCCGCGAATCATCCGGCAGGACCGTTACCTGCGTCGGCAGGTTTCCCTTCTTCCCCGATATTTCACGCATCGCGTCACGGGCCTTTCTTCTGGAGATGGAGCCCAGGGAAGGCGAACTCCCGCCATACGCCGCCGAAGAGGTAGTGCCGGAATCGGACCTGGTGATCATAACCGGTACCACCCTCATCAACAAGACCATGCAGAGGCTTCTGGAACTCTCCCGCGACGCCGTCTCCGTAGTCCTGGGCCCCAGCACCCCCATGAGCGAGGTCCTGTTCGATTTCGGCGCTTCGGCGATTGCCGGCGTCAGGGTCACGGACCAGGAAGCCCTTCGCGTGAGCCTTTCCCAAGGAGTCAAGTATTACAGAAAGATAGCCGGGATCGAACCTGTCACGATGTTCAGGAAATAGCGTCAACGAGCCCACCCACACCCCCCTTTTGCCAAAGGAGGGAAATCCCTTTGCCCAGGAGAATACCCATGGACCTGCTCCGAAAAATCAACATATTCATGCTTGCGCTGGTCGCCGCGACCTTCGCCTTTTCCTCCGCGGCTACGGCCAGGACGGTCGCCGCCGCCGGAAAAACCCGCGTAATAACGGACATGACCGGCAGAAAGGTCCGCGTACCGGTTCCCCTTACCCGCGTGGCCCTGTTCGGCGGGCCAACCGGTCAGATAGCCTATATCCTCGGCGCCCGGAACCAGTTGTGCGCGGTGACCAGCTCCCTGAAGGGATCCCAGCTGATCAACGCCTTTGACCCCTCCATCAGGAAACTCCCGGGACCGAGAAGCACCAGCGGCCACGTGAACATCGAGTCCCTGGTCCTCTCCCGGCCCCAACTGGTCATAGCCGGCACGCTGGACGGTTCCATCGTTGAAAAGAAGACCTCCATCCCCGTCGCATATACGGAGAGCAGCATGGATCACGGGCTGGATCTCCTGAAAAAAGAGATACGGTTCTACGCCGACGTCTTCGGCAAGGAAAAACGGGGAGAAAGATACATCGCCTATCTGGAAAAGACCATTTCCTTCGTCAAATCCAGGACCAGGGATATCCCAAGGGATAAAAGGAAGAAGGTTTTCAACGGCTACGGTTCCAGCCACCTGGTCACACTGGGCGGAGACACCTTCATGCACGAGCGCATCCTGAACGCCGGGTGCATCGACGCGGCCGCTGGAATCAGTTCCGCCGGGGCAAAGGAGGGTCTCCATTCAGGACTCCTGGAGGTATCCCTGGAAAAGGCGCTGGGATGGAATCCCGACATCCTCATCATAGACAGCGGAACACCTGAAGAGGTATATCGGGACAGGCGCTGGAAGAACGTCTCCGCCATCCGCGACCGCCGGGTCTACAAGCAGCCCGTGGGCATCTTCATATGGGACCGCCCCACGGCCGAGGCCGCGGTTCTCTATCCCCTGTGGCTCGCCAAGACCGCCTACCCCGAGCGTTTCCGGGACGTGGACATGATGAAGGAAGTGAAGAGGTTTTATGGCGAGATCATGTCGTTCAACCTGAGCGACCAACAGGCCCGCGCCCTTCTCTCCGGGAAATACCAGATGAAGTTCGGCCCGATCCATGGGATGAGGTAGTCCAGCCCATGAACCCAGCGGAAAAACGGATTGGAATCGGGATTGCGCCGTCGACATTGATGATTCTGCTGGCGGCGCTCCTGATCATCATCTGCGTCACGGCCCTGATGCTCGGCCAGTTGCGGATACCGCCGATGACGATCCTGGAGATTCTCGCATCCCGGGTTTTTCCCATAGAACCCACGTGGGAACCCACCCTGGAATCGGTGCTGTTCGATGTGCGGCTTCCCCGCCTTATCGCCGGACTGCTGGTGGGCGCCGGTCTGTCCATCTCCGGAGCGGCCTTCCAGGGCCTCTTCCGGAATCCGCTGGTCTCGCCCCACATCCTCGGCGTATCCGCGGGGGCGGGACTGGGCGCGGCCCTTGCCATACTCTTTTTCAGCGGCATCCTGGCGATTCAGGTCCTCTCCTTCGCCTTCGGTCTGGCGGCGGTGCTCATGACCGTCGGGCTCGCCAGGGTCTACCGCACCACCCCCGTGCTGATGCTCGTGCTCTCCGGAATTATCGTGGGCGCCCTTTTTTCCGCCTGCACCTCGCTCCTCAAATACATCGCCGACCCCTTGAACAACATGCCTTCCATCGTGTTCTGGCTGCTGGGTTCCCTTAACAACGCCTCCAACAAGGACCTGGCCATCGTGGGGCCGGTGATCCTCTCCGGGATCATCATCCTCCTCCTGATCCGCTGGCGCATCAACCTGCTGGCCATGGGCGAAGAGAATGCCCGGTCCCTCGGCGTGGACACGGGGCGCCTGACGGCGCTCATCATCATCTGTTCCACCATGATCTCCGCCGCCTCGGTGTCCATCAGCGGCATAATCGGCTGGATAGGCCTCGTCATCCCGCACATCGGCAGACTGCTGGTGGGTCCGGACAACAAACACCTGCTTCCCGTTGTGGCGCTGGTGGGGGCGTCCTACCTGATCACGGTGGACACCATCGCGCGCACCGCCATGGAATCGGAGATACCCATCGGCATCCTCACCGCCCTGGTGGGCGCCCCCATATTCGCCTATCTCCTTAAAAAATCAAGGCCGGGGTGGTGATATGACCTCTCTCATCCATGTCCGCGACCTGTCCTTCAGCTATACCGGCGCCGCCCCCCACGACGTTTTCGCCGGAGTCTCCTTCGACGTGGGACGCAGTGACGTCTTCTGCCTCCTGGGTCCCAACGGCACGGGAAAATCCACGCTGCTGAAATGCATCAGCAATGTCCTGCACGGCTGGCGAGGCGACATCCGCCTGGACGGAAGGGACATCGCCCGCATGAAACCGGCGGAAGTGGCCAGGGAGATCGGCTATGTGCCGCAAAACCAGACTTCCGCGTTTCCCTTTCAGGTACGGGACGTGGTGGTCATGGGCCGCGCGCCCCATCTGGCCGTGTTTGCCTCTCCCAACGTCCACGACCGGAAAATCGCCCGGGCCGCCATGGAATCGACCGGCATACTCCCCCTGGCGGACCGCCCCTGCACCACGCTCAGCGGCGGGGAATGGCAGCTCGTGCTCATAGCTCGGGCCCTGGCCCAGGAACCGCGCATCATGATACTGGACGAACCCACCTCCCACCTCGACCTGGGAAACCAGGTGAGGATCCTGCGGGTGGTGAGGTCGCTGTCTGATGCGGGCATGGGAATCATCATGGCCACCCATTTCCCGGATCACGCCTTCATCGCGGCGACCGAGGCCGCGATCATGAACCGCGGAGGGCTCTCGAAAAAGGGTCCGCCGGAAGCGGTCATCACGGAAGAAAACATGCGGGAGGCCTACGGGGTGGATGTGAAGGTGCTGCACGTGGGTGAAGGTGTTGATCGGAAGGCGTGCTTTCCGTCGCTGTAAGAAACAGAGCCGTTATTATCACGGGTCAGGGGAAAAACCTCAATCCGGCGCCGGGGGATGAATCCCCCGTCTACCATCGGACGTCCCGCTGGGACTCACATTTCATCAAGGCCAGGGACAGCAGGCAATGCGCGCACATGACAAAAGAATCCCTTCTTTCGGCAAACGGGTTTCCACCGCCCTACTCTTTCTGCTTCTGACGACCTTTCTCTCCGCCTGCCGCCATGCGCCCCCCGGAGGATTCATGCCCCCGGCCAGGATTCAGTATCTGGACGGAATTGAAAAGGACATCAATGCATTCCGGCCAGACCCCCGATTCCCGGACGACCAATACGTACTGGAGACGGTCCGAGAGGCAATGAAGGGCGCCCGCTCTCGAAACGGCGGTATCGGCGCCTGCCTGGTGCGCGAAGCGACCGGAGAGGTCCTGGAACGCGGTCACAACAGCCAGTACGAACCCTGGTTCCGCAGCGACAGGCACGCGGAAATGGATCTTCTTGATCGCTGGGAAGAACGGATGCGATTTACCAGGTCACGCAACCCCAGCGACCCCTCCTACCTTGATCCCAGAGCCGCCGACGGCATCGTCCTGTACACCTCCGTGGAACCCTGCCCCATGTGCCTCACCCGCATCATCAACTCGGGAATAAAAAAGGTGTACTACGCGGCGCCGGACATCAGCGGGGGCATGGCCCGCCGATTCGACTCTCTCCCGCCCTTCTGGAAGGGGATGGCGGAGGGGATGGTCCTGGCGCCGGCCCGCTGTTCGCCGGCGCTGGCTGACATCGCGGCCCGGCTGTTCAATCCCGTGCACATGCCCGGAGCAAAGAGAAAGTAAAAGGACACCAAGACCCGCCGGGCATTTAAAACCCGGCGGGTATGAAAACAAAGGAGACATCCATGAACAGAATCGTTTTAACCCTTGCCGCGGCCCTTGCTCTCTCCGCCTTTTCCCTTCCCTCTCCCTCCCACGCCCTGACCGTGGGAGGCGCCGTTCGCCAGCCTCTCAATCTGGACACGGAGATCCTGGAAAAACTGGGCGCGACCGAGGTCAGGCTCAACGAAGTGACCCGGGACCGTAAATTCAACGGCGTCTTTGTCTATCGCGGGACGCCCCTGCGCACCATACTGGAAATGGCGCGCATCGAAAAAGACGGCCCCGGTTTCAGGAAAACCACCGACCTGGCCATAGCCGTACGCTCCAGAAGCGGCGCCGTAACCGTCCTTTCCTGGGGCGAGGTCTTTTACCGCAATCCGTCCAACGTCCTCCTCGCCGTGGCCGCGAAGCCGGTCCTCCCCCACCAGGCGAAGGGTTGCGGCGAATGCCATGCCCCCGCTTTCCATCAACCGGTCATGGACCGGTTCAAGCGCGCCATCGGCTATCCCAAGCTGGTTCTGGCCAATGATTTTTATACGGATCGGAGCATAGAAGACGTGGTTTCCATTGAAGTGGTCGATCTGCGGAAGGAATTCAGGAAAAAAGAGGGCGCCAGACCATCGTCCGCCCGCTTCACGGTAACCGACGCCGCTGGGAAAATTACCGAATTCAAGGACCTTTCAGCCTTCCCCAGAACAGCGACGGAGGTCATGATAGTGGGCGACGGCCATGGATATCACGGCGTCCAGAAGCATGAGGGGGCCTCTCTGCGGGCTATCCTGAAGAAGGCCGGCGTCCGGGAGGACACTGACAAGGCGGTGGTGGTTACTTCCACCGACGGCTATCGTGTCTGCCTGTCCCTGGGCGAGATCTTTCTGGCGCCCCTGGGAGAACGCATCCTTGTCTCCGAGACACCGGCAAAGTCAGCCGGAGAGAGCAAAAAGTTCACGCTGGTCCTTCCCGACGACACCGCGGCGGACCGCATGGTCAAGACCGTAAGCAGGATTGAGGTAATTTCACTGAAGCCACGGCCAAAACTCTACGTCATCAGCATGGGGTGCGCGGAGCCCTCCATGATGACCCTGGAAGCCGTCTCAGCCATGGGCAAGGCCGACGTCTACATCGCCTCCGAAGATATGGCCAGGCAATTCGCCGCGTACATGGGAGGAAAGCCGGTTCTGTTCGACCCCATGCTGAATTTCGAGCCCGTCTTCAGAAAGAAGAATCCGGGGCTGGCCCCCGAAGAGATAAAGAGGAAACTGGAAGCCCAGCGGGCAGCGGACATGAAGAAGATCCGGGACACGCTGGCGGCCGGCAGGAGCATCGCCCTGCTGGAGCACGGTGACCCGACCATCTACGGCGGCTGGCAGCACTGGATTGAACCGGAGGTGGCGGGACGCTTCGAGGTCATTACCGGCGTCAGCGCCTTCAACGCCGCCAACGCCATGTTCGCCAACAGCAAGATCTACACGGGCATCAGCGCCTTCGAGGCGGGCGGACCTGGAAACCTGGTGTGCAACAAGGGGAACGTCATCATCACGGCGCCCTACAGCCTTGCCGCCAACGAGGGACTGCTCAAGGAGGCGGCGGCGGGAGGCGACATGGTGGCCATCTTCATGGGCCTCAAGGAGATGGAGAAACTTACGCCCCTCCTGAAGAAACACTATCCGGAAACCACGCCGGTCGCCATTATCTACAAGGCCGGATACACCGGAGAGGCCTCCATATCCCGGACAACCCTGAAGGACCTGAAGCAGGTGGCGGAGCGGGAGAAAGAGAAGATGATGGGCATGATCTATATCGGTTCCTGCCTGAAGTAGAAAACCCTCCGGAACATTACTCAAAAAAAACGGGCCCGCCGTCATTCAACCGGCCGGCCCGTTTCAGGTATCCGCTGACCGTTGTTACAGGGGCGCGATATCGTTGCGGCGCAGACTGTTTTTTCCCCTCAGACTTTCAGAATATCCCGCACTTCAAGAAACGCATTATCATCCGCCAGCAGATGCAGCACGTCGCCCTCCTCGATAACGGTGTTCCCATGAGGCACCAGATAGCTACCATCCCGCTTGATGTACACGATAAGCACTCCCAAGGGGAGGGAAATCTCGACTATTTGCCTGCCCGCGCAAGGCGAGCCATTGGGGACAAGTAATTCCCGCATGAGTACGGGAAGGTTTGGCGTCTCTTCGGAAGAAGCCGGGAAAGGAAGACCGGCGGGCGCGGGCGCCTCAAGTCTCAGCCAGCGGGCTACCATTGGTATGGAGGAACCCTGGAGAAGGGCGGACGTCAGGACGATGAAAAACACCAGATTGAATATCATCTCGGCCTTTTCTATTCCGGCCACCAGGGGAAATGTAGCCAGGACAACAGGAACGGCGCCCCTCAATCCGACCCAGGAAACCAGACCTTTTTCCCGTAACGTGAGGCGCGAAAAACAAAGGCCGGTGAGTACGCTCACAGGACGGGCTATAAACATCAGAAAAGCCGCCACCGCTATTCCCGCGGCAATCACCGGGAGGAGATGGGAAGGAAAGACCTGGAGCCCGAGAGCCAGGAACATCGTAATCTGCATGAGCCAGGCAAGTCCGTCATGAAAACGGAGAAGACTTTTCTTTTGGACAAACGCGCTGTTTCCCATAACAATCCCCGCTACATACACCGCCAGGAAGCCATTGGCTTTCATGAGACCGGCAGCGCTGTATATTAGAGGCACACAGGTCAACGTGAACACGGGATACAATCCTTCATAGTCAAGCCGCAATCTGTTTATGAGGATTACCGCGCCTTTGCCCAGCAGATACCCGGCCGCCGCTCCGGCCAGCATCTGCCATATGACCATAGGAGCCAGCTTCAGGGCATTGTATGAGGGATTGGCCAGCAGGAGAATCAAGGCCGTCGTCAGAAAGACGGCCATGGGATCGTTGCTCCCTGATTCCAGTTCCAGCAACGGCTTGAGGTTTCCCTTCAGATTTACGTTGCGTGAACGCAACACGGAGAAAACCGCCGCGGCGTCCGTCGATGAGACGATAGCGCCGAGCAGAAGACCCTCAATCCAGGAAAAATCCAGCGCTATGTGCACGAACCAGCCCACCAGGAATGCCGTGACGCCGACTCCAACGGTCGACAGGATAAAACCATCGGACATAACAGGCTTGATACTCGGCCAATCCGTATCAAGTCCGCCCGCGAAAAGAATATAGGAAAGAGCAAAGATACCGA
The DNA here is from genome assembly GCA_964389825.1 of uncultured Geobacter sp. Taxonomy (GTDB): domain Bacteria; phylum Desulfobacterota; class Desulfuromonadia; order Geobacterales; family Geobacteraceae; genus RPRC01. The sequence continues at coordinate 45,969 of CAYMFO010000001.1, read as the reverse complement.
GTGACTGAACCAGAAGGGGATTGTTGAAATTAATATCGCCTATTCCTTCGGAACCGGCCATCATACCCACGACGAGGAACAAGATCATGGATGGAATGCCCAGGCGGCTGGAAACCTTGCTGGCAAAGATCCCCAGCAAGAGCAACAGAGCCCCGACCATCATCAGTATTTCAATTTGCACAACCATAGTCTCCCCTTGTCAGCTGCGTCATCAGAAAACGACTATTGAGCGGTTACTGAGTTGTCCACGCCACGTAGTCCGTCCGGCGCTTCCCCGGCGGCGGGCTGGATATGGACCGTCCGCTGCGGGAAGGGAATCTCGATCCCCTCGGCCCGGAACCTCTTGAAGACCCTCTTGCGGATTATGTGCTGGGCCTGGTATTGATCCGTGAATTCCGCCACATGGCAGACGAGGGTAAAATCAACGGAGCTATCGCCGAAACCCGGGATGAGCCGGACCGCCGGCGCCGGATCCTTCAGCAGGCCCGGCACCTCCTCGGCCGCCAGCAGGGCCTCTTCCAGGAAAATCCGCTCCACCACATCGAGGTCCGAAGAATAGCTGACACCCACGGTTACAAGAAGCGACATCCGTTTTTCCGGCAGGTAGTAGTTGGTGACCACGCTCTGGGAAAGCTTGCTGTTGGGAATCACCACCATGTTGTTGGGAAGCATCCGGATGCGCGTGGTGCGCCAGGTTATATCCTGCACGTATCCTTCCTGGCCGTTTTCCAGCTTGATGAAATCGCCGATGCGGATGGATTTCTCCACCAGGATATGCAGGCCCGCGAACAGGTTGGCCAGGGTGTCCTGGAGGGCAAGGGCCACCGCCAGGCCGCCCACGCCCAGGGCCGTCAGGATCGGCGCGATGGATATGCCCAGGACGCTCAGGATGACCAGACCCCCGGTGGCCAGGATTATACCCTTCATCAGGCCGTAGGCAAGGCCGGTGGTCGGCAAAGGGAGGTCGGTATGCGCCAGATAATGGCGCAGCATCCTGCCGCTGAGGTTAGCAACCGCAATGGTCACCGATATGATGAGTATGACATAGATGGTGACGCTGAGATGGGACACATACCTCGCCGGCAGCTCCGAAAAAGAGATGCCGAAGTAGATGGAAAGCGCCAGGCACCAGAACAGGGATGGAGTCTTGATGGACGCTATAACAATATCATCGGCCCTGGTTTCCGTCCTCTGGGACCAGCGGTGCGCAAAACGCAGCAGAATGCCCCGCACGGCCAAGAAAACACCTAAAGCGGCACAGGCGACCAGAATCGGCGCCAGCATTTTCGTATCAATAATATTCATCAATATCCTCCTTTTTCAGTAACTTCCGATTTGCTTGGCTGTGGCCAGACTAGGCCCGGGGCTTTTCCCGGGCTGCGCTAACTCCGTTCCAGGATCCTCTCCCGCCTGCGCATGACCGCCGCGTCCAGCAGCATCCGTCCCGCCCAGCGGTATACATTGAACTCCCTGATAAGACCGCGCATGCTGGTGATGCGATCCCGCTGCTCGCTGGTGGGCATGAGCAACGCCATATGCAAGGCAGCCGCGCACTGGTCGATGTCGTAGGGGTTCACAATCAGCGCCTCGGGCAGTTCCCGTGACGCCCCGGCAAACCGGCTCAGGATCAACACCCCCAGCCCGTCGTCACGGGCGGCCAGAAACTCCTTGGCCACCAGGTTCATGCCGTCATGCAGACTGCTGACGAAGCACAGCTCCGCGGCCCGGTAATATTCGTAGACCGCGGCATGGTCGTGATGCTCTATCTTGAGGATAATCGGCGGATACCCGCCGTCTCCGAAACGCCCGTTTATCCTTTCCGCCAGGGACCTCACTTCAGTCTCGAACTCCCGGTAGCTCCCGATACTGGAGCGGCTCGGCGCGGCCACCTGAATGAACGAAAAGCGTCCCCTCCATTCGGGCTGGAGCTCCAGAAGCCTCTCCACCGCCATAAAGCGTTCCAGTATCCCCTTGGTATAGTCAAGGCGGTCCACCCCGAATCCGATGGCATGGTTTTCGGACAATCCGTTCAGGGAACGGATATCCCGGCGGCACTCTTCCACGGGCTTGGCGGTAAACTCGGCCGCGAGGGGCCAATCGATGGAGATTGGATAGCGATGTACCGCGGTCTGATGACCTCCGAAGGAGATAGTAAACGTCTCCCGATCCACCCGCGCCTCCATCAGACGATCCACGGTATCCAGGAAATTGTTGCAGTGAAACTGGGTGTGAAATCCCAGGATGCTGCTCCCCAGGAGGCCGTCCAGAATCTGCGCCCTCCAAGGACAGATGGAGAAGGACTCCGGATTGGGCCAGGGGATATGCCAGAAGGTGATGATGGTGGCGTTCGGGAGGCGGTCACGTATCATGCGCGGCAGCAGGGCGAGATGATAATCCTGCACAAGGACTATCGGGCTGTCCGTGTCTGATTCCTCCACCACCGCGTCAGCAAATCTACGGTTCACCGCCTCGTATTGGAACCAGTCTCCGGCGCGGAAGATGGGACGGACATGGGCCACATGGCACAGCGGCCACATCCCTTCGTTGGCGAAACCGTAGTAGTATCCCCGCTCCTCTTCCTCACTCAGCCATATCCGGCGGATATGATAGGAAGGCTTCTCGGGAGGAACAGCCACCCGATCCCGTCCGTCCACGGTTTCACGGTCGGCGGAACCGGCGCCGTGGGCAATCCATGTGCCGGAACAGGCGCGCATGATCGGCTCCAGGGCGGTGACCAGGCCGCTGGCCGGCCGCTGGACCTGGATATCCTCTCCCGCTCTCACATGGATATACGGCTCGCGGTTGGACACGACCAGGATCTCTTCCCCGCGCAGTTCGCTTTTAAGGATGGAGCGCAGGGCCTCTGGCGTCCATGTGATCTGGTCCTCATCCCTGGGACGGTATTCGTTTTCCAGGTCGCGGATGAGCATTCGCAGATCGCTTGCGATGGGTTGCAGTTCCGGGGCCGAAGCAAGCCCTTTACCGCCCGCCATCTTGAGAGTTTCGCCCCGCAGCAGCGCGCGGATCCCGGAAATCCAGCCGCGCCTGCTCATGTGAGCGATAATGACGGTCAGAAGTGAAATGATGCAACCAAGCGCGGTGAAAAAATAGAAGAAATATTTTCGAATCTCCGCGCTCCGGCGCTGGATGAAGCCCATGTCATGGACGAATACGAGCCTGCCCGCCAACAAGCCCTCGGATTCAACGGGTTCAACGGTAACGTACACCTTTATGCCGGATTTCTCTGTAAAACCAGCGGTTTTCGGTGAAATCTCAGAGATATTTTCACAGCGGATCTCTTCGGGAAATTTCTTTGTGGCAACAATTTTTCCCCGAACCGCGTCGCAGAAGCCGACTGCAAAGAGACGTTCATTAAGGGTGATTCGGTTGAAATATCCCGACAGCCTGTCGGCCGAACCGTTGTCCAGCCTTTCCAGGAGCGGTTCACGGATGGAATTCGCTATAAGCTCCGAACGCATCTCCAGATCACGTATGAACCAGCGCTCGATGAGCTTGTCCATGAGAGGAACCGTCGCGTAGGCGATGACAATCAGGACGGCCGCGAGGGGCAGTATAAATCGAAGAGACAGTCGCATTAGGATATACTCCTGATAAGTGTGAACAATTCCGCTGCATCCATCCCCTGGCCGGAGAAGGAGAAAAGCGCGGACCCGCAATGTGATAAAAGCGGGACCGCGAAGTGAGGTTGGGGAGCAGCCGGCTAGACGTAGATGCGCGGCTCAGCGGAACCGGACAGGATCGAATGGAAGAGTATGAGGTATTCCCGCAGGTGCCTGGTCAGCAGAAAGTTTTCCCTGACAAATTCCCGCGCCTTATCACCCATGATGCGCATCTTTTCCCGGTGATAGAGGAGGAAACGGATGCGGTGGGCCGCTCCCTCGGGGGTATTGACCAGAAAACCGGTATGATAGTCCACCACCTGCTTGCGGATGCCACCCGTATCGCCGCCTATGACCGGCTTCCCCTTCCAGAGGCCCTCGGTCACGGTCAGGCCGAACCCCTCGCGCAGGGACTTTTGAATAACAACGTCGGCCAACCTCTGGAGGGCGTTGATGGTCCTGTGGGCATCGGGCGGCAGAAGCAGCACGTGGATATCCGGGTCGCCCTTGGCCGCGTCCATTACCTCCTGAAGCACTTCCGCGCCCTCGGGATCGTCGGTGGCGCCCCCGCCGGCCAGAACCAGTTGCACCGGCTGGACCTTTTTCACCAGACGGTAGGCCTCGATGACGCCGATGGGGTCCTTGAAACGGTCGAAACGGGAGACCTGGACCAGGAGAGGGCGTTCCGGGTCCAGACCGAAGCCGGCGCGCACCGCCTCCAGTTCTTCCGCCGGCAGGTCCATATTCTTTTCGCTCAGGGGATCGATACTGGGCGCTACCAGGTACTGGGGGTGGGGAAGCGGCAGGGCGAACTGGGGCATGGAAAAGATGCTTGCGTCATACCCCTTGACAATGCCCCGAAGCGCCTTCCATACAGGGAGATAGGGATGGCTGATATCGATGTGCGCGCGCCAGACCCACTTTCCCCGCCGCCCCCCGCACAGTTGAAGCAGCGCGGCCGGCTGCGGGTCGTGGATGACCACGATGTCCGCTTCCTCAAGGATGGGACGGAGGGTCTCCGCGTTCATCTCGTTGGTGGCCTGATAGGCCGCCCACCCCTTCTGGCTGATATTGACCGGAAACCCCTGCAACCCGTTGTGGATCGATTTGGTAACCGAATAGAAGTCAGTGGCGCCCCGGATCACCTCCCAACCGGCGTCCAGGCCCAGATCACGCATCAGGGGAACCATCCAGGCGAGGATCTCGGCGACTCCGCCCCCCTCCCTCGTGGAGTTCACATGCACTACCCTTCTGCCGCTCAACCTCTCGCCCAGCATGCGCAACTGCCTGATGGCGGACGAACCGGCGCAGGCTTCATACATCCGCAATGACTTTTCCACGTATTCCTCCTTCCCGGGTCAGGGGCAATGGGCCGCCAACCTTTCGCATATTTCCTTCCTGAGCTCGGCGAGGGTCAGAAAACCGGTATCGATGGATTGCAGCGCATTCCGGCACGCCTGCGTCTCGTCGCCGAAACGCAGGAGCCAGGCGGAAAAATCATCCATGCCGACGGGTTCCCTGCGGTGGGCCTCGATGAAATGAAAAAAGACGCTCCCGGTGGTCATCCTCGCCACGGCGGGCGCCAGTTCCGCGGGCGCGCTTATCCGATCGCCCGTATCGAATACCACCGTATCGGCCTCGAAGAAATAGAACTCCCCTCCCCTGGAAACGGCGCGGGCCACGGGGATGGCGTTGATCCGCTCGTCTATGATGTCCAGCATGGCGCTCCGAAGCTCTTCCAGAGAAGAAAAAGAGTAAGGATCAAGAACGCCGAAACGCTCCGCCAGGACCGGGTCCGACAGTTGCAGCCTGGCCCACACGGCGAAATCGTTGTGATAGTCGGGATAGTCAAAGGAGGGGCGCAGCAGTGTCTCATGGAAATGATGATAGAGCACATTCACCCCGCACACCGCGATCCGTTCCCGCAGCTCCCGCAGACTGGCTGCTTCCGGCAGCCCGCTCATCCTGGTCAGCAACACGCAGTCCATAACCACAAATGGCGTCATGTTTACACCTCCCTTGCGCCTTCCTTCCGGCCGGCGCGGTTTGCTAAAGAAGCGCGCCGGCCCATAGGGGCGACGAGCCGTTGTTCAAAAGACGGCAAATCTCCGCCGCCAAGGCGGGGGGATCCTCCACCACCAGGGACGCGGGTATCAAACCGCTGTTCCCCACCGTCAATGCCGTGCCGCGAAGCCTTGTGACCAGCCGCATGGCGATGGCGTCGTTTTCATCGTCTCCCGCATAGAAGAGTGTACCCGGTCTGGGGGAAAATTTCAGGAACCGGCACAGCATGCGCACGCCGAAAGACTTGTTTATGCGGGGAACAAGCTGAATCTCGTAGACCTCGGGCCCCCGGAGAACCCGGACCTTGCAGCCCGGACGCCAGAGGGAAAGCCGCTCCTCAAGACGGGTACGGGAAAGATCCGGCGCATGCCTCGTGTGCAGGGCCAGAGACCAGACCTTGTCCTCGACCACGACTCCGGGGAGACCGGCGAGGGCATGGATTTCCGTCAGCAGTTCCGCGCGCGCCTCCTCCAGTATCAGGGCGGGCCTGCCGGACAGGGTCATCCTGTGGCCTCCCGGGACCTGCCATTCCGTGCCGCTGGTCCCGCCCAGAAACAGACCCTCGAGGGGGATTCTCCCGGCAAGGTCGTCAAGGCTTCTGCTGGACAATATGGCCACGTGCTGGAACGGAATCTCCAGCAGTTCCAAAATCATGGCGCCGCAGGCCGGATGCAGTTCCGCCTTTTCCCGATCCGGCACGATCAGCGACAGTGTGCCGTCAAAATCAAAAAACCATATCCTTTCGACCGGTATATCGTTCATTCTCCTTCTCCTGATACGGGACCTTTGAAAACAGCCTCAGCTTCGGGATTGTGTTTTCTTTTGCGGCCGCTCCTCGCACGGTTGACTTCCATGGAGAGGAAGAGCCGGGCCGGCAACTCCTGGGCGCCCAATATCCCGGCCATCAGCGTCAAACCTCCGTCCAGCGACTTGAGACGCCGCGTGGAGAGTTTTTCAAGCCCCGCCACAAGAAGGCCCTGGGCCACCTCGGGCGCATTGGCGACCATCTCCCTGCCGGCAGGGGTCAGGGTGACTTCCACGTTGCGTCGATCCTTGATGGAACGTATCCGCGAGATAAGCCCCTTTTTCTCGAGGCGATCCAGTATTCCCACCGTTGTGGCGGGATGCAGATAGATGCGGGCGGCCAGGTCCGATACCCGGATAGGGGCGTTGTCCGCTATCGCCTTTATGGCCCAGAGCTGGGGTCCCGTAAGCCCGGTTTTGTATTCCGCCTTCTTGGAATGGCTGTGCACCACCTGGAACACACGCCTCAGATTATCAACGATATCCGCGATCAGCCTGGACTTCTCCTCCATGGAAACACCTCAAAAAAAGTTGCATTTCATGCGCCGGAACCTGTAAAGTAGCATACAGGTAATTTGTACAGAAATCAAATTTGCAACATATTCATCAATAATATCAATATTTTTATCAACACAAACCCACAGCTTACCGCAACAGCCTGAAAGGTCTGGGCAGCGAGTTCCCAAGGGTTCACGGGAACCGCGGCCTCTGACTGTTTCCAGCGGCCCGACAGGGTGGAACACCTGTTTCACCCTTCAGCATCAAGCCCACACACCCTCGAAACCGGCCAGGGAAAGAAAGGAACGGGATATATGAAACAATTATTTCCAGTAACATTATTCTTTGTCGTCACGGCGGCGCTGCTGTTACCGGCGCCAGGCAACACGGAAAGCGCCCGCGGGCCACGGCTGTTTTCAAACGCCCCCAAGGACGCATCCGACCATTATTACCGGGGCGTAACCCATGAAAGCGCCGGAAGGCTGGAGGAGGCGGCGCGCGAATACCGCCTTGTCCTCCGCCGCTCTCCGGCCCACGGAGACGCCCGCCGAAGGCTGGCCGAGATTCACCTCTTCAAGGGTGAAACCGCGGAGGCCATAATGCATCTCAAGGAGCTTGCGTACTATCAGGAACACAACCCCCTGGTCCATTACCGGCTCGGACAACTCTACGAATCATCCGGCAATATTCGCAAGGCAACCGCCGCATACCGGAAAGCCATTGACTCCTTCCCCGGCAACCTGTCGGCGCGGCGCGGACTCGCGCGCCTCTATGCCAGGAGGAAAATGCCCAACGAAGCCGCGACCGAATATCGCGCAATCCTCGCGGTTGCTCCCGATGACATACCTTCGCGGAACGCCCTTACCGCCATCTATCTGCGCGGCAAGAAATACGACCAGCTCACGGACCTGCTGAAGGAAGCGGCGGAACGTAAGCCCGACGATCCGGCCACCCGCTTCAAACTGGGCCTTGTGTACGAATTCAGGAAGAAATATGCCGAAGCCGCCGGCGAGTATGAAAAGGCCGTCGAACTGGACAAGGGGTACGCCAAGGCAATGAACGCGCTGGCCCGCGTCTACATGAAAACAGGCGACACCGGCAAGGCAAAGGAAATGATGGAAGCGGCGGTCAAGGCGGATCCGTCACTCAAGGGCTCGGCTATCATGCCTCGAAATCTCGGTTACGAGTTCAGGCACGGCGACGCGGTTAAAAAGAAAAGTTACAAAAAAAGAGCCCGAAAGAAGAAAAGTTATAAAAAAAACGTCAGAAAGAAAAGCTACTCAAAAAGCCGGATAAAAAAGAAAGGAAAAGCGGGCATTTCACGCAAGGTCAAAAAAGGAGGAAAAAAGAAGTACGACAAGCGGCGAAAAACACGGCGCACGACGAAAACAAAGCGTCGTTGACGGGCCGCCCCGTTCTGCTATAGTCTCACCTGGTAACCCGCCAACCGCTGGTAAGGCGGGAATTCCAGGCCGACCTCACGCAACCGAAGGAGAAGAAAATGAGAGAGCTGTTCATCATCTCCATCCGGCGTCTGAAGCAGAGACGGGAAGACGCGGCCTCGCGCATCAACCACGAGGGGGTCATCAAGGATGTTTTCATGGAGGTGGAGATCACCACCGGCTATTTCTTCATCCTCAGCCTCGCCAACCTGATCGCCCTTACCGGGCTCATTGTCGGAAGCGCGCCGGTCATCATCGGCGCCATGCTGATCTCGCCGATGATGGGACCGATCCTCAGCACCGGGTTCGCCTTCGCCACCGGCAACAAGACCATCTGGCGGCGGGCGCTGAAAAAGATATCCCTGAGCGTTGCCCTGACCATTGCCGTCGCGGCCTTCGCCTCCTTCCTGTCGCCCCTTCAGGATATCACCACGGAAATCGCGGCCCGCACCCGGCCGAACCTGTACGACCTCCTCATCGCCATCTTCGCCGGACTCGCGGGCGCCATGGCCATCTGCACCAAAAAGAACTACCTTACCATCGTGCCGGGTGTCGCCATTGCAACCGCGGTCATCCCGCCCTTGAGCGTCGCGGGGTTCGGCATCGGAACCGGAAATTTCGGCGTCATGGCCGGAGGGTTCTTCCTCTTTTTCACCAACTTCGTGGCCATCGTCATCGCTACCTGCGTCATCCTGTTTTTCTTCGGTTTTTCACCCGCCTCCGATTCCGGTCTGGACCAGCATGCCATCAGGAAACGCGTCATCTTTCTCGCCGGGGTCCTGTGTCTCATCTCCATACCCTTAGTCTATACCCTGCGGCTGTCCGTACTGGAACTGGGTCTGAAGAAAAAGATATCCATAGCCCTGAAAAGCCGCTTCGACCAGCCCGGCTTGTCGCGCCTTTCCACGTTCACCCACGGCGAATCATCAGGCAACCGCATTGCCATAGACGCAGTGATAAACACCACCCGCTACCTGTCCGAAAAAGAGATATCCCTTGCCGAGCAGGAGATCGTGAAAACCCTCCGCCGCCCAGTTGTGTTCCACCTTGAGCAGGTCAAGGTCCAGCCCGGCGGTCTGAAGGAAGAAACTCCCGTCAAATCATTTATCGCGCCTCAAGCGCCGAAACAGCGCACTCCAGCGGAAACCGTGGCTGCGGCCAGAAGCGATCTCATCCGCCTGGCCGAAGAGAACACCGGCAAGATCAACGCGGTCATCTCACCCTCGACGGTCACGGATTTCAGCCTAGGCATCCCACGTCGTGATTCCGCTATTCACCTGACCCTGGCCATTCAGAGGGACTATCCGGTTTCCAGAGAGGAAAGCCGCATCCTGGAAAAGATGCTCTCGGACGCATTCGGCATTCCGGTCCTTTTGAGGACCGAAACGGTCCCCTTCGTTGAACCGCTGGTGTTTTCCGATGGAGAAACGGACATCACGGAAAAGATGGAGAAGGCCCTTATGGTTTGCCGTCCAATCTCGGAAAAAGCTCCGGAAATGACCTTCAGCATCGTCTCCCGGCCAGCCTTTCCCGCCACAAAGGCCGCAAACCGGGAAGCCGGCCAAAGGACGTCGGAGGTGGCGGCCTTTCTGAGGGAATCCTGCTCCATTCCGGCCGAACGTATCAGGACAACGACACTGAAGGCGGAAAGAAACACCGCGCCTTCCGTCACGGTAAAGATCCTTCCGCCAACCGGCCCGGATGCGGACACGCCTGAAAACAGGCAACCTTCCCGCTGAACCTTTCTCCCATAAGGGAAAAGGTCGAGGAAAGCCCGCGAACTACTGAAGCGCCATCCCCGGAACGGATCGAGATACACCCGCCCTTCTGAAACAAGACATGTTTCACCTTTATTTCAAGCATTTTGACGCGGAACAGTATCATCGCACTTGTTGATCATCAGGCAAAATGCCGGATAATCTTCATTAACAAAACGGAAGGGACAACTCCATGACGCTCGAAATAGCGCTGGTTCTCGGCCTTGTGGTATCCGCGGTCATCCTGTTCGCCACCGAGAAGCTGCCGGTGGACCTCACGGCCATGATCCTCATGGCGACCATGCTTCTGTCCGGCCTCATCAGCCCCGCTGACGCCATAGGCGGCTTCAGCAATCCCGCCACGGTCACGGTGGGCGCCATGTTCATCCTTTCCGCCGGGCTGTTCAAGACCGGCGCCGTGAATCTGGTGGGTTCCATCCTGGGCAAGGCAGGTCGCATCAGCTTCTGGCTCGTGCTCATTGTCATGATGCTGCTGGTGGGAGGGCTCTCCGCCTTTATCAACAACACAGCGGCGGTAGCCATCTTCCTCCCCGTTGCGCTGGGTATCGCCAGAGACACCGGCGCTCCCGCCGGCCGCCTGCTGATGCCCCTCTCCTTTGCCTCCATGTTCGGGGGAGTCTGCACCCTGGTGGGCACATCCACGAATATCCTTGTTTCATCCATCGCCGAAAGCCACGGGCTGCCGGCCTTCGGCATGTTCGAATTCAGCCGCCTCGGCCTGATCTTCTTCGCCGTCGGCGCCGTCTACATGCTTCTGGTGGGCGTGCGGCTCATCCCCGAAAGAAGCAAGGAAGCCGCGCGGGGACCGCTGTTCGGCAGCGGCGACTATCAGATCGAGATCGTGCTGGCGCCCGCGGCGCGCTCGGTGGGAAAGGCGCTGGCTGTTTCGCCCCTGCTGAAGGATGTGAACATACTCGGCGTCGAGGTGTTCAGGAACGGCGTATACCTGGAAGAACAACCCGAGACCCTGATTCTCCAGGACGGGGACCATCTGAAGGTCCGTTGCGACCTGGAAAATTTCCGCAAGCTCAAAGAGCGCAGGGGAATCCTCCTGCGCCAGGAGATTGGCCCATCTCCCCATGAAGAGGCCGCGCTGGTGGAGGCGGTGGTGGCCTCAGGGTCCAGCCTGGACGGCAGGAGCCTGAAGGAGGCCCGTTTCAGAACCCGCTACGGCCTTACTGCCCTGGCAATCCGTCACCGCGGCAGGGTAATGCGGGAAAACATGGAGGAAATGCGCCTGCACGCCGGAGACGTGCTGCTGTTCGAAGTGGACAAGACCAACCTGGAACTGCTCAGGGAAGACAACACCTTCGTCCTTGTTTCCCAGGTGGATATGCCCGTGTTCCGCAAGCGGCGCATGGGCATGGCCGTACTCATCGTCTCCGGGGTGGTGGTGGCCGCGGCGACGGGCATCATTCCAATCATCGCGGGCGCCATCATAGGGTGTTGCCTGATGATCCTCAGCCGCTGCCTGACCCTCGAGGAAGCGTACGCCTCCATCAACTGGCAGGTGATCTTCCTCCTGGCCGGGGTTCTGACCCTGGGCGTCGCCCTGGAAAAGAGCGGGGCAGCCGGACTGCTGGCCGGTCACATGGTAGACTCGATAGGTATCCTGGGACCCGTCGCCCTGGTCTCGGCCTTCTACCTGGTCACATCGCTCTTGACGGAGATGATGTCCAATAACGCAACCGCCGCGCTGCTGGCGCCGGTGGCCATCTCCGCGGCCCAATCCCTGGGAGTGGATTCACGGCCCTTGCTCATGGCCATCACATTCGCCGCCTCGGCCAGCTTCATGACGCCGGTAGGCTACCAGACCAACACCCTCATTTACGGACCGGGCCGTTTCCGCTACGCCGACTTCCTGAAGGTGGGCACGCCCCTCAACATCCTTTTCTGGATACTTGCCACGATTTTCATTCCCCGGTTCTGGCCGTTCTAGAAAGGAGGACGCCATGGATTCAATCGGTCAACTACTCGACCAGGCAAGAAGCATCCTGGATATCCGTCTGATTAAACTTGGGACATCACACCTGACACTCTGGACCATGATCTATCTACTGGCCCTGGTGGCGCTGCTGTTCTTTCTCAGCGGCAAGCTCAGGACATGGATCACGGAACAGATACTGACGAAGACGCGCATGGAAGCAGGCGCCCGTCAGGCGGTGGGCGCCATTCTCCGCTATACGGTCATCGCCATCGGCTTTATCGTCATCCTGCAGACCGCGGGAATAGACCTGACCGCCCTGAACGTTCTGGCGGGCGCCGTAGGCATCGGTCTCGGTTTCGGCCTGCAGAATATCATGAGCAACTTCATAAGCGGCCTTATCATTCTCTTCGAGCGCCCCATCAAGGTAGGGGACCGGATCGAGGTGGGAAACATCGAAGGCGACGTGGTGCGCATCAGCGGACGGAGCGCCGAGGTCGTAACCAACGACAATATCAGCATCATCGTGCCCAACTCAAAATTCATCACCGAGAATGTCGTCAACTGGAGCCACTCGGATCGCAAGGTGCGCTTCCGGGTACCCGTAAGCGTTGCCTACGGCAGCGATGTGAACCTGGTGGAAAAACTGCTGCTGGAGGTCGCCGACAGAAACCCTGATGTGCTGAAAGACCCCGCGCCGGCCGTGCGCCTCATGGAATTCGGAGACAGCGGGCTCTGCTTTGAACTGAGGGTATGGAGCACGAGCCTCATCCACCGGCGAGGAACGCTCATAAGCGCCCTGAACTTCGCCATCTACCGGATATTCAACGAGCACGGCATCGAGATACCCTACCCCCGCAGGGACATCCACATACTCCGGCCCGAAACGGATATGGAAGAGACGGGACGGATGGAGCCCTGACGAGACGGACGGAAGCCGGACGGCAGTCCCCCGCGATCCGGCCCTGAATCATTCCAAGGAGGTCGCATGCGCTGGTACCGGATGAACATTGCTGAGACACTGGAAAAACTGGAAACCATGGAAGACGGCCTTTCCGGGCAGGAAGCCGCGTCGCGCCTGGCGCAATTCGGTCCCAACAAGCTGGCGGAAGAAGAGCGCATCAGCAGGTTCAGGATACTCCTGCACCAGTTCACCAGTCCTCTGATCTATATTCTGCTGGTCGCGGCGGTTGTTACCCTTCTTCTCCACGAATACATCGACGCCGGCGTCATCATCGCCGTGGTCCTTCTCAACGCCGTTGTCGGATACCTCCAAGAGTTCAAGGCGGAGGAAAGCGTGCGTTCACTGAAACGCCTGCTGGTGGCAAAGGCGAGGGTGGTGAGGGACGGAAGGGAAAAGGAAATCCCCGGAACGGACCTGGTGCCGGGCGATGTCGTCTTGCTCGCCTCAGGCGCGAGGGTCCCGGCCGACTTGCGGCTTTTGCACGCCAACGAGTTGCGCATCGATGAGGCCATGCTGACCGGAGAGTCGCTCCCCGTTGAAAAGCAGACGGAACCCATTACCGAGGATAACCTGGTTGCCGCGGACCAGACCAACATGGCGTTCATGGGCACCGCCGTGGTCAACGGCCGGGCCAAGGGAGTGGTCTTCGCCACGGCCGGGGCAACCATGCTCGGCGCCATTGCCGGCGAGGTAAAGGATATCGGCATGGTCAGGGCGCCAATCCAGGACAAGATCGACCGCTTCGCCAAACTCATAGGCCTTATCGTCATGGGCGCGTCCGCCGTACTCTTCGGCATCGGCCTGATCCTTGGTGAGAGCATAAAGAACATGTTCATGACGGCGGTGGCCGCCGCCGTGGCCACCATACCCGAAGGCCTGCCCATCGTGGTCACCATCGCCATGGCCGCCGGCGTTGCGCGCATGGCCCGGAACAACGCCATTATCAGAAAGCTGCCGGCAGTGGAAACCCTCGGCAGCACAACCGTCATATGCTCCGACAAGACCGGCACCCTGACGCGCAACGAGATGACCGTGACGCGCCTCTTTGACGGAGAGAAGACCTGCGTCGTTACCGGAGCGGGATACGAACCCGCCGGAGAGATACTCAACGATGGGGAAGGCGCGCCGGGCGAAAACACTTCTCTGGCCCTGCTTCTGCGCATCGGCCTCCTGTGCAACGAATCGGATCTGTACGAGGAAGAAGGGCGCTTCAGGGTCGACGGCGATCCCACCGAAGGAGCGCTCATCGTCTCGGCCATGAAGGGTGGTATGGGACCCGAAGAGGAAAAGGACCTCTACCCCCAGGTGGATATGGTCCCCTTTGAGTCGGAGCGGGGTTTCATGGCCACCCTGCACGAGCATGAGGGCAAAAAGCTGATCTTCGCCAAGGGCGCTCCGGAACGGATCGTCGAGATGTGCGGCGCCGGCGCGGACGGGGAGGAGATCCTGGCCAGGGCGACGGCATTCGCTGAAAAGGGGCTGAGGGTGCTGGCCTTTGCCTGGAAAGAAGCGCCCGCCGACAGGGACGAGCTGAGCCACCACGATGTGGAGAGCGGCCTCGTGTTCGCCGGACTGCAGGGGATGATCGATCCACCCCGGCCGGAGGCGATTGAGGCGGTGGCGGGATGCAAGCGGGCGGGCATGCGGGTGGTGATGATTACCGGAGACCACGCCGTCACCGCCCAGGCCATCGGCAGACAACTGGGCATTATCGCCGGCGGCGAAGAGGTCCTCTCGGGAAGGGAACTGGAAACCATGAGCGACGACGCCCTGTTTGAAAGGGTGCGTCAGGTGTCCGTGTACGCCCGCGTCGCTCCTGAACACAAGCTGCGCATCACCCGCCAGCTCATCCGGCATGGCGAAACGGTGGCCATGACCGGCGACGGCGTGAACGACGCTCCGGCCCTGAAGGCGGCCCACATCGGCATCGCCATGGGAATCACCGGCACCGACGTGGCCAAGGAGGCCTCGGACATGGTCCTGGCCGACGACAATTTCGCCAGCATATTCAGCGCGGTAAAGGAAGGGAGGATCGTCTTCGACAACCTGCGCAAGGTGACTTTCTTCCTCATCCCCACCGGGATAGCCTCTATCATCTCGATTATCGGCGCCATGATTGCCGGGGTACCCATCCCCTACATCCCGGCTCAGCTGCTCTGGATCAATCTGGTGACCAACGGCCTCCAGGATGTGGCCCTGGCCTTCGAGCCCGGAGAAAAGGGGATCATCGACCGGCCGCCCAGGGATCCTAAGGAGGGGATCATGTCCCGCCTGCTGGCCGAGAGGACCGTGATAGTGGGGATGGTCATCTCCATCGGGATCATCTGGAATTACGTGACGGCCCTCCAGGAAGGGGAATCACTGGAGAAGGCCAGGACCATCGCGGTCACCACCATGGTCTTTTTCCAGTTCTTCCAGGCATGGAACAGCCGCTCCGAGCACCGTTCCATATTCCGCATCAACCCGCTGGGCAACCCGTTCCTGTTCTACAGCATGATAGCCGCCCTCTTCGCCCAGGTGGCGTTCATATACGCCCCTCCCCTGCAGTGGGTTTTCCGCACGGTATCCCTGGACGGCGCCGACTGGCTGCGCATCCTGGGGGTCTCCGCTTCCATTATCGTCGTCGTGGAGATGGACAAGTGGCTGCGCGCAAGAAAGCCGGGTCCCGGCAGATAGGAGAAAACCATGTTCAGGACCATGAAGATATTCGAAAAAATAATAGTATTCACACTGCTGGGGCTCATGATGCTGGCGGTTCTGGTTTCCACGGTCGAGCTTGCCGTGATCCTTATCCAGGAACTCATGAAACCGCCTCTGTTTCTTCTCAATATCGATGAGATGCTTCAGGTATTCGGCTTCTTCCTGATGGTGCTCATCGGACTGGAACTTCTGGAAAGCATCAAGGCCTATCTGGAGGAAGATCGGGTGCATGCGGAGGTGGTTTTCCTTGTGGCGATAGTAGCCATGTCGCGGAAGGTAATCATATTTGACTACAATGAGATCACACCGGAAATGATGTACGGAATCGCGGCGGTAATCATCGCCCTGGCGAGCGGATATTTTCTGGTGCGCCGGGCGCTTCACTTCCATCCCCGCGGCAAGGTGAAACAGGGGGAGACCGAACCACCCCGCTGAATTCCTTCGTCAGTCATCCGTCTTTCACTGCAACCGGACGAGACCGGGTGGCGCGGGTATGCTTTGCGAGATATAAATAAGGATAAGCAGTTCAGTGAATCCAACAGGAGGTATCCCATGAATAACGACGCGAAAGAACAGGCGGAACCCATGGAAAATCCGGTATCGGAACCCGCCCCGGACACCGCAAAGGATGAAACCGCCGCGGCTGAACCGGAGGCCGCTCCGGAGGAGGTGGAAGCTCCGCCGGAAAAGAAACCCGCCGGACCGTCATTTCTTGTTCTGCTGCTGCGGCGCTGGCGGTTGACGGGCACGGCCCTGCTGGTTCTGGCCCTTATCGGGACCTATGCCTGGAAAGACATTGCCGTTTCCCGGGCAAAGGCGGATATCGCCGGCCGGGCCGCCGGGGAAATCACCCGGCACAACCTCTCCTATCTGCGTCTTGTGGCCGTTCCTCTGGTGTGGATGGTGAGGGAAGAGATGATGAAGGGAAACTACGACCAGATAAACCAGTACCTGGCGCGGTTCGTCCGGGAACCGGACATGAAAGAGCTTCTCGTTGTCCGGCCCGACGGAAAGGTAGCCGCGGCGACCAACAAGAAGCGGGAGGGCGGACCGGCTAAAGAACTTTTCCCGCCGGAAACCCTTCAGGCTGAAACCATAACCGTGACAACCCGGTCCGACGGCATGTTCATCGTGGCGGCGCCGGTGATGGGGCTGAACGAAAGGCTGGGTGTCCTCATCCTGGTTGCGGCCCCTCCTGAATACAGCCTTCAATGACGGTAAATAATCAAGGAGAAGCGACCATGTTCAAGCGAATCACATTGTTTCTCATCACCAACCTGGCCATCGTCTTTGTCCTGAGCATCGTCCTCAACCTGCTGGGAGTCGGGCCGATGCTGGATCAGCAGGGGCTCAACCTGACCAGCCTGGTTATTTTCGCCGCGGTGTTCGGGTTTGGCGGCGCTTTTATCTCGCTGGCCATATCAAAGTGGACGGCCAAGCGGCTCACCGGCGCGCGGGTGATCGACCAGCCGTCCGGCGAACTGGAATCCTGGCTGGTGGAGACGGTCCGCGGCCAGGCGCGCAAGGCGGGTGTCGGCATGCCCGAGGTGGCCATATACGACGCCCCTGACGTCAACGCCTTTGCCACGGGCATGCGCCGCGACAGCTCCCTGGTGGCGGTAAGCACCGGACTTTTGAGGACCATGAACCGCAATGAAGCCGAGGCGGTGCTGGCCCACGAGATAAGTCACGTGGCCAATGGAGACATGGTCACCATGGCCTTGATTCAGGGGGTTGTAAATACCTTTGTCATCGTTGCTTCGCGGATTGCGGGCTACCTGGTGGACCGGGTGGTGTTCAGGACGGAGAGGGGGCATGGACCGGGCTTCTTCATCACCTCGATAATCGCCCAGATGGTGTTCGGAGTCTTGGCCAGCATCATCGTCTTCTGGTTCAGCAGGCAAAGGGAGTTTCGCGCCGACGCCGGCGCGGCCGGGATCGCGGGACGGGAGAAGATGATCGCGGCCCTGGAGGCATTGCGCCGCGGCGCGGGAGAACCTCATCTTCCGGATCAGATGGCGGCGTTCGGCATCTCCGGCAGCGTCGGCGGGGGGCTGAAACGCCTGTTCATGACCCACCCGCCGCTGGAGGAACGCATCGAAGCCCTCAGAAGAGGAAGATGATCGACCGGCGCCCGCCTGCCGGAAGAGGAGCGGTTATCTTCTCTTCCGGATTCCGGCCAGACGGGCCATGATAACGGCCAGAGGAAAGGCCGCGATGCTGAACATGGCGCCCATTTTCGCCGCCCCCTGGACGGCCGGGTCGGTAAAGGCCTCTCCGGCCACGAACAACGCAACGGTGAAGCCTATGCCGGCAATCACCCCGGCAATGGCCAGATCCCGTTTCCCCATGCCCTCGGGCAGGGGAAAGCCCAGCCTTTTCCCGAGAAAACCGAAGGAAAATATCCCCATGGTCTTGCCCGCCAGCAGGGAGAACAACACCAGCCATGTGGCCGGTCCTACCCCGGAGAACGCCACCCCCGCGTTTGCCAGCCCGAACATGAACAGTCCGAAATCCACGATAATCTTCCAGTCATGCTCGAAACAGGAGAGGGTGGAACGATCGACCGGGTCTTCTTCGAAGATATGTTTGGCTTCCCGGTTGCGGTGGGGGAAAAACGGCACGATAAACACCAGGGCCAGCGCCGGATGGAGGTGGGCGCCGTGGAGACCGAACCAGCTGGGCACGCCCCCCAGCAGGAGATACGGCCAGTAGCTCTTCACCCTGGCGCCGCGCAGAACCCAGGCGGCCCCCATTCCCGCGAGGGTCAGCAGAAGCCATCCCGGCGCCGCCGGTACGGAAGGATCAGGATAGAAGATGGCGATGATGGCAAGGCCGATGGCGTCGTCGGCAATGGCCAGCAGCAGGAGAAACGATATGGCGGGATGGCCGTCGCCGAACACGAGACGCGCCGCCAGCCATGCCAGGGCGATATCCGTGGCCGTGGGAATCCCCCAGCCGTTGCTCAATTCCGGCTTGCCCAGCAGGGAATTGAGCAGAAAATACACCGCCACCGGACCCAGCACACCGCCAAGGGTAGCCAGGAGCGGATTGACGGCCTTGCGGGGCGGATTCAGGTCCCCGCCCGGCAGGCAGCTCTGGGTGATCTCCACGGCGGCGATGCCGAAGAAGAACACCATGAACAGCTCGTTGGTTACGAAGTGGAAGCTGAACGGCCCGAAGAAATGATTGTGGTCGAAGTACGCGTACCCGGCCGGGTCCAGATTCGCCCACAGCACGGCCACGATGACCCCGGCGATGAGCGGTACCGAGAACTCCCTGAGCAGATTGATCCTTTTTCTCATCCGGCGACGGTCTCCCGGTCAGCCGGTTCGGACCTGGCATCCAGGCGTTGGTAATCGTCGTCGAAGCGGACGATATCGTCCTCTCCCAGATACTCTCCGCTCTGCACCTCGATGATGATGAGCGGGATGATGCCGGGATTCTCCAGCCGGTGGAGCTTGCCCATGGGGATGAAGGTGGACTCGTTGATGTTGATGATGGAGACCTCATCCCCGTTGGTGACCCGAGCGGTGCCGGAGACCACTATCCAGTGTTCGCTTCGGTGGTGGTGCATCTGAAGGGAAAGGCGGTGACCGGGATTCACCTCTATCCTCTTTATCTTGTAGTTCCTGTTTTCCTCCAGGACGGTGTAGCCGCCCCAGGGACGTTCGCCTCTCTCCATCAATGCTTCCTCTCTTTCAGGTATTTTTTCAGGGCCTCTTCCCACCCTGCCGGCGTGAAGCCGGTTTCACGGGTCAGCCTGGAGCAGTCCAGGGCCGAGTAGCGGGGCCGGGGCGCGGGACGGCCCAGTTCTTCGGTGGTTATGGGCCTGACCCGCGTCCCGAGCCCGGCCTCGCGGAAGATGGCCCGCGCGAAGTCAAACCAGGAACAAGAACCGGCATTGGCCGCATGGAAGGTCCCGCGCAGGTCCTTTTCCAGCAGCGCCCGGATGGCCAGGGAAAGGTCGACGGTCCAGGTGGGAGAACCCATCTGATCATCCACCACCGCCACCTCTTCCCGTTCAGCGCCCAGGCGAAGCATGGTCTCGATGAAGTTTTTGCCGTGGAGTCCGTAAAGCCACTGGGTACGCACGATCAGGTGATCCGGATTGAGGCGCGCGGCCTCCTCGCCGGCCAGCTTGGAGCGGCCGTAGACGCTCAGGGGGTTCACTGGGTCGTCCTCCAGCCAGGGCGTTTCCTTGCTCCCGTCAAAGACATAGTCGGTGCTCACCTGCACCAGCCTGGCCCCGATCTCCCTCGTTGCCAGGGCCAGGTTGCGAGCCCCCTCGCCGTTCACCGCGAACGCCTTGTCCCGCTCCGTCTCGCAACCGTCCACATCGGTAAAGGCAACGGCGTTGATAACCACCGAGGGTCTCAGCGCTGCCAGCAAGGCCGAAACCGACGAAGGATCGGTTATCTCCATCTCCTGGTGGGAGACGCCCCGCGCCTCGCCGCCGAAAACCGCCAGAAGGTCGCGCCCGAGCATGCCCCGGGCGCCGGCAACGATTATCATCAGCGGCCTCCGTACATCTTTTCGTAGTAGTCGCGATAGGCGCCGGAGGTAACCTCCCGCACCCACTCCTGGTTGGCCAGATACCAGTCGATGGTCTCGTTGATACCGGTTTCGAATGTATAGCAAGGCGACCACCCCAGTTCGCTCCGCATTTTGGAAGCGTCGATGGCGTAGCGCCGGTCATGGCCGGGCCGATCCTTGACAAAGGTAATCAGTTTGCGGTTCGTCCCCGCGGCGCGGCCGAGTTTGCCGTCCAGAAGGTCGCAGACGAGATTCACGATATCGATATTGCGCCATTCGTTATTGCCGCCGATGTTGTAGACCCCGCCGGGGACGCCCCGCTTCAGCACGGTCTCCACCGCCCGCGAATGGTCCTTCACATGGAGCCAGTCACGCACGTTCAGACCGTCGCCATAAACAGGGAGCGGCTTCTCCGAGAGGATATTGTGGATCATGAGGGGTATCAGCTTCTCCGGGAACTGGTACGGCCCGTAGTTGTTGGAGCAGCGGGTGTTGAGGGTGGGAAAGCCGTAGGTCTCGTGGTATGCGCGCGCCAGCAGGTCGGCGCCCGCCTTGCTGGCCGAGTAGGGAGAATTGGCGGCAAGGGGCGTGCTCTCGGTGAAGAAACCCTCGGGACCGAGGCTGCCGTATACCTCGTCCGTGGAAACCTGGAGGAAGCGGAAATCGTCAACGGCGCCCGAATCCCGATGCCTGCGACTCTCCTCCAGCAGAATCTGGGTGCCGAGAACATTGGTGCTCACGAAGACCTCCGGTCCGGTGATGGAGCGATCCACGTGGGACTCGGCAGCGAAGTGCGCCACGGAGTCGATCTTCTCCCGGGAGAGGATGGAAGCCACAAGTTCCTTGTCGCGGATATCTCCCCTGACGAATGAATAGCGGCTGTCCGACTCCACCCCTTTCAGATTTTCCAGGTTGCCGGCATAGGTCAGGATATCCAGGTTGACAACGCGGACGCCGGGATTCTCTCCCAGGAAGTGGTGGATGAAGTTGGAACCGATGAACCCCGCTCCTCCAGTGACGAGCAAGGAACGGGGGGTGAATGAGTTGGACATGGTGATTCTCCTTTGCATGGCAGGTCCGGGATACCCCGGAAAGTTCGACGGGAACCATAGCACATGGGAACGCTACTAGACAATCCCTGTTGGCGCCGATTGGATTCACATTTGAGAAATCCCTCGACTAACCGGAATTAATGAATATAGTCGTTAGTTGTTTGAAACCTTTTACAGTTTTGCTATACTGTGCCCGCTTTGCTCCTCAACGCTCTCCTCCGCCGTCCGCAAACCGAGCATCCCCGGAGTCTTCCATGAGCTTTCCCGACAATGCAAGCCCCCAATGGATAGAAGAGCAGTACCGTATCTGGAAGGAATCTCCAGCCCTGGTCCCCCCTGAATGGGACACCTTCTTCAACGGTTTCGAGACCGGTCTTTCTCCGGAACCGGAACCCGTTTCACCCGAGTATGGACGGAAACCGGCGGCGGCTCAAGCCCTTATCCAGCGTCACAGGGACATGGGCCACCTCCTGGCCTGCACTGATCCCCTCTCCCCATGCGGGACGGAACACCCCCTCCTGGATATCTCCGCTTTCGGCCTGTGCGATGCCGACCTTGACGAAATGTTCCCCGCGGAGGGGTTTCCTGAAGGAGAAGCCACCCTTCGGGCTATCCTGTCCGTGATGCGGGAGACCTACTGCCGCTCCCTCGGAGTGGAATTCATGCACATCCGGGAACCCGGGATATGGCGCGGGCTCGCGGAACGAATGGAGTCATGCCGGAACCGCTCCATCCTTTCCCCCGGGGAAAAGCTTTCCATCATGCGCAAACTGCTGGAGGCATACCTGTTCGAAACCTTCCTGCACCGGAAGTTTCCCGGCCAGACCCGTTTCTCCCTTGAGGGAGGCGAAACCCTCATTGTTCTCCTTGACGAGGCGGTGCGCCATGCTTCCCAATCGGGCGTAACGGATATCATACTTGGCATGCCTCACCGGGGAAGGCTGAACGTCCTGGCGAATATCTTCGGCAAGCCGTATGAAAGCACCTTCGCCGAATTCCGGGACGAGGGAGACCAGGGATTCGCCGGTGATGGAGACGTAAAATATCACGCGGGCTTTTCCAGCGACATAACGACCGACTCGGGGGTATCCGTCCACCTGACGCTGGCCGCGAACCCCAGTCACCTGGAGGCCGTCAACCCGGTGGTGGAAGGGAAGGCCCGGGCGCGCCAGGACCGCTTCGGCGCCGGAGGAACGGCCAGGGTCCTTCCCCTTCTCATCCACGGAGACGCGGCATTTTCCGGACAGGGGATGGTCGCGGAGACACTCAACCTGTCCCGCCTGGAAGGATACCGGACCGGCGGGACCCTGCACATCGTGCTCAACAACCAGATAGGTTTCACCACCGGGCCGGCGGACGCGCGCTCCGGCAACTACGCCACCGATGTGGCCAGGATGATTGACGCGCCCATCTTTCACGTCCATGGCGAAGACCCGGAAGCCGCGGTCCACGCAGTGCGCCTCGCCCTGGATTTTCGCCGGGAATACGGCCGTGACGCCGTTGTGGAACTCATCTGCTACCGCCGCCACGGACACAATGAGGGTGATGAACCATGGTTCACCCAGCCACTGCTCTACTCGGCCATCAAGGAGCGCCCTCCGGTCCACAAGACATACGGAGAGCGCATCCGGAAAGAGGGGGTCGCGGCCGGCGCCATTGAAGGGATGATGGATCAAATAAACCATCGCCTGGAATCTTCCTTCACCGGGGAACAGCCCCCAGCGCCGCCCCCCTTTCTCGGACGCTGGAAGGGCATTCCCGGCGATTATTCCCCCATGAAGCAGGAAACCGGCGTATCCGGAAAAACACTCCTCTCCCTGGCCGCCGCCCTGTGCGGACTCCCCGCCGGTTTCACGCCTCACCCGAAAGTCGCCGCGCTTCTGCGCAAGCGTAGCGAGGCCGTCGCATCGGGAAAAGGGATCGACTGGGCCAACGCGGAAGGACTGGCCTTCGCTTCCCTCCTCCACGAAGGCGTGTCGGTGCGGTTGAGCGGCCAGGACAGCCGGCGCGGCGCCTTCAGCCAGCGGCACTGCGTTCTCCACGATATCCTGACCGACGGGATGCATACGCCGCTCAAGGGAGTTGCCGGCAAGGGAGCGAGGTTTCACCCCTGCGACAGCCCCCTCTCCGAAGCGGCGGTCCTTGGATTCGAGTACGGTTACGCCCTGGAATCCCCTGGCGACCTGATCATCTGGGAGGCCCAGTACGGTGATTTCGCCAACGGCGCACAGGTAATCATCGACCAGTTCCTGGCCGGCGGCGAAACCAAATGGGGACGGGCCAACGGGCTGACCCTCCTCCTCCCCCACGGCTACGAGGGCCACGGCGCCGAACACTCCAGCGCCAGGCCGGAACGGTTTCTCCAGTTGTGCGCCAACCAAAACATGCTGGTAGCCTTTCCATCCACGCCATCCCAATACTTTCACCTGTTGCGCCGCCAGATACGCCAGCCGTTCCGCAAGCCCCTGGTGGCGCTGACGCCCAAGAGCCTCCTGCGCCACCCCCTCTGCGTCTCCCGTCTCGAGGAATTCACGTCGGGATGGTTCCGGGAGGTTCTGCCGTCAGACTCAGACCCGGAAAAAACGGGAACGGCGCTCATCTGTTCTGGTAAACTGTACTACGAACTGGAGGAGAAGAGACAGAGGGAGGAGCGGAAAGACATCGCTATCGTGCGCGTGGAACAGCTCTATCCTCTGCGCGAAGACCTCCTGCGGGAGGAACTGGGCCGCTTCCGCCACGTCCGCGGATTCGTCTGGGTCCAGGAGGAACCGCGCAACATGGGCGCATGGTCCCATATCAAGCCCTGCCTGACGGCAATCACCGGCAAGGAACCGGCGTACGCGGGCAGAGAGGAATCGGCCTGCCCGGCGACCGGTTCCCCGCGCCGTCACAGGGAGGAACAGGAAAGAATCCTGGAAGAAGCCTTCGCCAGGCCGTAGCAACATCAAAAATCTGGAGCAATAAATGGATATTCGCGTCCCCGAAGTTGGTGAGTCCATCGTGGAAGCCCTGGTGGCCAGATGGCGAAAGAAAAACGGCGAAGCGGTGCGCCGCGAAGAGCCGGTGTGCGAGCTGGAAACGGACAAGGTTACCCTGGAACTGAACGCCGAGGCGGACGGCATCCTCTCCATCCTTGTTCCGGAGGGTTCTACCGTGGCCATCGGCGCGGTGATCGGTTCCATCCGCGCATCCGGCGGACGGGAGACCGCCGAACCCGTCCCGGCCCATAACCACCCTCCCCTTTCCCCGGCGGCCCGCAAGCTTGCCAGGGAAAGAGACCTCAGGCCGGAAACCATCAAGGGAAGTGGAAAAAATGGCCGGGTCCTGGCTGAGGACGTTATGGCTCTCTCCCCGGCAAAGGCCCCCCTGAAGGAACCCATGAAGGACCCCGTTAAGGAACCGGAATCGGAGCAAGCAAAGGAACCGGAGACGGAACCCGCGGCGCCGACGCCGGATGATGCCGTCACATCGCCACCCGCGCCCGAAAAGGCGCCGGCTTCGGCGGAGCGGGTCCGATCCGAGGAGGCGCCCGACTATCATATCCCGCAAGGGCGCCGCGCCACCCGTTCCCCCATGAGCCCAATCCGCGGGCGAATCGCGGAACGCCTGACCGAAGCGCGCCGCGAAACGGCCATGGCCACTACCTTCAATGAGGCGGACATGGGCCGCGTCATCGCGCTGCAACGAAAGTACCGGGACCACTTCCGCGAGAAACACGACCTCTCCCTGGGACTGATGCCGTTTTTCGTCAATGCGTGCGTGGCGGCGCTGAAAGAATTCCCGGAGGTGAACGCGCGTATCGACGGCAATGATATAGTGCGACAGCACTTCTTCGACATAGGCATTGCCGTGAGCTCCGAAAAGGGGCTCGTTGTCCCGGTTCTCCGTGACGCCGACCGTCTCGGTTTTGCCGATATCGAAAGGGCAATCGACGGTTTCGTCGAAAAAACAAGGACCAACCATCTGGATATCCGGGATCTGCAGGGAGGGACCTTCACCATCAGCAACGGCGGGGTATTCGGTTCCCTCCTCTCCACACCCCTCCTTAACCCGCCCCAGAGCGCCACGCTCGGCATGCATGCCATTCAGGACCGGCCCGTGGCCCTCCTGGGCAAGGTGGTGATCCGTCCCATGATGTACCTGGCTCTGACCTACGACCACAGGCTCATCGACGGCCGGGAAGCGGTGCTGTTTCTGAAAAAGGTCCGGGAGTGCGTGGAAGAACCGGAAGAATCCCTGCTGGGAGGTTAAGGGTCGCTCTTTTTTTATGAATATGATTCCGGAGGTTCTTTCTGATGCCCGAAGAAATATATGACCTTATCGTAATCGGCGCCGGACCCGGCGGCTATACCGCCGCCCTGCGCGCCGCGCAACTGGGCATGAAAACCGCGCTGGTGGACAGACGCGGGACACCGGGAGGGGTCTGCCTGCACGAAGGGTGCATCCCCAGCAAGGCCCTCCTGGAATCCAGCGAACTGTATTCGCTTGCCCGGCATCAACTCTCCGGCCACGGCATCATGCTGGACAAACCGGCCCTCGATCTGTCGCGGATGATGGCCCGCAAGGAAGAGATTGTGAAAAAGCTGGGCGACGGCATCGCCTTTCTGCTGAAAAAGAACAGGGTTCAATACATACAGGGAAACGGCAAACCCGTCGGCGCCAGAAAAGACGGACTCCAGGTGGTTGCGGTAACATCTCCGGACGCCCCGGCAATCCCCCGTCTCATCAATGGGAAAAAGGTCCTTCTGGCAATGGGCGGCCGCTCCGTCGAACTTCCCGGCCTCCCCATGGATGGCGCTGTGATAGCCGGTTCCCGTGAGGCCCTCTCTTTCCCGGCGGTACCGCCTCGCCTGCTGGTGGTAGGCGGGGGGGTTATCGGTCTGGAACTGGGATCGGTCTGGAACCGGCTTGGCTCGCGGGTCACGGTTGTGGAGGAGTTACCTTCGATCCTCCCGCACGCCGACCGTCAGACCGCTGATGCGCTGCACAAGACGCTGATGAAGCAGGGGATGCGTTTCCTGTTCCAGGCGCAGATCGAACGCGCCGAAATCCATGACGGCAGGGCAATGGCGTATGTCGCGTCGGGCGAAAAGGTGGAAAAGCTGGAGTGCGACAGGATTCTCGTCGCCGCGGGAAGAATCCCCGAGACCGACGGCCCCGGATTATCCGAGCTGGGAATCCGTATGGACGACAACGGCCGGTTACTCGTTGACGAGAACTTTCAGACAAGCGCTCCAGGCATATACGCCATAGGAGATATGCTTCCCGGACCTCTCCTTGCCCACCGCGCCATGTCCGAAGGGACGGTATTCGCGGAGCGGCTCGCCGGCCAGGCATCCCTTGTGGAATACGAATTCCTCCCTTTCGTGACCTATACCAGACCGGAAGTGGCCTCAGTGGGAAAGACGGAAGAACAGCTTAAGGAAGAGGATGCGCGCTATTCAGTGGGCAGGTTCCCCTTTTCAGCCAATGGCAGGGCCCGCTGCCTGGGGGACACCGACGGGTTTGCCAAGATACTCTCCGACGGGCAAACCGGAAGGGTACTGGGCGTTCATCTCATCGGACCGCGCGCCTCGGAGCTTATCTCCGAGGCGGTCACCGTCATGGCCTACGGCGGGAGCGTCGAAGACATCGCCCTGACCCCGCACCCCCACCCCACCCTTTCGGAAGCCCTCAGGGAGTCGGCCCTGGACGCGATGACAAAGAATACGCGCTTTGCGTGAGACCGCTTTTTTCAAGATTAATATGCAACGGCCGACGACGCCGTCCGGCGGACACGGAGAATTGTTACCTCCGCCGAATCCAGTTTTATGCCAAGGAGGATTGATATGAGCGACAACGACCTCAGGGTTCCCCTCGAGAATCTCAGATGGGTCTGCGACCCTGAGATGCTTGATTTCGCCACCACTGACGACCTTCCGGAACTGGAAGGAACCATCGGCCAGGAACGCGCGCTGCGATCCATCGATTTCAGCCTCGGAATGACCGAACGGGGTTTCAACCTCTACATATCCGGAGAAGCCGGGACGGGCCGCACTTCATCCATAATGAACATCCTGAAAAAACGGGCCAGGGAGGAACCGGCGCCAAGCGACTGGTGCTATGTATACAATTTCAAATCGCCCGACACCCCGACCGCCCTCGCCCTCTCCGCCGGCATGGGCAATGAGCTGGAAAAGGACATGCGCGAACTGCTGGCCGGGGTCAGGGCGGACATACCGAAGGCGCTGGAAAGCAAGGAATACGAAAACAACAAGACCACCATTGTTCAGGAGCAGCAGGAACGGAACAACACCATGTTCTCGGCCCTGGAACAGGAGGCGCAACTGAAGGGGTTCGCCCTCCAGAGGACCGTTTCAGGGCTTGTGATGGTCCCCCAGAAGGAAGAACGCAATCTCACGCAGGAAGAGTACGACGCCCTGGCGCCCGATGAGCAGGAAAAGATCGACGCCATCGGCAACGAGCTCAAGGAAAAACTGAGCGACCTCATCAGCCAGATCCGGGAAAACGAAAAAGAGGTAAAGGAAGCTCTGGCCAAACTGGACAGGAACCTGGGGCTTTCCGCGGTGGGACACCATATCGAACCGCTGAAGGCAAAATACGCGGAGTTTCCCCATGTCATCACCTACCTGGAAGACGTCCAGGAGGACATACTGCTGAATCTGGAGGATTTCAAGGGAGCACAGCAGCAAACCCCGTTCCCGGGGCTTAAACTCCCGACACAGACACCGTCCTTCGAACGCTACTCGGTTAACCTCATTGTGGACAACTGCGAGCAGTGCGGCGCGCCGGTGGTGTTCGAGGCCAATCCCACCTACAACAACCTGTTCGGCCGTGTCGATCACGTAATGCAGATGGGAGGGGTCGCCACCACCAACTTCACCCTCATCAAGGCCGGCGCCCTTCACCGGGCCAATGGCGGCTATCTGGTTGTCAACGCCCGGGACGTGCTCCTCAGCCCCTTTTCCTGGGACGCCCTTAAGCGCTGCATCCGCAACAACGAAATCAAGATAGAGGATATCATGGAGCAGTACCGCATCATCACCATGGTTTCCATCAAACCGGACCCCATACCCATGCAGGCCAAGATCATCATGATCGGCTCCCCCTGGATCTACTATCTTCTGTACTACATAGAGCCTGACTACCGCAAATTCTTCAAGGTCAAGGCGGAGTTCGACAGCAAGGTGAACCGGACACCGGAGGTAATAAAGGATTACGCGCTGTTCATCTCGTCTCACTGCAAGGAACAGAATCTTCTCCCCTTCGACAAAAGCGCCGTTGCAACCATAATCGAATATTCGTGCCGCATGGTGGAAGACCAGGAAAAGTTCTCCACCCAGTTCATGGAGATTGCCGACCTGATCAGGGAAGCCCATTTCTGGACTCGAAGGGCGGGCGGAACCGAAGTAACCGCGCAATTCGTGAAGCAGGCGGTGGAAGAAAAGATATTCCGGAGCAACCGAATTGAAGAGCGGATGCAGGAGCTCTTCGAAGAAGGGACCCTCCTGGTGGACACCGACGGCGCCGAAGTGGGGCAGGTGAACGGCCTTTCGGTGATAACCCTGGGCGATTATGCATTCGGCAGACCATCCAGGGTTACAGCGCGGGTCTTCCTGGGTCGCGGCGGCATGGTGAATATCGAGAGGGAGGTAAAGCTCTCCGGTCCCATCCACGATAAGGGAGTCCTGATCCTGACAGGTTACCTGGGAGGAAAATTCGCCCACGACAAACCTCTCTCCTTCTCCGCCTCCATCTGTTTCGAGCAGTCATACGAAGGCGTCGAGGGTGACAGCGCCTCCTCTACGGAGCTGTACGCCCTTCTTTCCGTACTCTCCGGAACGCCGATCCGCCAGGGAATAGCGGTAACGGGCAGCGTCAACCAGCTGGGCAAGGTTCAGCCCATCGGCGGGGTTAATTACAAGATCGAAGGCTTTTTCGCCGTATGCAAGGCAAAGGGACTTACAGGCGATCAGGGAGTGATGATCCCCAGAAGCAACGTGCGCAACCTCATGCTGAAGGATGAGGTGGTGGAAGCGATCCGGGAAGGGAAGTTCCACATCTGGAGCGTGGAGACCATCGACCAGGGCATCGAGATCCTCACGGGCATTCCGGCGGGAGAAAGACAACCTGACGGGAGTTATCCTGAAGGGACCATAAACCGCGGGGTGGATTCAAGACTGCGGGAGATGCTGGAGTGCATGAAGAAGTTTTCCGGGCAGGGAGAAAAGGACGAGAAGAAATGACGACGCTGAGTATTCTTCCAATGGCACACCGGCCGCCAGGGAGGCGCGCATGCGTGTCATAGGCATAGGCCAATGCGCGTGGGATTACCTGGCGGTGGTCCCATCCTTCCCGGAACCTGACACGAAACTGGAAGTAGAGGAGTGGCATGAACAGGGCGGCGGACCGGTGGCAACCGCCCTGGTGGCCCTGTCACGCCTGGGCGCCCCCTGTGAATTCTTTGGCGTCACCGGAGACGATACGGAGGCGGACCGGATCCGTGAATCGCTCATAACGGAAGGAATCGGCGTCCGCGGCCTTATTTCCAGGAGCAACGCGTCCTCCCAAACGGCATTCATCGCCATTGAAAAAGAAACGGGCTCGCGAACCATATTCTGGAGGCGTCCGTCAGGGAATCCGCTCCTTCCTGGCGAACTCCCGCCCGACTTTCTGGAAGGCTGCGATTTTCTCCTTCTGGACGGACTGATGCCGGAGGTTTCGATGTTCGCCGCCCGACAGGCCAGGGAGCGCAATATACCCGTCATGCTCGATGCCGGAAGGGTCCGTCCGGGCATGCTGGATCTAGCCGAATTGTGCGACTACCTGGTGGCGGCGGAGCAATTCGCCCTTGACCTGGGTTGGGACGGCCGACCGGAGAGCTTTCTCTCCACCGCAAAGGCGCTGAAAGCGCCGGTGGTCACAATTACCCTCGGCAAACGGGGAAGCGTAACCTTCAGAGACGGAGAAATCATCACTGTTCCGGCATTTCCAGTAAATGCAGTCGACACAACGGGCGCTGGTGATGTCTTTCACGGAGGATATCTTTTCGGCATCCTCCGGGGAAGCAGTCTGTCCGATACCATCCGCTTCGCCTCCGCGGTGGCGGCGCTGAAATGCACCCGCATAGGAGGCAGAACCGGGATACCAGGTCTGGCGGCAACCCTTGATTTCCTTGAGCGCAATGGATTTTCCAGCCAAACGATGAGCATGCCCGATCCGGTCAGGCCGTCCATTCAAGATACATATCAACCATAGCCCTGTCCCAGGCATTGCATCTCCTCAAACACGGGAATCAAGCGGTATTGCCGTCAGGTTAATCCCCGGTATCGTCCGGGCGCTCTTGTTTCATCTGGACAAAAGATCCTTTTGTGATTAATAAATAGGTATAGCCATCCGGTGATCAGGGAGGTAACGTGACATGACAACGAAGAAAATACTGCTGGTGGATGACACGAAGCTGTTCCTTGAACTGGAAAAGAGTTTTCTGAGGCTCTCGCCGGTGCGCGTTTTTACCGCGTCCAATGGCGAAGAGGCGCTGGAGATGGCGCGCAGGGAACGCCCCGACCTGATATTCATGGACCTCCATATGCCGGGGATGGGCGGGGCCGCGTGCTGTGAAGAGATAAAAGCGGACGCCGAACTCGGTTCCATACCGGTCGTGATGGTCACCTCATCGGGAAGAGATGAAGACGTTGAACTCTGCGGGAAAGCCGGTTGTGATGATTACGTGACGAAACCGATTGACAGGAGGATATTCCTGGAAAAGGCGCATGAACATCTTTCTTCCGTGGAAAGGCGGGAAACACGCATTCCGTGCCGCACAACCATGACTTACAGGATGAACGGGTCAACCCTCCACGCGGAAAGCGCGGACCTGAGCATCGGCGGAACATATCTGGCAAGCGACCTGGACGTAAAGGAAAACACGGAGCTTACGCTCGCCTTCACTCTCCAGGAACCGGAAGAGGTCGCAATCTCATCAAAGGGAAGGGTTGCGTGGCTGAACGGACCGCAATACAGAAGGAAACCTTCTCTTCCGACCGGGTTCGGCGTTGAGTTCATTGAAATCCCGGATTATGCCTATGCGGCCGTGAAGAACTTCGTGGAAACACGGAAAAAGGATAACAGCGGAGGGTGATCACATTCGCCTCATCTCTCCGTCCGCGACCATGGCCCCGTCATGCGTCAAGAATAGACCTTATTTTGCCCAGAAGCTTGCCCGGAGAAACCGGCTTGGCGATAAAGGACAACCCTTCTTCCATAATTCCCTTGCTGTTCAGGATATTTCCCGTATAGCCGCTCATGAACAGAACCTTCGCCTCCGGAGCGAACTTCCGTATCTCATCATAGGCATCCTTGCCGTTCATTCCAGGCATGATAACATCGAACAGCGACAGGTCGATAACATCCCGGTGTTCCCTGAATTTCGCCACGGCCTCAATGCCGTCGCTCGCCGAAAGCACCTTGTAACCGTTGCCCTCCAGAACGGCGCACACCAGCTCCCGCACTGAATCTTCATCCTCCGCCAGAAGGACCGTTTCCGTTCCGGACAAATCCTTCGATTCCTCCTCAACCTCCTTAATCCCGACGGCATCCTCTATAAGTGGCAGATATACCAGGAAGCTGGATCCCTTTCCGGTTTCACTGAAGACCTCGACGAACCCGTTGTGCTGCTGGGCGACTCCGTAGACGATGGCAAGTCCCAGACCTGCGCCTTTGCCGGTTCCCTTGGTAGTGTAAAACGGCTCGAATATCCTATCCCTGGTCTCGCTGTCCATCCCCTCTCCGGTATCCGTGACAGTGAGCACGGCGTATCCGCCAGGCTGACCGAAACCCCTCGTTTCAACGAAACCCTCATCCACATGGAAGGAAGAAAGGCTGAGGGTTATCGAACCACCATCCGGCATGGAGTCCCTGGCATTGGTGATGAGGTTGATGAGGATCTGCTCCATCTGGGTCTTGTCTCCCATAATCGTCAGAATGTCCTCATCCAGCCGGACCGTGAATTCCATATCCTCGGGGATGAGGCTCCTGAGCAGTCCTTCTATCCCCGCGACACACTCATTGAGACAAAGCGGTTCCAGCTCGGCCACCCGCTTTCTTCCCAGAGTAAGGAGGCTCCTGGTAAGATTGGATGCCTTTTCCGCCGCGCTCAGGATCTGCCTCACCCTTGTCAGGCATGGGTCTCCCTCGGGAAGTTTTGCCTGAAGGAGCGTGCCGTATCCAATAATAGCCGTAAGGATATTGTTGAAATCGTGGGCCACGCCTCCGGCAAGCTGACCCACGGCCTCCATCTTCCTGGCATGGTGCAGTTGCTCCTCCAGGTGTTTGCGGTCGGTAATATCCTGAAAGTTTTCAACGATCACTTCCTTGTCGCCAAACGGAATCCCGCGGGCGCTCTTTATAACGGGGACAAGAGTCCCCCCCTTGGCCTTGACGGCGGTCTCATTATTGTCGATGCGATCCTTGTTCAGATCGAAGATTGGGCACTTGTGGGGTCCTTCCGGACAGATGATGGTGCATTGCTGACCTATCAACTCATCCCTGCAATAGCCGGTCACGTCACACAGGACATCGTTCACATCCTCTATGATGTAATCATGGTTTACGATAAAGCTTCCGCCCGGAAGGTTTTCAAAGAGGGACTTCCATTTTTCCTCGCTCTTTTTCAGTTCCGATTCGGCTCTCTCACGCTCGGCTATCTGCTCCTCCAGCTCTTTCACTTTCCGCCGCAAACGCATGAGGGTCATTTCAAGCTCGGTGTTCATCCCGTTTTGCTCCTTGTATGTTGAACGCGGATTGACGGAAATGTCCGCGCAATGCGCGCACGAAGAAGCTCCGCTCATATGCCCTCATTCTCATGGACCGCGCGATGAAGGTTCATATATCGTATCGGCTGATTTTTCCCGATCTGAATAAAAAAAGGCTTGTTCACAAAAAAATCCGATGGAAGCAACGGCAACTTCATTCTTGACCCTAAGCGGCATTCCAGAGACAATGAGACACAAAAAATAAACCTCAAAATGGCAGCCTCACGCAAAGCCGCAAAGAACGCGAAGGAAAATCAAGAACTTGTCAAATGAGACCATACACCTGGCCGGTGATACCAGCTTGTTCCGCGGCTATTTGGATTTCTTTGCGTCTTTGCGTCATCAAATGCCGTTTCTAGGAAAAGAAATGAGAACAGAGACATGGACAGAGAACCGAACCGCGAGGATTTGTTGAAATGGGATGGACGCTTCCGTAGCGAACAGTGCGTGCTGGGCCTGAATCCGTCCGTTTACCTGTCGGAAAATATTGATCTCATCAAAAACATGGTTCCCGGCAGGCGCGCTCTGGACATCGCCTGTGGTGAAGGAAGAAACAGCATCTTCCTCGCACGACATGGATTCGATGTTCTGGGGCTGGACATCTCGGACGCCGGGCTGGAAAAGGCCCGGACATGGATGGATCGCGAAGGGCTCAGGATAGATTTTCGCCGGCTGAACCTGGAGAACTACGCCTTCACTGAATCATTCGATCTGATCATAAACATCAACTTTCTGATCAGGGACATGATACCCCTGTCCGTGAAGGCCCTCAATCCCGGGGGAGTCCTCGTATTCGACACCCTCCTTGATTCCCCGTATGTGCCCCATAACCATAACAAGGAATACCTGCTGGCGCCTGGAGAACTCACGCGAATCTTCCGGGATTTCGAAGGCGCCATCCTTCTTCCCGAAGAAAGGTTCCATGACCCGATGCCAACCGCGAAGCTGATATTCCACAAGCACGCACATCCACTTGAAACAATTACCTGATGCCCATAAATATTTATTATAATTAATTGTTTAACACATTAACCAGCAGCCTTGACTCTCACTACCCCCTTCGCTATAGTGACTTCAAGTTCAAGCGTTTTAAAACCCGACCTACAGGCGTCCCCCCCGTCCTATGTGGAACCTTTGCGTCGCATACATGCATCGGACCTTAGGCGCCGGAGCCGAAAATATATCTTCACCGGATGCCTCCCGGCCACACCCGGCGCGGGAAGGCAATCGAGATACAAACAGCATGGAGAATGAATCATGAGCTCAGACCTGAAATCCTGGCAGAGGACAGCCATCCGAAACAACATGGCCAATTATCGACGCGCCCAGGATAATTATGCTGTCATGCACAAACAGATTATTGAACTGGAAAACGGGCACAAGGCGTTTTCACTGGTGAGCCCCCCCATCGGCTCTCCCGTGGCGCGTCGAAGAATCAAACTCATCATGGAAGACAATATCCATCCGGGACAGGAAGATCAGGAGAATAAAACCGCTTCATTTGAGAAGAGGACGCCACATGTCATAACCATCGCGGTAACCTATGACTGCCAGTGTTCCTGTGAGCATTGCTCAGCCGCGCCCTACCAGGAAGAGGTCCGCAAAAAGCATAACTCCCTGACCCTGGAGGAGCTTAAAAACGCCGTTGAGCAGACGGTCGACCTGGGTACGACCTGCGTTGTCCTGACCGGCGGCGAACCTCTCCTTTTCGACGGCATTTACGAACTCATCGAGACCGTCGATAAGAAGAGAAGCGTATGTACCATGTTCTCCAACGGCGAGTTCCTTACCAAAGAAAACGTGGCCCGTTTGAAAAAGGCCGGACTCTTCGGCATCTACGTGAGCCTGGACCATTCCGACCCGAATCTTCACGACACCAACCGCGGCAGACCGGGCCTTGCCGAAAAGGCCTTTGAAGGATTGAAACGCTGCCAACAAGCGGGCATCCCCACCGGCATCTCCACCTTTGTCACCAGGGAAAAACTCGCCTCCGGAGAAATGGACACGATGATGGATCTGGCCAAATCTCTGAATGTACTGGAAGTTTTCGTCTTCGATGTCGTTCCCACAGGGCGACTCCTGAATCATCACGAGTGTACCCTCACTGATGATGAAGTAGACCGGTTGCGTGACTATCGGGAAAGATACAATGAAAAACCCGATTACCCGAGAATAGTCCACCAGACCATGTTTTCCAGCATCGCCTATCCCTGCGCGGCGGAAGGATGCCCGGCCGCTATGGTCCAGATGCATCTGCGCGCCAACGGAGAGGTTGCGCCTTGCGACTTCACCCCTTGCTCATTCGGAAATATCCGTGAACTGTCCTTGCAAGAGATATGGACAGGCATGACTAACAGCGATCTCTACAAAAGACCCTCAGCCCGCTGCCGCCTTTCCAGAAGGGAATTCTGGGACAGACTGGCCGAACACGCCGCCAAGCCATGACGGAAATCCTGAAGAACAAGCCTGATTATCCCAATGATGAATCACCAGGCGCCGGTGAAAAGATACTTGTAACCGGCGCCTCCGGTTTTCTCGGGCAACGGATTATCCAGATCCTGCTGGAGAAGTATCCCGGGGCAGGACTGGTGGTTATGTTGAGAGAGAAAAAAGGTCTCTCGATCCCGGAAAGGCTCCGCGCAATGGTTGACAGGGTAGCGGCGCCGGAGAATCGCGAGGACGCGCTTGCGCGCATCCAGGTTTACCCATCGGACGACATCAGCGATGAACGCTGCGGCCTGTCAGCGGAGGATTACAGAGCCGCCGCCAGGGACCTGACGAGGGTCATTCATTCAGCGGCGACGGTCCGCTTCGACCATCCCCTCGACCATGCGCGGCGCGTCAACGTGGAAGGCACCCGCAATGTGCTGGAACTGGCCGAAGAGGCAATGAAAAACGGTGATTTGAAAAGTTTTACCTACATCGGGACGGCCTTTGTCGCCGGCGAGAGAGAGGGACTCGCGCGGGAGGATGAACTGGATGTGGGCCAATTGTTCCGCAACACCTACGAACAGACGAAGTGCGAAGCTGAAAAACTGGTCCGGTCGCGGATGAAGGACATTCCCACGATCATCGCCAGACCAAGCATTATCGTCGGAGATTCCCGTACCGGGGCCACCACCAGCTTCAAAACCCTTTACTGGCCCCTCAGGATCTACGCGAAGCACGGATGGCGGACCGTGCCCGGCTACCCGGATGCGGTCATCGATCTGGCGCCGGTGGATTACGTGGCGGAAGCGGTTGTTGAGCTTTCCTTTAACACAAAGGCCATCGGGAGATGCTTTCACCTCTGCGCCGGCGCGAAGCACGGGGCGACCCTGGGCGGGCTTGCGGAAGCGGCGGCTCGCTTCTTTTCTCTCAAGCCTCCCCGCTTCGTCAACCCGAACCTCTTTTATCATCTCCTCAGCCCCCTGCTGCATATCGCGCTCTGGGGCAAAAGACGCCGTATTCTGCGCGATGGAGCGGCCTATCGCCCTTACTTCAGGGTGAGAACCGTCTTCGACACAACCAATTCTGAAGAGATTCTCTCACCATGCGGCATTGAAGCGCCCGCCGTGTCCCTGTACCT
The DNA here is from genome assembly GCA_964389825.1 of uncultured Geobacter sp. Taxonomy (GTDB): domain Bacteria; phylum Desulfobacterota; class Desulfuromonadia; order Geobacterales; family Geobacteraceae; genus RPRC01. The sequence goes on along the minus strand of CAYMFO010000001.1, from coordinate 9,206 downwards.
GGAAAAACTCTTCAGTTTCTGCAGGGATACCGATTGGGGGTCACTGCCTCCGGCGGGACGGTCATGAGCAAGGTGTCACGGCTGCTGCGAAGCAAGACTGTAACCGTGGCCTCGCTCCTTGATGAACTCCTTCCCCTGCGCCGCGAGCGGATCGTAAGCTACCATGAAAACATGACCTCCCTTTCGGGAGAACCTCAAAAGACACAGACTCTCGCTGAGCTTCATCACGAGGTCTGCGCCATGAGCCGGTTCCTTGTGGAAGAGGGTGGCCTGTCGAAGGGCGACAGGGTCGTCATCTACAAGACCAACGACCCGCGCTGCTTTCGCTGGTTCATGGCCATCATCCGCGCAGGCGGTGTCGCCGTCCCGCTGAACCCCCTCCTTTCGCCAGCGGAAGTCCATGCAATCGTCAAACATTGCAAGGCCGGTATCATGGTCACGGATCGCCCGCTGTACGAGAAGTATTCCCTGCCGGGAGACGCGCCGGCGGTCCCGGTCATGATCCAGTCCGACCATGAACCGCTGATAGACGCCACCTTCCTCCGCCTCACGGGAAAGCGCCTGGAAAAGGCGCCCCTGGCGCCGGCCGCTATCGGTCCGGACGAAACGGTCGCCATCTTTCACACATCCGGCACCAGCGGCGCCCCCAAGGGCGCAATGCTCTCCAGCAGGGCGCTCCTGGGCGGGTCCGCTTCGGCGGCCATCCTGTCCCCGTTCATCCGCAAGAAGGAACTGGCCCTGTTCACCCTCCCCTGGGCCCATATCATGGCGGTAAGCGCCGCGCTGTACGGCCTCATTATCGGCATACCCGGCCTGTTTCTGGAACGTTTTGAAACCGGGCGGGTCCTGGAAATGATTGAAAAACACCGCATAACCTCTTTCATCGGCGTTCCCGCCATGTTCATCAGGATTCTGAAAGCCGACCCGGATCCCCGCCGCCTGGCCGGCGTCCGCATGTGGATATCCGCCAGCGACCATCTCCCCGAACCGGTCCGCTCGGCCCTTCTCCGTTATGGCGCCCTCTACCGGATCTTCGGCAAAAGGCTTGTACCGCCACTTCTGATCGACTTCTACGGCATGGTGGAACTGGGCGGAAGCGCCATGATGGGAATAAAGGTCCCGTTTCTTCCAGGCACCGGAGACCTGTGCATCCCTATCCCCCCATTTCGCGTCAGAATCGTAGATAAAAATGGCATGGAAGCGCCTGCCGGACAGAGCGGGGAATGCCAGGTATCAGGGCCTGGAATAACCAGCGGCTATTGGGAAAACCCGGAAGAAAGCCGGGCGCTAATGACTCCGGACGGATGGTTGCGAACCGGAGACCTGGCGGTCCGGAACCGTTTCGGCCTAATCCGCGTCAAGGGAAGAATAAAAGATGTCATCAAGTGCGGAGGATATTCCATCTTCTCGTCGGAACTGGAAGAGACAATCGCTTCTCACCCGTCGGTCGCCCGCGCCGCGGTGATAGGTGTTCCGCACCCCTTGCAGGGGGAGGCGCCCATCGGCATCGTTGAATTGTCTTCACCGGCAACGGAGGAAGATATCCTTTGCTGGTGCCGGGACCGCCTGGCGGAGTACAAGACACCCCGCAAGATATTCTTTGCCGATGAAAAGGGGCTACCCACCGGCGTTACGGAAAAGGTTCTCAAAAGAGACCTCCGTGAAAAATACGCAATGTACTATCACTCCGGAAATGAACCGCCCTTAGCGCCCGAAACGGCGCCGTCCATATAACCAAACCATTCAGACCCCGCATGCGACCATCAATCCAGCCAGAAAATAACCCGACGCGCCCATTATTTCCATTGCCGTTGACTCCGATGGAAGAATACATGCTTTGCGACGATCATCCCGGGCATCCCATGATCGGGGTAATCCGCTTGAGCTTTGCCGGTTTCCTCAATGCCGGACATTTCGAGGCGGCGCTCGCGTCAGTTGCCGCGAGACATCCCCTTCTCTACGCCACTGTGAAGAAAAGACGCTTCGGGATACCGGAATGGCGGCATAACCAGGAAATATCTCCAGTTGTGCAATGGGATGCGGCTACTTCGGCCAACGGCTTCACGCCCGTCTGCTTCACGGACCTCAGCCTGGAATCAGCCACCCGGTTTCAGGTTGTGAACCGGGAGGACGGTCACGATCTGCTGGTTCAAGCGCACCATGCCTGCACGGATGCGCAAGGCCTGCTCTCGCTGATGGAAGACCTGATGATAGAATATGCCAGGTTAACCGGCAGCGCGGGGCTGGATAACAGAGTGCGGACTCCGGAGCAGGCCAGGCTCTTGCGGAGGGGCGCGCCTCGCCTCACCTGCCGGGGTTTCCTGAAAATGCTGCACAAGCAGGCGGTTGGTCTGCGGGGCGTGCGGCAATTCATAAGGAACAATCCGGTTCCCCTGGCCGTCCGGGGAGAAGAGGAGTATGTCACCGGCTGCCCGGCCTCGTTCCCGCACCCCATCACGTTCGAGTTGAGCCGGACCGGCACGCGAAGTCTTTTCGCGGCGGGGAGGAAAGCGCGCGTGAACGCGGGCGACCTGCTGATGCGGGACCTTTTTCTCACCATATCAGACTGGCGGCATGAACGCGCCATGGGAAGCGGCGGCGACTGTTTCCGCGTCTCGGTACCCATGAGCCTGAGAGGCGCGACGGATCCGCGGATGCCCATGGCAAACAGCTTCAGCCTGGTGTTTCTGGACCGCGGACACGCGGATATAAAGGCGCCGGACCTTCTGCTCCGCTCAATCCACGAAGAGATGCAACTGATCAAGGATAACCAGCTTCAGTACACATTCCTTCTGTCGCTGGCCATAGCGCGCAGACTGCCGGGCGGGCTGCCCCGTTTTCTGGCGAAAGATACCTGCCGCGCCACAAGCTGCTTTTCCAATATCGGGGCGGTTTTCGCCATGACCCCGCTACCGCGCCACGACGGAAAGCTGGTTGTTGGCGGCCTGAAACTGGAATCCGTTGATTTCGTTATACCGCTGCGTCAGCGGATGCACGCTGCCTTCTGCGCCCACATCTACGGGGGGAGGTTGCGTATCCTGATGAACCACGATCCCCGGCACATCACCCAGGAAGACGCAAGGGATCTTCTGGATGGTTTTCGCCGAAGGGTTTGTCGCTCCATCGATGAAGGTTCCGCTTAAACCCACGGCGTTTTCATGCCCGTTTCAGCGCCAGTGCGTTTTCCCGTTGGTGACCGCCATGCGGAAGGCGTCCAGCAGAATCAGGGTCAGGGCCAGGGCCGCTACCGGATGGTAAATTACATACCTGAGCTTAACCTTCATCATCGCGCAGACAGTGGTACATATGACCATCATCAGCGTTATCGTGGCCGTGCCCACGATAACGGCGTGGAAACCGGAAGGATTGACCGCATAACGGGCGAGGACCGACACATACAGGACAAAAGGGAGAAAAGAGAAAAGAAAGACACTTATGGACTTCTGGAGAAGAGACGCCCAATCCCTGGCAAAGGCATGGAGGTATATCCTCCGCCATCCGCGCCATATGGCGGAAAAGGTATCATACATGCGGGTACCGTAGACCGGGACACCGAGGACGCACTGGAAAGGCACGGAATGTTGCTTTGCTTTTTTCATGAAAGCAAAGTCCTCCAGCATCTCCCCACGAACCGCGGCATGACCGCCCATCAGTTGATATGCGGACCGCTTCATGAAAAGGTACTGGCCATTGGCGAAACAGAGGCTGTTTCGCGGATCGTTGATCCTGTCAATGGGAAACCACAGCCCCATATATCCCATGGCCCCCGGCTGGATCATCTTTTCCGCCAGGGAATCCACCAGGCATCTCGGCGTGAGGGTCAGGAAGTCCAGATTGTGACGCAATGCATGCCGGAATGCCGAGGATACGCTGGTTCGTTCATGCCTTGTATCCGCATCGGTAAAAAGGAACCACTCCCCGGAAGCCTTGTCGACAGCGGCATGCAGAGCGGCATTTTTGCCGGTCCAGCCCGGAGGGGTAGGAGGCGCGTTGAAGCAGACGACCCGTTCGCCGAACGAACGGATGATATCCCCGGTTCCGTCAACTGAATTGTCGTTGGCGATGACAATCTCCATCCTGGGATAATCCTGTTCCAGGAGGGAGACAATACATTGGCGAATATTGTTTTCTTCATTACGCGCGGGAACTATTACTGAAACGAGAGGACAGTCCGCAATGTCCTCCGAAGCGCTGGAAGGACGTATCACCGGAACGGAATGAAGCGTGCGAAAGGTAATGAACGTCCTGCGCAGCCACACTAATGCAATAGCAAGGAAGGCCCAGACAAAGGGATCTGAAAGATATATCTTCATGGAACGGGATAGTAGCATATGGCAATCCGGAAAGTAAGCCGGAAGCATTATTCGGATTCAGAGAGGGGATGAACAACCTTGAAAGTTTTGTTGCTGCCCATGGGATCGTACGGTGATATACACCCATACCTCGGCTTGGGATTACAGATGAAAAAACGCGGCCATGAGGTATACGCTGCTGGAAACCGTTACTTCGAAGGGCTGTTTAAAAGCCAGGGAATTGATTTCTTCGCACTAAAAAGCTCCAATGATTACACCAGGTTCTACAGCAAGCCTGATCATGGAAAACCAATATCCGCATTAATTGCCTCTGGCAAGTGGTGCACACTGGAGCCGATGCGGGAAGTATATAGTTTTATTGCACAGCATTACAAGCATGGCGGAACTGTTGCCGTAGCGCCATATTATTCATTTGGCGCCAGAATTGCTTGCGAGAATCTTGGAATTCCGTTAGCTACTCTGGTACTTCTTCCCTACGAGCTGCGAAGTATCTTCAAATCCCCTGTCCTGCCGAAACCTTTGCTTCTGTGTGATTGGATGCCCAGGATATTGAAACGTATTCAGTTTTGGGCAATGGACAGGTTTGTTGTTGATCGAATTCTGGGCCCTGAAACAAACAGATTTCGCAAGGAACTCGGGTTGCCGGAAATAAAGAGGTTCCTCAATGGATGGTGTTTTTCAAATGACCGCGTAATAGGGCTTTTCCCCAGCTGGTATGCCCCGGCACAACCTGATTGGCCTCAAAACATCCTTCTCTCTGATTTTCCCAGATGGGATCCCTGCAATAGGCTGGAATCGTCACGAGAAGCAATTGATTTCGCTGTGTCAGGAGACCCTCCTATCGTGTTCACTACCGGATCATACATCCACTATGGAAAGCGTTTTTTTTCCGCCGCTGTAGAATGTTGTAACACTTTGGGAAAACGGGGGATACTTCTCACACGTCACAGACAGTTGCTCCCTGCTGAATTCTGTAAAAGTATAGCCCACTTCGACTATGTACCCTTAGCCTCATTGCTCCCGCACTCTTCCGCGCTGGTCAGCCACGGGGGGATCGGCACGATTGCTCAGGCCCTTGCAGCCGGTGTGCCCCAATTAATCATGCCTATAGCATACAACCATCCTGACGATGCAATAAGGCTTAAGCGCATGGGAGTAGCCGACTTTATCCCTCCCTCAAGGTTCACGGGACATCTGCTGGCATGTAAATTGAGGAAACTCATGGACTCAATCCATGTTTCCGAAAAATGCTCAACTCTGGCGAAGCGCTTTCAGGGATTTGATGCGATTAAATATGTCTGTGAGCTTCTGGAAGAACTACAGGAGAAAACTCACAAAGAAATGGACTGAATGCATGAAAGCGCTCCTGATAACAATTGGAACCTACGGAGACATACACCCCTATGTCGGTTTGGGATTGCGGCTTAAAAACCGGGGACATGAGGTTGTGGTTGTATCAAATCCTCACTTCGAACCGCTTTTCAGATCGCATGGACTGAAATTCATCGGTTTTAAATCTTCCAGCAATTTCAATGACTTTATCAGGAAACCCGACCTCTCCGATCCCGTAAAGGCATTATATGCCGCCGGCAAATGGTGCACTATTGAACCGATGAGAGAAACTTATCAAATTATCGCGGAGAACTACGAAACAGGAAACACGGTAGTAGCGGCTCGCTGTGGTCTTTTCGGCGCCAGAATCGCTAATGAAAAACTGGGGGTCCCATTGGCGACAATCCTGCTTTGTCCCAACGAACTGCGAAGCCTCCATGCTACACCAGTGTGTCCGAAACCGATGATACTTGACGACTGGGTTCCAAAGATTTCAAAGCGGTTTCAGTTGTGGATTATGGATCGATTCTTCATTGATCGGTACTTAGGTCCGGAAACCAATTCCCTCCGTTCTGAACTGGGATTGCCGCCAGTACGGAGATATTATGACAAATGGTATTGCTCACCGGATCGGATTATTGCGTTCTACCCTGACTGGTACTCCCCCTATCAGCCTGATTGGCCCAAGCAGACAATTCTTACCGGATTCCCTCTGTGGGATCCTCCGGCGCCGCTGGAACAGAACACGGAATTATCCGATTTCATACGGAAAGACAAATCTCTTCTCGTCTTTACCCCAGGTTCTTATAACCGTTTTGCTGAAAGTTTTTTCAAAGCCGCGGTTCAGTGCTGCGACTCTCTGGATTGTCTTGGCATTCTTCTTACAAAATACCGGGAACATCTGCCGGAAGTGTTACCCGGAAATGTTATGCACTGCGATTATATACCACTGGATTCGCTGCTGCCCCATGCCGCTTTGCTGATAAGCCATGGCGGCATGGGTACGGTAGCCCAGGCGCTGGCCGCCGGCGTACCGCAGATCATAATGCCCATCGCTTTCAACCAACCGGATGACGCAGTGCGACTGAAACGAATGGGAGTAGGAGACTTCATACCGCCAGAAAAATTCACAGGATCTTTGCTGACAAAAAAGACGGGGACCTTACTCTCATCCCCATCGGTGGCAAAGCGGTGCCGGGAGCTGTCGGCTCGATTTATCGGGCCTGATCCGATTGATCAGGCCTGCGAATTGCTTGAAGAAATGAAAGGGATTGATCTGAAAAGAAAGGCTCCATGCCGGTAGCCGGTCACTCCAACCGGCACTCCGGACCGTCCATGATTATGGAGTGTATCCCTTCCGGTTTGCCGATATCAATATAATCCCCGTTCTCAAAGGATACGGAACGTACCATGAAGCCGGAGCGGACTGCCTCATCGAAGATCTCGCCAAGGGGATGCTCCTTCTCGTCTTTTTCCTTCAACTCCCATGCATTGACACTCCCGGCAAGCAACTCCGTAAATCTCGGCGACCATACTGCTACCCCCCAGGTATTCCGGAGGTCGGTCTCCACGGGTTTGTCCCGGACCTCCAAAACCCTTCCGTCCGTCGAATACCTTACCGGTCCCAGATGTTGAGGCTCATCGGTAGGAAATACTCCCAGAACAAGGTCGGAACCATTGCTTCGAATCTCCCCGCATATTTCCCGAATAGCGCTTCTGGGGCGAAAAATCGTATCCGGCAGAGCAAGGCACACATGAGCGCCGTCCAGCCAGTCTCCAGCGGCATGAATGGCCCTGGGAAGCCCTGTCGGTTTCGATTGTACCGCATACACCAGATTCATGCCCAGGTCGGCGCCGTTTCCGAAATACTTCAGGATCTCCGGCTTACCCTCATTGATTATTATGATGCATTTCTCAATCCCGGCGTCACGCATGGCAAGCAGCGAATACTCCGCGGCGACAACCGGGCGGGCGCGGCCGGTTGTCGCGTCCATTGAAAAAAGCACCGGCAGCAGTTCCTTTGGATACCGGAAGGGGCGCAGTCTTGACGCTATGCCGGCGGCCGGCAGAATTCCAATAAACCTCTTCATCGTTGTACCCCCGTCACTTGAGCGCTCCGCGGAATCACCATGAGAAGACGACCTCCGCCTCGATCTGATCGTTCTTGGAGTATCTGCCGAACAGCGATTCATACGGCCCCCAGAAGGCCACTGCGGTCAATCCCGCCTTCCAGTAATCAGTAAAGACATACCAGGCGTTTGCTTTTGCCATGATATCTCCATGCTCCGGGTTATAAGCGAGATTCAGGTTTGTCTCCACTTTCTGGTTCATGAACCCGTTCTTCAGGTTGCCCCAGAACAGGGTCTCGAATTTCCTGTCATAAAGCGTATCAGGCCTGTTCATGATCACTGTCTGCTGGGCCTGCATGGTGAGCAGACAATCCTCAAACAGGCGATAGTCAACCCCGACGCCATACTCGATGGTATCGCTCTTGTGTTCGTTCGGGTTCAACCTGTATGAGCCTGGCGCGATGACAGCCGGATATCCCCACAATTCTCTCTTGGTGTTGAAGTAGCGACCGAAGGCGTAGGCCGCCTCCGCGCGAATGCTCCAGTCGCCTTTCACGGTAGCAGCATCGATACCAATTGAGGACATTTTGTTAAAGTCCGGCTCAACTCCCGGATCAATGAGCATCTTGCCGGGTTGAGCGGATACAACCAGTTCGGTTGTCTTGAAAACCGGCCTGGGGTCATAGCCATGAAAGAGGGTAACGGCCCAATCAACGTTTCCGGTATTCTGGAGCCTGAGACCGGCGGAGCTGTTTTTCAGCGTGCGGGGCGGGAGTTCCGGCTGTCTTGTCAACACTTCCACATCGGACCGCTCCCCAAGCGCGGCTATTTCACTATAACCCGCCCAACGCTCGGTAGGCAGAGGGAGTCGATAAGGAACGAAGAGCGGAACCCAAACCGCTTCCAGGTTCCAGTTGCCCTTGTTCAGCCGCGCGGAAAGGGACGGGACACCGATCTTTCTGTCCTCCAGGGATTTCCTCAGAAACTGCGTATTGTCCCACGGGTTCAAAAGGTCATTGACCGGGTATTCATCGAGCCTTCCCCAGGAAAAACGCTGGACACCGGCGCGTATCTCCAGAAAATCCGTTGAATAGGCGCCGTACAGCTCCTTGAACTCCAGGAACGGCGTGGTGCTCTGATATACCTCGTCCCAGGTTTTGAGAACGGAATGGTCGTGGGATGGCAGGTCGACACTCCCGTCCCAGCCGCCTTCCAGCCACATATGGAAGCGCCATGTGGCCGGTTTGGTGTCAATCTTGACTCGCCCCAGAAGGCTGGGGTATTCCGTGGGACTGCTGTTATTCAGAGGGATGACGCCGCGCAGGTTGAGCCTGCCGGAAACGGAGAGAAAGTCTTCAGCAAGACATTGCGGCGCAAGGCAGGCAAAAAAAACAAACGTTAGAAAGGCTTTCTTCATGGCACACCTCCTGAAATAAAAAGTAATTACCGCAAAAAATCATTAATCCTAAAAAAGCAATTACCACGGAGAACA